>NZ_FNCU01000024.1:0-125813 GCF_900099855.1 Bradyrhizobium sp. Rc2d | reverse complement strand
GCCGGCGGCATCAACCGCACCTCGTGGCCATACCGGCCGATCACGCGCGCCCAATGATGAGCGCTGCCGCAAGCCTCCATGCCCACCAGGCACGGCGGCAACTGTGCGAAAAACTTCTCGACCGAGGCTCGCTTGAGCTGGCGCCTCACCACCACAGCTCCCGACGCGTCAATCCCGTGGACTTGAAAAACGTTCTTCGCCAGATCAACCCCAATCGTGCTAATCTTCGTCATGGACGGCTCCCTTTGTCTGGTTCGACTCAACATCACCAGTCTGGCACACCGATGCCGTTCGGGGGCCGTCCATCCCATCATTGCGAGCGTAGCGAAGCAATCCAGAATCCCTCCGCGGAAAGACTCTGGATTGCTTCGCTACGCTCGCAATGACGGGCTAGTCGCGCGCCCCCTCGTCACCCGCAATTCCAGATCGGCCCGATCGGCGTCCGCGTCCAGCATGGACCGAAGCTGCCGCCATTGTAGCGGCCGCCGCCGAAGCCGGGGCGGCCGAAATAGTGCCAATCGCCATCCCAACGATAATACTGAGGGACCGGGTCGATGTACCAGTGGCGCCGGTCCGCGCGCGACAGGCGGCGCATCGCGTCCTTCTGCTTGTAGAGCGGAATGCTGTTGCTTAGCGGCTGGCGATAGCCCGGCAGGAAGCCGTAGCCGCGCCAGACCGGCTTGGGACGCTTCTGAACGGGCTCGGCGGGCGCGACTGCGGGCAGCAGAGACAGGATGACAGCAACGAATAGACACATAAGGCGCAGCATGAATCGACAATAGTCGATCGATTGCGCGGAGGCCATCCTGCCAATCGATCGCTAGCCATAGCAGGTTCCAAGCGTGATTCAGATCACGCAACTTACCATCGTGATAGGGATCACGGACGCCGGACTCGAACGCGGCCAAGCTTGCTCGCAACCAATCTCGCATCGAGATGAGTGGCAAAGGAGCACGCCATGTTCCGCCTAAAGCCTTTCCTGATGACTGCCGGCCTCTTGGGAAGCCTGTTCGGCTTCGCTTGCGGGCCCGTTTCCGCGCAAGTCGCCCCGGTTGCGCCGGCTCCCACCGCGCTGCAAGGCCCGGAGCAGCGGGTGGCGCTGGTGATCGGCAATGCGAACTATCAGAACGCGCCGCAACTTGCGAACCCCGACGATGACGCGCAATCGATGGCGCAATTCCTGAACTCGGCCGGTTTCGAAGTGGTCGCCGCGACCGACCTCACCCAGAACGACATGCTGCGCGTGGTGCAGGACTTTTCCGCCAAGGTCGCTTCGCGCGGTCCGAACACGGTGGCGATGGTCTATTACGCCGGTCACGGCGTGCAGCTCGCCGGCGAGAACTATCTCGTTCCCGTCGACGCCAAGGTGTCGAGCCCGACCGAGCTCGTCAACAACTCGGTGCGTCTGGTCGACGTGATGTCGACGCTGGAGACGATCCCGAGCCGCATGCGCATCGTCATCCTCGATGCCTGCCGCAACAACCCGTTCCCTCAAGTCAACGATGCCGGCCGCGGCTTGGCCATTGTCGATGCGCCGAACGGCTCGATCGTCGGCTACTCGACCGCGCCGGGCGCCGAAGCGCTCGACGGCACCAGCGGCCACAGCCCCTACACCCAGGCGTTCCTGAACGTCGCGCGCGAGCCCAACGTGCCGATCGAGCAGCTGTTCAAGCGCGTGCGCCTGCAGGTGAACCAGACCACCAGCGGTGCGCAGATTCCGTGGGAGAGCTCGTCGCTGACCTCGGACTTCACCTTCTTCGGCGACACCGCCGTTGCCGCCAATCGGCCGCCGGTAAAAGCGCCGGTGGTGCAGATGGCCTCCAACCTGCCGAGCCGCTCGACCCGCCAGGCCTATGACTACGTCGTGTCCGAGGGCCGGCCGGAATATTATCAGGAGTTCATCCAGATGTACCCGCACGACCCGCTGTGCGACCACATCCGCTGGCTGCTCAACAACCTCCTGCTCACGCAGGCCTGGCACAAGGCTGTGCTCGCGAACTCGCCGCTCGGCTACAAGAGCTTCTATGACAGCTACAGCAACAGCCCCTATGCGCAAGTCGCGCTGAAGCTGCAGGCGCAGCCGAAGCAGATCCCGTTGATGCAGGCGACCAAGTTCCTGGCGCCACAGAACATCGCCCCGACGCTGAAGATCGGCAATCTCGGCCAGCCTAAATACATGCCGCTGATGCAGCAGGGCAATGGCGGCGCGCAAGTGAACGGCAATCCGCCGGTCGTGCAGAAGCCGATCGACGGCAACGTCATCGGCAAGCTCGGCAATGGTGGCCAGATCATCAACCTGCCCTCAGGCAACAACCAGCCGAACGGCACGCCGTCGCAGACCCCGGGCAAGATCGTCACCCTGCCCGCGCCGACCAACACGACGAACAACGGCGGCATCGGCAAGATCGTGACGCTGCCGGCGACCAACACCGCGCCGAACGCCGGCAACGCCAACGGCAACGGCAAGATCGTGAGCATGCCGGTGAATGTCGGCAAGGGTGGCTCGACTATCGATGTGAAGCCCGTTCAGACCCAGAACCACCCGATCCGCATCAACAACGGCAACACCGGCATCGTGAAGCTCAACAACAATCCGGTGAAAAAGGTGCAGGTCCAGAACAACGTGCAGACCAACCGTCCGCAACTCAACACGACGCCGAACCGCATGGTCAACAGCGGCAACAACTTCCGGCAGTCGATGAACCAGGCGCCGAGCATGGGCGGCGACGGTAATCGTCGCGGCGGCTTCATGCACTGATCGCGATCAGCCACACACGACAAAGGGGCAGAGCGGCAACGCTCTGCCCCTTCTGCGTGTGAGGGAATCAAACTGGACGAGATCGGATACGTTAGGCCGGGCAAGCGGTCCACCTCTCCCGAAGGGAGAGGTCGGATCGCATCGACAGATGCGATCCGGGTGAGGGGTTACAGTCTCACTGTGCGCCGCGGCCCCTCACCCGGGTTGCTGCGCAATCCGACCTCTCCCCGCTGGGGAGAGGTGGACCGAGCCCAGTCGCTAGCACTGCTCAATTGCAATCAAGCCACCAGCTCGGCGAACAAGTCCGCATCGACATTGCCGCCGGAGAGCACGATGACGACGTTCTTGCCGGCCACATCAAGCCGACCCGCGAGCAGCGCGGCAAGGCCCACGGCGCCGCCCGGCTCCACCACGAGCTTCAGCTCGCGATAGGCGAAGGCCACGGCCGCACCGACTTCGGCATCCGACGCCGTGACGCCGCGCGCGAGTAGCTTGCTGTTGATCGCAAACGTCATCTCGCCGGGCATCAGGGCCATCAGCGCATCGCAGATGGTGCGGCCCGCCGGCGGATGCGGCTCACGATGGCCGGCGGTCAGCGAAATGCCGTGATCGTCGAAAGCCTCGGGCTCGGCGACCACGATTTCGGCGAGCGGATAGCGCGCCTTCACCGCCGTGGCGACGCCCGCGATCAGGCCGCCGCCGGAGGCCGGCGCCACCACGATATCGGGGGCAAGGCCGAGGCCCGCCATGTCCTCCGCGATCTCGCGGCCGGCGGTGCCCTGCCCCGCAATCACGAAGGGATCGTCATACGGCTTGACCAGTGTCGCGCCGCGTTTTTCGGCGATGCCGCGCGAGATCGCCTCGCGGTCGTCGCGGTCGCGATCGTACAGCACGACCTCTGCGCCGTAGGATTTGGTGCGCTCGCGCTTGGACAGCGGCGCATCCGCCGGCATCACGATCGTCGCCTGCATGTCGAGGATTTTTGCCGCGGCCGCCACGCCCTGGGCGTGGTTGCCCGAGGAGAACGCGACGACGCCGCCGGCGCGCTTGTCCTGCGGAATCGAGAACACCTTGTTGAAGGCGCCGCGGAACTTGAAGGAGCCGGTGCGCTGGAGCATTTCCGGCTTCAGGAAGACCTTTGCGCCGACGCGCTCGTTGAGCACGGGAAAAGACAACAGCGGGGTGCGGATGGCGTAAGGCGCGATCACGCGCGCTGCGGCGTCGATGTCGGCGGGGCCGACCGGGAGGAGCTGTTCGGTCATGGCCGACTTTATCGCGGCCGACGAGCCGCGGGCAAGACACCTCCCCGCGAGGATTTTCCCCGTCAGGCGACGAAGCGTGGCTGTTCCGCCCCGTTCCGGCCGGGCAGTACCGCGCCGACCGCCTCGATGCTAGCCACGAAAGCCCTGGCCGAAGCCTCCCAGGTGTAATTCGCGGCGAACGCGACGCAGTCCTGCCGGGAGATGTCGAGCGCGGCGAAGCAGGCGCTGCGCAGATCGCGATCGAGAACGCCGACCGGCGCATTGCCGATCACGTCGCGGGGACCCTTCACGGGGAAGGCCGCCACCGGCAGGCCGCTGGCGAGCGCTTCCAGCAGGACCAGGCCGAACGTGTCGGTCTTGCTCGGGAACACGAAGACGTCGGCCGCAGCATAGATTTCCGCCAGCGCCTCGCCGTGCTTCTCGCCGAGGAAGATCGCATCGGGATAGGCCTGTTCGAGCGAGGCGCGTGCCGGACCGTCGCCGACGATCACCTTGGTGCCGGGCAGATCGAGATCGAGAAAGGCCTCGAGATTCTTCTCCACTGCGACCCGGCCGACCGACAGGAATACCGGCGCCGGCAGACAGAGGTCGATCGCGCGCGGGTGGAACAAATGGGTGTCGACGCCGCGCGGCCACAGCACGACATTGTCGAAGCCGCGCTCGCCGAGCTCGCGGGCGAGCGCAGGCGTTGCCGCCATCACGGCGCGGCTGGGCGCATGGAAGCGGCGCAGCGCCCGCCAGATCAGCGAGCCCGGCACCGGCACGCGGGCGCGGACATATTCGGGAAAGCGGGTGTGGAAGCTGGTCGTGAACGGCAGCCTGCGCTGGCGGCAATAACGGCGGACCATCAGGCCGATCGGCCCTTCCGTCGCGATATGGATGCTGTCCGGGCGGGCCTCTTCGATCAGCTTTGCAATTCGCGCCGGACGCGGCATGGCGAGGCGTACGTCGCGATAGCTCGGCATCGCGAAGGTGCGGAACGATTGCGGCGTCAGGAACGTGAACGCGACGCCGAGCCCCTCGGCGGCGTCAGCGAGCTTGGTCAGCGTCCGAACCACACCGTTGACTTGCGGGTGCCAGGCGTCGGTCGCGACCAGGATGCGCATCAGGCAGCTCTCATCAGGCAGCTCTTGCCGCGACCTGCGGAACTTGTGCGGGCTTCTGCAAATGATCTGCCCAGGTGATGATCTCGAAATGGCCGTCGTCGTGCTCGACGAGGGCCGTGCAGCTCTCGACCCAGTCGCCGCAGTTCATGTAGCGGATGCCGGCCTCGTCGCGGATCACGGCATAATGGATGTGGCCGCAGATCACGCCGTCGGCCTCATGGCGCCGCGCTTCGGCGGCGAGCGCCTGCTCGAACGCGCCGATATAGTTGACCGCGTTCTTAACCTTCTGCTTGGCCCATTGCGACAGCGACCAATAGGGCACGCCGAACAGGCGGCGGAAGAAATTGACCAAGCGATTCATCTGGATCGCGAAGTCGTAGGCCTTGTCGCCGAGATGGGCGAGCCAGCGCGCGTTCTGCACCACGAGGTCGAAGATGTCGCCGTGGATGACGAGATAGCGCTTGCCGTCGACGCCGGTATGGACGGTGTTCTCGACCACGTCGATGCCGCCGAAATGCGTGCCGTAATAATTGCGCAAGAACTCGTCGTGATTGCCGGGAATGTAGATGATTTTGGCGCCCTTGCGCGCCTTGCGCAGCAACTTCTGGACCAGGTCGTTGTGCGATTGCGGCCAGTGCCAGCTCGATTTCAGCGCCCAGCCGTCGACGATGTCGCCGACGAGATAGATGGTGTCGGCATCGTGGTAGCGCAGGAAGTCGAGCAGAAGGTCGGCTTGAGAACCGCGGGCTCCGAGATGGACGTCGGAGATGAACAACGTGCGAAAGCGCCGCTCCGGGCTCTCGTCACTCACATCGTAGCTTCCCATGCGCCAGCCTGTAACAATGTCCCGTGACAGGGGGATGACCGATTGAACCTTCGAGGCACCTTCAAATACGAATCACGCCTTGCCTCGCCCTCCCCGCGAATATCAGTCGCATGCGACAATCAGGCGACATGGCGCTACAGCGGCCTCCGCAAAGATACGGAACCGCATAGGTTTTTTCGCAACGAGGGGCCGCCGGGCCTGCCCAAGCCGGCGTCAGTAGAACTTGTGGAAATGATGGACCGGACCGTGTCCCTGGCCGGCACTGAAGCGGTCGGCGGCCGCGATCGCCGCGGTGATCCAGGCCTTGGCATTGCGCACCGCTTGCTCGAGATCCTCGCCCCTGGCGAGACCGGCCGCGACCGCTGATGACAGCGAGCAGCCGGTGCCATGGGTGTTCTTGGTGGCGAGGCGCGGCGCAGCGAGCGCGATGGTGTTGTCGGCATCGACCAGATAGTCGATGCTCTCGGCGCCCTCGCCGTGCCCGCCCTTGACCAGGACTGCGCGGCAGCCGAGCGCCAGCAGGCGGCGCCCCTGGCTTTCGATCTCGGCCTCGCTTTCCGCCACCGGCTCCTCGAGCAGCGCGGCGGCCTCGGGCAGGTTCGGCGTGATCACCGAGGCGAGCGGTATCAGTCTCGTGCGCAACGCTTCGACGGCCTCGGAGGCCAGCAGCCGGTCGCCTGATGTTGCCACCATCACGGGATCGAGCACCACGTGCCGGGGCGACCAGCGCGATAGCGCGGCCGCGATCGCCTCGATGCTGGCGGCCTGGGCCACCATGCCGATCTTCACCGCGCCGACATCGAGATCGGAAAACACCGCATCGATCTGTGCCGTGACGAACTCCGCCGGCACCGCGTGAATACCGGTGACGCCGCGCGTGTTCTGCGCCGTCAGCGCCGTGACGGCGGAGGCGCCATAGACGCCGAGCGCGGCAAAAGTCTTCAGGTCCGCCTGGATGCCGGCGCCGCCGCTCGAATCGGAGCCGGCGATGGTAAGTGCGACCGGGGTCGTCATCGCGGGATGCATTTGCTTGAGGACACCGCCATGGCCTGTCCTAGCGCGACCGTGGAACAGCAGCAAGCGCCACGGCCCGCCGCCATGATTCGCCGCGGCCCGTCGCGCCCGCAACCGGCGCGGCATGCCCCCGCAGTCGGACGGGCTTGAAAAATCGAGCCTCGCCATAGCCTTGATAACCCGCCCTTGGCGTCCACACCGATGAGTGAGACGTTAGGTGGTGGAATCGTCCAGCGACACCATTCGCGCGAGCCGCCCCCGGCTCGCACGTCTTCCCGGGGTGGAATTATGTGGGCCTATTTTGAACGTCTCCTCGACTCCTCGATGCTGTCGCCGCACGGCATTTGCCTGTTGTGGGAACCCGAACTGATCTGGCTCCATGTCGTTTCCGACGCCTGCATCGCCGCCGCCTATTTTTCGATCCCGTTCGCACTCGCGATCCTCGTCACCAAGCGGCGCGACCTCAAATTCGGTTGGGTCTACTGGGCGTTCGCGATCTTCATCATGGCGTGCGGCCTGACCCATGTGCTGTCGATCTACACGCTTTGGGTCCCGATCTATGGCATCGAAGGCCTCGTCAAGGCGACCACAGCGGTCGCGTCCGTGGTGACCGCCGCTGCGCTCTGGCCGCTGCTGCCGAAGATCCTGACGATTCCCTCTCCGTTCGAGCTTCGGCAGGTCCAGGCCGCGCTCGAGGAGGAGGAAATCAAGACCCGGGACGCGACGCTCCTTCTCCAGCAGGTCGGGGAAGCCCAGCGCGCGATGCGCGACAGCATGGCGCGCCTCACCGCAATCGTCGAGACCGCGGTCGACGGGGTCATCCTGTTCGATGCCCAGGACCGCATCCTGCTGTTCAATCCAGCCTGCGAGCGCTTGTTCGGCTACCGCTCCGACGAGGTGATGGGCCGGAATATCGGCATGCTGATGCCCGAGGCAGCTGCTGCGTCCGACAGCCGCACGGGGCATTTCGCGACCGGCGGCGAGGCCATCGGCCTGCGCAAGGATGAAACGACCTTTCCGATGGACCTGTCGGTTGGTCAGGCGCGGCAGGACGGCGAATTGATCTTTGTCGGCATCATCCACGACCTCACCACGCGCAAACTAACCGAGCAGCAGCTGCAGCAGGCGCAGAAGATGGAGACGGTCGGCCAGCTCTCCGGCGGCATCGCGCACGATTTCAACAATCTCTTGACCGTCATCATCGGCAACGCCGAGCACCTCAGCGAGCAGCTCAAGGCGAGGCCCGACCTCAAGCGGTTTGCCGACGACATCTGCCAATCGGGCGAACGGGGCGCCGAGCTGACGCAGCGCCTGCTCGCGTTCAGCCGCCGCCAATTGCTCCAGCCTCAGATGATTGATTGCCGCGGCCTGCTCGATTCCATGTTCAAGCTGCTCAAGCGCACGTTGCGCGAAAATGTCGAGATCAGGACGAGCTCCGGGCCCGGCACGATCATGGCCTTTGCAGATCGCACCCAGCTCGAATCCGCCGTGCTGAACCTTGCGCTCAACGCACAGGATGCCATGCCGTCAGGAGGACATCTGGCGCTGAGCACGGAGCTGGTTGCGATCGACGACGACTATCGTGTCCTTCACCCGGAAGTCGCATCCGGCACTTACGCGTTGATCTCGGTCACCGACGACGGCGAAGGCATGACGCCTGATGTCACCGCGCGCGCCTTCGAGCCGTTCTTCACCACCAAGGAGGTCGGCAAGGGCTCCGGCCTCGGTCTCAGCATGGTCTATGGCTTTGCCAAGCAATCCAATGGCCATGTCTCGATCTACAGCGAGACGGGGTTTGGGACGACGGTCCGGATCTACCTGCCGCGCGCCGACGCAGGGCAAACACAGGCCGACCTTGCGGACGGCGAGGACACGGCGCCCAGAGGATACGAGACCATCCTGATCGCCGAGGACGATCCGTTCGTCCGCTCCTCAGCCATTCGCAGGGTGGAAGCTCTCGGATATCGCGTCGTTGCCGCCGTCAATGGCAAGGAGGCTCTGCAGCAGCTGCGCACCGATCCCAGCATCGACATGCTGTTCACCGATATCGTGATGCCCGGCGGCATGAGTGGCTGGGAGCTCGCCGATCAGGCGCGGCGGATTCGCCCGGGCCTGCCGGTCTTGTTCACCTCGGGCTACGCACTGGAGATCCTGGTGGAGCAGGGCCGCGCGCATGCGCAGGCGATCGTGCTGACCAAACCCTATCGCAAGGTCGAGCTCGCGCAGCGGCTCAGGGATGCGTTCGCGGCGGCGGCCGTCGCCTCCTGAGCGCCGGGCCGGCATCTGGCGGCCGGCAAGTTCGCTTGCTAAATGCGGCCGGTTTTGGCCTATTAGCCAGCCAGATGTGCTTTCGGAGTGACCGCGATGGTTCCCTTTTTCGTCCAGATCAAATGCAAGCTCGGCCAGTCCTATGTGGTCGCCAATGCGCTCGCCGAAGCCGAGATCGCCTCCGAGATCTACTCCACCGCCGGCCAATACGACCTCCTGGTGAAGTTCTACGTCGACAAGGACACCGACATCGGCCACTTCGTGAACGAGAAGGTGCAGGTGCTGCCGGGCATCCAGGACACCCTCACCATCATCACGTTCAAGGCGTTCGGCACGAGCTAGCGCTGCGTCGGTAGTGCGGGATGAGTTTGGTTAGACGATCCTTCGCATCGCCAGGCGCAATCCGACCTCTCCCCGTTGGGGAGAGGTGAACCCCGGACATCCGATCGAGCTACACTAGCTGCCCTGCTTGCGCTTGGGCGGCGTCGGCCCGTCCACCGGCGGCAGCGATTTGACGTAGTCCGCCATCGCCGCGAGATCCGCATCCGGCAATTGCGAGGTGTTCTTGATGACGCGCGTCATCGCGCCGCCGGCGCTGTCGCCGTCGGGCAATTCGCCGGTCTTGAGGAAATAGGCAATATCCTTCGCGCTCCAGTCACCGAGGCGCTTCTGGGTGATGTTGGGCACCCACCCTTCGCCTTCCGGATTGGGCCCGCCGGCAAACCGCTCGCCGGAAATGATGCCGCCAAGCGCGTTGCGCGGGCTGTGGCATTCGGCGCAATGGCCGAAACTGTTCACGAGATAGGCGCCGCGATTGAATTCCGGCGACTTCGCGGCGTCGGCGACGAAGGGCTTGTCGTCCAGAAATAAGAACTTCCAGATGCCGATGTTGCGCCTGATGTCGAAGGGAAAGCCGACGTCGTGGTCACGCACCTTGCCTGCAACGGCCGGCAGCGTTTTCAGATACGCAAAGAGATCGAGCACGTCCTCGCGCCTGGCGTGCTGATAGGAGGTGTAGGGAAACGCCGGAAAGTAATGCTGCCCGGACGGCGAGACCCCGTGCATCACCGCATTGACGAAATCGGCATCCGTCCATTTGCCGATGCCGTCGGCCGGATCGGGCGAGATGTTCGGCGCGTAGAACGTTCCGAACGGCGACTTGATCGCGACGCCGCCACCAAGCCTGAGACGATCGGTCTGATTGGGAACGGCATGGCAGGACGCGCAGCCGCCGGCGTTGAACATCACCTCGCCATTGGCAAGATCAGGCGCATGGGGCGGCGGCGTGGTGCTCGCAGCCGCCACCACCGGCGCGCTGAGCCACCAATAGATGCCCGTAGCGGCGACCGCGACGAGTAGCGCCACGAAAATTGTTCGTTGCAACATGCTGATCCATTCATTCGTTGCGGCGAACCTATGACCGATCTCCGTGCGGCTCCAACCACAAAGAATTTAGCCCGCCCTGGCCGGAAACGGGAATAAACTGAAATGCCGACTGTTGAAAGTTAGCCAGCCCGAACGGGTTTTGCAGGGAGAATGTCATGAACAAGACCGTCATCGCCATGTGCGCGCTCGGTGCCGTCGCTTTTGCAGGCCCGGCCTGCGCCGAAAAGCTGAAAGCAACGCTCGACGGCAAGTCCGAGGTACCCGCAACGACCACCAGCGGCACCGGAACGGCCGATCTGAATTACGATGCCGCCAGCAAGAAACTGTCCTGGACCGTCACCTATTCCGGGCTCTCTGGCCCTGCCACCGCGGCTCATTTCCATGGCCCGGCCGAGGCCGGCAAGAACGCCGGCGTTGCGGTCGCGATCCCGAATGCGGCCTCGAGCCCGGCCAAGGGCGAAGCGACGCTCACCGACGCGCAGGCCGCCGATCTGCTCGGCGGCAAGTACTACATCAACATCCACACGGCGGCGAACCCGGGCGGCGAGATCCGCGGCCAGGTGACGAAGTAAGCGCAAACGCTGCTTCGTCGCGGAAGGGCCGGACGCTGGGAGGGAGCGTCCGGCCTTTTCGATTCCACAGCAGTTGAACTTCGTAGCCCGGATGGAGCCAACGGGTCGGCGCGAAGCGCCGCCCGATGGCGCAATCCGGGAAGCCTGCGCGTGTGGATAGGTCTCCCCCGGATTTCGCTGCGCTCCATCCGGGCTACGAGATCTACGACTCTGACCCTGCTCAAGCCGCGTTCAGCGCCTGCGCGAGATCGGCGATCAGGTCCGACGGATTTTCGATTCCGATCGACAGCCGGATCGTGGAATCGAGGACACCGATTTTCCGGCGGATGTCGGCGGGAACGCCGGAATGGGTCATCGTCGCCGGCAGGCTGGCCAGCGATTCCGTTCCGCCGAGACTCACGGCGAGCTTGAAGATCTGGAGCGCGTTGAGGAATTTGACGGCCGCTTCCTTGCCGCCGACGATATCGAACGAGAAGGTGGAGCCGGCGCCTGAGCACTGTTCCGTGAACACCCGTCCGGCTGGCGATGCGTCCTCGTGATGACCGAGATAGTGGACTTTCGCCACCTTGGGGTGATCGCGCAAATAATCCGCGACGAGGCGCGCATTCACATCGGCCTTTTCCATGCGCAGGCTCAGCGTCTCGAGCGACCGGTTGATCATCCAGCAGGAATGCGGATCGAGCTGGGTGCCGATGGCGCCGCGCAGCGCCTTGATCCCCTTCATGAGCGCCTTCGAGCCGAGCGCGGCGCCCGCGATCAGGTCCGAATGACCGCCGACATATTTCGTGAGCGAGTACAAGGAAATATCTGCGCCGTGCTCGATCGGTCGCTGAAACACCGGTCCGAGCAGCGTATTGTCGCAGGCGATGATCGGCGTGTGTCCCTGAGCCTTTCCGATGACTTCGGCGACACGGCGCATCATCGCGATGTCGACCAGCCCGTTGGTCGGATTGGCGGGAGTTTCGATCAGGATCATCGACACCCGGCCCTTGCGCATGGCCTCCTCCGCGGCCTGCTTGACTGCCGCCTCGTCGATGCCATCGGCGAAGCCGACGGCGCCGATCGACAGACGCGCAAGCGTGTTCGTCAGCAGCGTTTCCGTCCCGCCATAGAGCGGCTGGGAGTGCAGAATGACGTCGCCGGGGCGCACGAAAGCCAGGATCGTGGTTGCGATGGCCGCCATGCCGGACGAGAACAGAGCGCAGCTCTCGGTGCGCTCGTAGATCGAGAGCCGATCCTCGACGATCTCGCTGTTGGGATGATTGAAGCGCGAATAGACCAGGCCTGCGCCCATCCCTTCCGGCGGCTCGCGCCGGCCGGCGACGTAGTCGAAGAAGTCCTGGCCGTCGTCGGCCGTCTTGAACACGAAGGTCGAGGTCAGGAACACCGGCGGCTTGATGGCGCCTTCCGACAGTTGCGGGTCATAGCCATAGGTCAGCATCAGCGTTTCCGGATGCAGCATATGGTTGCCGATGTGGGTCTTCGACGGGAACGGTTTTGCCATGGCCTATCTCGCTGCTGGTTCAGCTGCCTGCCGCGCGTTGGACCCCCCGACCTCGTGAGGCTGTCGGGAAGGAGATGTGCCGACTCGCATCAACGCCACGGCCGTTGGTGCAAAGATAGCTGCTCCGGCAGCGATCCGTCAGGCCTTGCGGACGGAATTTCTGCCGTGCTGCGACTCGCGGCCACGCAAAAAAGGCGGCTGCTTTCGCAACCGCCGCTACTAATTCCGCGTCGCCCGGCTATTTCAACTTCAAGCGATAGGTTTCGTGACAATCGTTGCAGCGGTCGTTGATCGCGGTGTAGGCCGTCTTCAGCGTCGCGACATTGTGGATCTTGCCTTTGACGTCGGCGATCGCCTTCTGCACCGGAGGGATCTTGGAGTCGAAATCGGCCTTGTTCTGCCAGACCTTTTGCGAGGCGCCGTAGGTCGCGTTCACCACATCCTGCTTGGGATTGACCTCGAAGGTCTTGGCGATCTTGGCAACATCGGCCTCCAGATTGGCAATCGCCTCGTCGACGGCCTTCTGGTTGTAGGGGATGTCGCCCTTGGTCATCTTCTGAATGACCGAGTACAGGCTCTTGGCCTGCGAACGCATCAGATTGTCCTGATGAACGGCGATCTCCTGCTGCGCCGTCACGGCGCCCACACCCAGCAGCAGGGTACCCGCGACAATCATCGTTCGTCTCATCGGCTTGTGTCTCCGAGGCGGTTGGGGGAATTCGGCCATCATGAATAGAACCCCGCGCAGGGCGTTTATTCCCGCGCGGGAGGTTCCGGGCCTAGAGACTGTGACGGCGGTGATGCTCGTTGATCGCAATCCACACCCGCTCGGGCGTTGCCGGCATGTCGATGTGGTCGATCTTGTATTCGCGCCAGAGCGCATCGACGATGGCGTTGACGACGGCCGGACAGGAGCCGATCGCGCCGGCCTCGCCCGCCCCCTTCACGCCCAGCGGATTGGTCTTGCAGGGAACGTTGTTGGTCTCGAACACGAAGGCCGGCCCGTCCGCCGCGCGCGGCAGTGCGTAGTCCATGTAGGTCGCGGTGATGAGCTGGCCGTCGCTCGCGCCATAGACCACCTGCTCCATCAAGGCCTGGCCGATGCCCTGCATGGCGCCGCCATGCACCTGCCCCGCCAGCAGCAGCGGATTGAGCGTCTTGCCGAAATCGTCGACGATCACATAGTTGACGATCTTGATGATGCCGGTGGCCGGATCGAGCTCGACCTCCGCCAGATGCGTGCCGTTGGGATAGGTGCCGTCGGCGCTGGCGAAGGTCGCGCTGCCGTTCAGCTTCGACGGATCGGCGCCGGGCCGCTTGGCGAGGTCGGCGAAGGAGATCAAGCGGTCGGTGCCGGCGATCCGAATCACGCCGTCGGTGATTTCGAGGTCGCCCGCGCTCGCTTCCAGCGCCTGCGCTGCGAACTCCTTCAGCTTCTTGCCGAGATCGCCCGCTGCACGCTCCACGCATACGCCGCCGGTGGGAATCGAGGCCGAACCGCCGGTGCCGAGGCCCGTCGCGATCTCGTCGGTGTCGCCCTGGCGGATATGCACACGCTCCGGCGGCAGGCCGAACTGTTCGGCGACGATCTGCGCATAGGCGGTCTGATGGCCCTGCCCGCTCGATTGCGTGCCGATCAGGACGGTGACATCGCCATTGGGATCGAGGCGGACGTTGGCCGTCTCCTCACCCATCACGCCGCAAATCTCGACATAGCTCGCAAGGCCGATGCCGCGGATCAGCCCCTGCTTCTTGGCCGCCTTGGCGCGCTTGCCAAACTCCTTCCATTCCGCGATCTCCATCGCGCGCTTCAGATGCGCGGCGAAGTCGCCGGAATCGTAGACCTTGCCGGTCGCGGTCTTGTAGGGCAGTGCCTTCGGCGGGATGAAATTCTTGCGACGGATGGCATCCGGCGTCATGTCGAGTTTGCGCGCGCAGGCGTCGACGAGGCGTTCGATGACGTAGGCTGCCTCGGGTCGCCCCGCACCGCGATAGGCATCGACCGGCACGCTGTGGGTGAAGATGGTGCGCACCCGGCAATGGAAGGCCTGGATGTCATAGAGGCCCGGCAACATGCCGGCGCCGCCATGCGGAATGTAGGGACCGAAGGTCGACAGATACGCGCCCATGTCGCCCATTAGGTCGCAATCCATCGCGAGGAACTTGCCATCCTCGGCCAGCGCCATCTTCGCGGTGGTGACGTTGTCGCGGCCCTGCGCGTCGCCCATGAAATGCTCGGAGCGATCGGCCGCCCACTTCACCGCCTTCTTCAGCTGTCGCGCCGCGACCGCCATCAGGGCGTATTCCCGATACGGAAACAGTTTTGTGCCGAAACCGCCGCCGACATCGGGGCAGATCACCCGCATCTTATCGGTGGGGATATTGAGCACGTTCTGGCAGAGGATGTCGCGCAGGCGATGACTGCCCTGGCTGCCGACCGTCAGCGTCAGATGGTCGCGCTTGACGTCGTATTCGCAGACGGCCGCGCGCGTCTCCATGAAGCTCGCGACCACGCGCGGATTGACGATGGAGATTTCGGCGACCGCATGCGCCTTGGCGAAGGCGGCTTCGGTCGCTTGCTTGTCGCCGATCGAGACGTCGAACAGCACGTTGCCTGGCTTGTCCGGCCAGACCTGCGGGGCCCCGGGCTTCACGGCGTTGACGACGCCGGTCACCGCCGGCAGCGGGCTCCATTTGACGTCGATTGCCTCGATCGCGTCACGGGCCTGATCGATGGTCTCGGCGACGACGAAGGCGACGGCATCGCCGACATGACGCACCTCATCCTTGGCGAGGATCGGGTATGGCGGGCCGGTGAAGGGATCAGTCTCGAGATTGAACAGGCACGGCAGATTGCCGAGATCCTTGACGTCATCGGCAGTCAGGATCAGCGCGACGCCGGGTAAGCCGCGGGCACGGCTCGCATCAATGGTGTATTTGGCATGCGCGTGCGGCGAGCGCAGCATCAAGCAGCGGAGCGCGGCCTGCGGCGTGTAATCGTCGGTATAGCGGCCCCTGCCGCGGATGAGCGCGTCATCCTCCTTCCGCAGCACGCTTTGGCCAACGCCGAATTTGATGGGAGCCGCCATTTTGTCTTCCCGTTCTCATGGTTGTTTTGTCGGCATATTGCCGTGGAAAAACTTGCAAGGCAAACGGGTTTAGGCACCCGGAGTCCGCGAAAGTTGTTCGCTGCCCTCGCCTGTTAGAGCGGATGGGCGCGAAAGGTCGCAGCTCGGTCATTTCCCCGTGAAGATCGGTCCGGCTATTGGCATGATAGTTGCCGAACTAACCCGCAGCACATTCCCATGAACAAGCGGCCGTACTGACCGCCGCTTGCTCGCAAAGCGCATGTCCGCGTCTGATGCCTATCAGTCACATCACACCACGGCTCCATAGATGCGTCGCCCTGTCTCTAAGCGTCTCGATGGCTCGTTGAGATGTGATGTAGTCGATCTCGCTACGCGTCAAGCCGATGTCCATCAGCTCCCTGTCACTGAGCTCCTGCAAAGTGACCCGTAAGCCCTGGCGCTGGCGCCGCCGCTGAAACGCTCGCCAGCACTGCTTGAGCAGGCCTAAGACGCTTTGCGCCGAAGTGGCCGCTGGTTCAGCAATATCCTTTTCCAGTGCAATGGGAAGGTCGAGACGGAGCGCCGCGGCATCGCGCTCGGTCTCGGATGTAATGATCGTCTGATGGGGTGGCATCGGATGCTCCTGCTGTTGAGCCGGCAGGGAGCGTGGCCAAAGAAAAGGCCCCGTCCGATGCCGGCGGGGCCTGGTGGAAAAGATGTCGTCGTCGAATTCCTAGCGCGCGACTCCTCTCACGGCCCAGCCGAAGCGGGTCATGTGCATGAAGTTGACGGTGCGCACGGATTTGATCATGAGGCGCTCGTACCACAACAATCGTGTAAAATCAAGGGATGCGCCGCTGTCGGTTGCATCCTAGACGCGAGCCCTTCGCTCCGCATTCGTCTCTGAAAATTCGCCTGGCCGCACCGCCAAGAAGAGCACCAGCAGCAGATTGGTTTTGCTTCCCCGGCGCACCCCCAGATGCAGTGCTTTGGCGAATGTCATGGCGAGCTAACGCTCTTCCGAGTATTTCGGTGTCTTGCCACTTATTGGAGGACTTGCCACGCGGGTTTCGTTCGGCAAGACTGCTCCCATTTCAAGTACTTGTTTTGAAGGGGTGTCCTCATGCCCGAAACATTGGAAAGTCTATTGTGGTGTGCCGCACTGGCGACGTGGCTGATGCTTTTCTTCGGAATCACCGCCGAGCGCTTGAAGCCTCTCTCAAAACTCCTCAGCCATCTGCTCGAGGTTACGTTCAGGCTGAGGGCGAAGTGACGCAATAGTGGGCTTAAGGCAGTGGCCTTAAGGCGCGGCTTGGCAGCTGCCAAACTGGCAGGGCTGCGCGTCGCCTGATGACGCAAGGGCGAACGAACCCAAAGCGCGCACATCGTGCGGCCGCACTCTCTCAGCTCTGCGAGGGAGCGACGATGCTTGCGCCTCCAGGCAGTTCAGGAAAATTATTGGCTATTGACGCTGAGAAACGAACAACGCTGCTAGCCTGCCAGCCTCCGATCGAGCGACAACCGTCCCCCTCCGGTGACCAAGATCAACAGAGCGCCTCCCAAGATCGAGATGTTTTTCAGGAAATTATTGTACTGTCCAATCTGTTGCGCACCGGCGGGATATTCCCAGTAACGATGTGCGATTGCAGTAGCCGCGACTACAAATAGCAAAACCAAAATTGCGCAGTAGCGCGTTCCAAGGCCGAGTATCAAACCAACCGATATCAGTATTTCCAGCAGGACGGTTATTGCCGTGAACAGCTGGGGCACTGGAAGGTTCAGCGACCGAAAATAGCCCACTGAGCCGCTGAAGTTCGTAAGTGCTCCGTAGGCGCTTCCAACGAAGACCCATGCAAGCAGGATGCGGCCAATCAGGATTAGCAGGTCGGCATTGCTGGTGGCGAACTTGTCAATTTGAGATGTGGGCCAGGGAGAGCGGAATGTCATGGTCACTGCCTCATCGCCTTGTTGCCCGAGGACGTCACCTGAATATGCAAAGATCGTATCACGATCGGCGAACCGCATGAAAGGCCCAGGCGGGCATCGCACGGCACGGTGACGGCGGGTAACGCCTAGCCTCGCACCAGCGAAATCAGCCAGTTGCGGCCGAACAGGATGAGGATCGCGAGCGCGTACACGATCGTGCCCCCGATGGCCAAGAGGGCCAGCGTCACTTCGTCCCGGAAGGCCTGCATGGAGGCCAAAATGGCCGCGCTGAAGTGCGCTATCAGCCAGAAGGTGGCAGACAGGATCAGTCCGGTCAGCAGGAATTTGGCGAGCGACATCAGCCAGCCGCGGTCCGGCACGAGAAAGCCTCGCCGCACCGCGAAGAAGAGCACCAGCAAGAGGTTGGTCCAGACACCGACGGCTGTTGCGAGCGCGAGGCCGATCTGGGCGAGCGATCCCATCAACGCGACCTTCAGGGCGACGTTGACCGCGATGCCGGTCAGCGACGCCCGGACCGGAGTTGCCGTATCCTTGCGCGCATAGAAAGTCGCGACCGCGCTGCGGATCAGTACGAAGGGGATCAGGCCGATGGCATAGGCGGCGAGCGTCGCGCCGGCGGCGGCAGCGTCCGCCTTCGAGAACGCGCCGCGGGCGAACAGCGCGCGCATGATCGCCTCGGGCACGGTGATGAAGGCCGCGACGAACGGCACCGAGAACAGCAGCGTGAAATCGAAGGCACGGCGTTGCGCCTTCATCGCACCGTCGTGGTCGTTGGCGGTGATGCGCCGCGACATCTCCGGCAGCAGCACCGTGCCGATGGCGATGCCGATCACGCCGATCGGGAGCTGGTTGAGGCGATCGGCGTAATAGAGCGCCGACAGCGCGCCGGCAGGCAGGAAGGTCGCAATGATGGTGTCGGCGAACAGCGCGACCTGTGTACCCATCGAGCCCAGCGTCGCCGGCCCTAACGCCTTGAAGAAGCCGCGGACGTCTTCATCGAGCCTCAAGGGCGCAAAGCGGGGCAGGCCGCCATGACGCGCCAGATCGCCGGCGAGCAGGAAATATTGCAGGAAGCCGGAGATCAGCACGCCCCAGGCCGCGGCGTGGCCCGCGGTTGGAAACCAGGCGGCCAGCGCCAGCGTCATCATCATCGCGACGTTGAGGAAGATCGAGGCGGCCGCGGCGCTGGCGAAGCGCTGCATCACGTTGAGCATGCCGCCATAGAGCGTCACCAGCGTGATCAGCAGCAGATAAGGAAAGGTGATTCGCGTGAGCTCGATCGCGAGCTTGCGTTGCTCGGCGTCCTCGGAAAAGCCGGGCGCCAAAATGCTCATGGCTTGCGGCATGAATAGCCAGGCGACGACCAGCAGCACGATTTGCGAGGCCAGCAGCAGCGTGAAGATGCGGTCGGCGAACAGGCGTGCCGCCCCCTCACCCTTCTCGCCATGGACATGCGCGTAGGCCGGCACCCAGGCCGCGTTGAAGGCGCCCTCGGCGAAGATCGCGCGGAAATGGTTGGGCAGCCGCAGCGCCACGAAGAAGGCGTCGGCCACCGGGCCGGCGCCGAGAATCGCCGCGAGCATGATGTCGCGGGCAAATCCCGTCACCCGCGAGAGCAGCGTATATCCGCCAACCGTGAAGATGCGTCCGAGCATGCGGACTGTTCTAGAGGCTTATCGGACGGAGGTCGATTGCATGTTGCGATGCCCATTGCTGTGCCCTCTCCCCTTGTGGGAGAGGGCAGCGCCGCGAGTAGACACGAACCCATTGGGGTGAGGGGTCTCCCTCCGCGTTTTCCGTACGGAGAGAGACCCCTCACCCGTCTCGCCGCTATCGCGGCGAGCCACCCTCTCCCACAAGGGGAGAGGGGAAGAATCGCGAGATCAGCTTGAAAGCGCGCCGCGCACGGCGGCGATGACCCGCTCCTGGTCGGCTTCGGTCAGATAAGCGTGCATCGGCAAGCTGATGACGTCCTGCGACAGGCTTTCACATCCCGGCAGGCCGCCGTCTGCGACCGGGTAGTGCTTGTAGGCGGTCTGCTGATGCATCGACTTGCCGTAATAGATCGCGGTCGGCACGCCCTGGGCCTTCAGTGCGGCGGCAAAGCCGTCGCGGTCGGTACCCTTGGGCAAGCGGATGGTGTACTGCGCCCAGACCGATGTGTTGCCGGGCAACAGACGCGGCACGGTGACGACGTTGGACAGGCCACGCGCGTAGCGTTCCGCAACCTTGTTGCGGGCGGCGATCTCGTCGTCAAAGATCTTCAGCTTCTCGATCACGATTGCGGCCTGCATGGTGTCGAGCCGGCCGGTCAGGCCGAGGCGGACGTTGTCATATTTGTCGACGCCCTGCCCGTGCACGCGGATGCTGCGCAGCGTGGCCGCGAGCTCGTCATCGTCGGTGAAGATCGCGCCGCCGTCGCCGAAGCAGCCGAGCGGTTTGGCGGGAAAGAAGCTGGTCGCGGTGGCGTGCCCGAGCGTGCCGAGCTTGCGGCCCTTGTAGCTCGCACCAAAGCCCTGCGCGGCGTCGTCCAGCACGAACAGGCCCTCGTCCCTGGCGATCTCGGCAATAGTGTCGTGATCGGCGGGCTGGCCGAACAGGTCGACCGGAATGACGGCAACCGGCTTGAGCCCGGCCTTGCGGGCGGCCGCGATGCCGCGCTTCAGCGACTCCGGGCTCATGTTGAAGGTCGCCTCGTCCACGTCGACATAAACAGGCGTCGCACCGGTCCGCGCCACCGGCGACGCCGTCGCGATGAAGGTGAAGGACGGACACAGCACGGCATCGCCGGGTCCGACATTCTTTGCCATCATCACCATCAAAATTGCGTCGGTGCCGCTGGCGCAGCCGATGACGTGCTTGGCACCACTGTAGGCCGCAAGCTGCTTCTCCAGCTCAAAGACCTCAGGTCCGTTGACGAACTGGCAATGGTCGAGAACCCGCTTCACGGCTGCATCGAGCGAGGCGCCGAGCCGGCGGCGCTGCGCGCCGACATCGATGAAGGGAATGGGATCGGAACGCAGATGCTGGTTCATGGCGCTTTGCTGATTTTCTCGCGAAGTTTGAGAAGCCGACATGGAAAGAGATCAGCCGGCGACGCGGCGCGGACCCTTGCGGGCGGGCGCCGCGGCTGCGGGCCGCGACGGCGCCTCCAGGCACTGCGTGGCGATCTCGAGGCTGGCGACGCCTTCGTCGCCGGTCACCGCCGGCGTCTCGCCGTTAGCCACTGCCTTCAAGAACGCGATCAGCTCGGCGCGCAGCGGCTCGTCATGGCCGACCGGCAGATGCCGCATCGAATAGCTGCCATCGGGCTTGAAGCCGAAGCATTCGGTGACCTGGCGCGTCAACAGATCGCCCATCACGTATTTGTCGCGCGTCGCGACCGTGACGCTGCGTGCCTTGAACGGCGTCAGCCAGTTGGTGTTGATATGGGCGAGCACGCCGTTGGCGGTGCGGAACTGCAACAGCGCGATGTCCTCGCGCTCGGCGACGGCGCTCGACAATTGCGGCTGCACCTCGACGATGTCGGATTCGGTGAACCAGCGGATCAAATCGATGTCGTGCACGGCGAGGTCGATGACGACGCCGACATTGGACATGCGCGGCGGGAACGGGCCGACGCGGGTGATCGCGATCGACAGGATGTCCTCGCCCGCGATCGCCTGCTTGACCGCGGCGACCGCCGGATTGAAGCGCTCGACATGACCGATCATCAGCGTGACGCCGGCCTTTCGCGCGGCGGCGACGATCTCCCGGCCCTCTTCGACCGTGGATGCGATCGGCTTCTCGACCAGGACGTGGATGTTCTTGGCGATGCAGGCGAGCGCGACCTCGTGATGCAGATGGGTGGGCGCCGCGATGGTGACGGCATCGACACCCTCGGCGAAGAGCTGATCGAGCGTCTCAAAACCCTGGCAGCTCGCAAGCTCGGTGGTGCGGGTGCGGTGCGTCGGCGAAGGATCGACGATGCCGACCAGGCTGACGCCGGGAAGACCCGCGAGCACGCGCGCGTGGTTGCTGCCCATCACGCCCGCGCCAATGACACCGACGCGCAGGCCGGCCTTTGCCGGTGCAGATCCTTTGGAACTCATCTGATGGAACCCCGATTCAACCCAAATCCCCGGCGCCGCTTCTAGCACGGGCGCCACATTTGTGGCGAATGACGCGCTAGCGGTCCGGACACGATTTGATTCAAAAAATTACACGTTCCCCGGGCCTTAAGCCGGAAAAGTTACCGCTCTTCGGGCCCGGGGCGCGTGATTCGGAGTTTGCTGGTTACGACCTTTGATAGTCGTCTTCAATCCGGATGATGTCGTCTTCCCCGAGATAGCTTCCAGTCTGGACCTCGATCAGCTCCAGCATGATTTTACCGGGGTTCTCCATCCGGTGAACGGCGCCCATCGGAATGTAGATCGACTCGTTCTCGTGCACCGCTTTCACGGTGTCGTTGACAGTCACCTGTGCCGTGCCTCGCACCACGATCCAGTGCTCGGCACGATGGTGATGCTTCTGCAGCGACAGCCGCCCACCCGGCTTCACCACGATGCGCTTGACCTGATGCCGCTCGCCATTGTCGACGGACTGATAGCTGCCCCAGGGCCGGTGCACCTTGAGGTGTTCCTCGGTGACCTTGGGCGCGACCGCCTTAAGCTTGGTCACAAGACGCTTCAGGCCGTTGGCATCCTTCTGGCGCGAAACCAGCACCGCATCCGCGGTCGCGACCACCACGAGATCGTCGACGCCTTCGAGCGCGACCAGCGCGGAATCGGTGGTGACGTTGCAGTTGCGGGAGTCTTCGAACACCGCAGTACCGTGCGCGGCGTTGCCTTGCGCGTCCTTCTCCGAGAGCTCCCACACCGCGAGCCAGGAGCCGACGTCGGACCAGCCGCAGGACACCGGCACGACGGCTGCGCGCGAGGTCTTTTCCATCACCGCATAGTCGATCGAGATCGCCTTCGCCGAGCCGAACGCCTGGGGCTCCAGCGTGACGAAGCCGAGATCTCGGCCGGCATTGGTGACGGCGCTCGTGACAGCCTCGATGCTCGCCGCATCCACCCTGCGATATTCGTCGAGCAGCACGGCGGCCGGGAACATGAAGTTGCCGCTGTTCCAGAGATAGCCGGAATTGACATAGTCCGATGCCTTCACCGCATCCGGCTTCTCGACGAAGCGCGCGACCGCGAGCACCTCGCCGGTGATCACCTCGCCCGGGTTGATATAGCCGTATTCGGTCGCCGGCCGCTCCGGCTTGACACCGAAGGTGACGATGCGCCCGGCATTCGTAGCCGCAAGGCCTTCGCGGCACGCGGCGACGAAAGCGGCATTGTCCCGCACCACGTGATCCGCGGCGAGCGCGAACACGATGGCCTCATTGGCGCGGTTCTGCGCGAACACCGCGCCAGCGGCGATCGCAGGTCCGGAATCGCGCCGCATCGGCTCGAGGATCACATCGGCCTCGATCCCGATCTCGGCGAGCTGCTCCAGCACCATGAAGCGATAGGCCGCATTGGTGATGACGATCGGCCGGTCGAACAGCGAGGGATCGGAGACGCGCAGCAGCGTGTCCTGGAAGGTCGAGCGGGTGCCGAACAGCGGCAGGAATTGCTTGGGGCGCACCTCGCGCGAAGCCGGCCACAGCCGCGTGCCGGCACCGCCGCACATGATCAGGGGGATTATGCGTTTGTCCATCGTCATCTCAAACCTTGAAATAGTCCCGATACCAGCTGACAAAGTTATGGACCCCATGCTCGATCGGCGTTGACGGCGCAAAGCCGGTGTCGCGCATCAGGTCCTCGACATCCGCGAACGTTTCCAGCACATCTCCCGGCTGCATCGGCAGCAATTCTTTGATCGCCGTCCGGCCCAGCTCCCGCTCCAGAAGACCGACGACGTGCATCAGTTCCTCCGGATGGTGGTTGCCGACGTTGTAGAGCTTTGACGGCGCATTTGCGGCAGCCAGATCGTCCGCAGGCACAAGATCGATCAGCTTGGATACCACACGCGTCACGTCATCAATATAGGTGAAGTCGCGGCGCATCCTGCCATGGTTAAAGAGCCGGATCGGCCTGCCCGCCATGATGGCATCTACAAAGAGGAACATGGCCATATCAGGCCGTCCCCACGGGCCGTAAATGGTAAAGAAGCGCAGGCCCGTGACCGGCAGCCGGTAGAGATGGCTGTAGGACTGCGCCATCAATTCATTCGCCTTCTTGGTCGCGGCGTAGAAGCTCACGGGATGGTCGGTGCGATCCTGCACGGCAAATGGCATTTTTGTGTTGGCGCCATAAACGGAGGATGACGAGGCGTAGACGAGGTGACGACAGCCATTGTTGCGGCAGCCTTCGAGCACGTTGAGAAAGCCCTGGAGATTGGAATCGGCGTAGGCATGCGGCTGCTCGATCGAGTAGCGCACGCCGGCCTGGGCCGCGAGATGCACGACCTTGGCAAATTGATGTCGCGCAAACAGCGCCGCGATCGTCTCGCGGTCGGCGAGGTCGGCCTCGACGAAGGAGAAGCCGGACTCGTTACTGAGCAGTGCAAGGCGTGCTCGCTTCAGCGCGGGATCGTAATAGCTGTTGAGATTGTCGAGCCCGACGACGGACCGGCCCTCGGCCAGGAGCTGCCGGACGACGTGAAAGCCGATGAAGCCGGCAGCGCCCGTGACCAAAATCGCCTGATCCGTCATCCTGTTCCCCGGAGATCCCTTGCCCGCTGAACCTGTTTAGCCGCCGCATCGTGGAGGCCGCAATAGGCCTGCCGCTCCTCATGAGGACCCTTCAAGACGCCACTGCACGGCTTACATACGGCTGACTACACACGGCTATTGCAAGATTGGCGCCAAAACCATACCAAAGCGGCCGAATTCGGCGCCTCGCGTCGGGTTGCCTCCAATCTTCGCAAACCCTGTCCATGCGGGCGAGATGCGCCGAATCCTGCTTTCTGCGGCCAAGATCCTGATTTCCGCGGCGCTGCTCTATCTGGCGCTGCGCAAGGTGGACCTGTCCGAACTGTTCTCGCGCTTCACGGTGACCAGCCTGGTCTGGATCGGCGTGGCGATCGCGGTCACGTTCCTGCAAATCTTCGTCGGCGTGCTGCGCTGGCGCGAGATCAGCGCCGAATGCGGCGCGCCGCTCGAGCTCAGCCGGGCCATGCGCTACAACGTGATCGGCGCCTTCTTCAACCAGACCCTGCCGTCGGCGATCGGCGGCGATGCGGTCCGGCTGTGGCTGGTCGCGCGTGCCGGCGCCGGCTGGCGCGCGGCGACCTACTCGATCTTCGTCGATCGCGCGATCGGCTTGATCGCGCTCGCGGTTCTCATCGTCGCCAGCCTGCCCTGGAGCTACACCCTCATCACCGATCCGAACGGGCGCTCGGCGCTGCTGCTCCTCGACTTCGCGGCGCTGGCGGGCGGCCTCGGCTTTCTGGTCTTCGGCGCGTTGAAATGGCGCTGGCTGAAGACCTGGTGGGCCACGCATCACATCCACGCCTGTGCCGTGGTCGCCAATCGCGTGATCTTCAACCGCAGCCGCGGACCGATCGTCGCGATCCTGTCGGTCCTCGTTCACGTGCTCGCCGTCGTCATCGCCTGGTGCGTGGTGCAGTCGATCGCGGCACCGATCAGCTTCGGCCAGATCTTCCTGCTCGTCCCGCCGGTGATGCTGATCACCATGATGCCGATCTCGATCGCAGGCTGGGGCGTGCGTGAAGCCACGATGGGCCTCGCGTTCGGCTTCGCCGGACTCGCAGCAAACGAGGGCGTCAACGTCTCGCTGCTGTTCGGTGCGGTGTTCTTCATCGTCGGGGCGATCGGCGGCCTGGTCTGGATCCTCAGCGCGGAGAAGGCCGCGCAAGGATCGGCGCCGATCGGGGTGCCCGAGTGAGCCCGTCCACCGACGCCCTCGCCGCCATGCCATCGCTGCTTGCCGTCGCAATCGCCGCGCTGATGTCGGCGCTCATCACCTGGACCAGCCGTCCCCTGCTCCAGCGCTACGCGCTGGCGCGGCCGAACGCGCGGTCCTCGCATCGCATCCCGACCCCACAGGGTGCAGGCATCGCCGTGATCGCCGCGACGCTGATCGTCGCCTTGCTCTGGGCAATCGTCGCGAACGTCGCGATCCCGCCGGCGCTGGTCGGTGCGACGATCTTGATCGCGCTGGTCGGATTCGCCGACGACATCGTGTCGCTGCCGGTGCTGTTGCGGCTGGTGCTGCAGGCGGCGGCCGTCGGTGCGGTGGTGTTCACCGCGCCCGAGACTGCGCGCATCGTTCCGGCGCTGCCGCTTGCGCTGGAGCGCGGTCTCATCCTGCTCGCAGGAGTCTGGTTCGTGAACCTCGTCAACTTCATGGACGGGCTCGACCTGATGACGGCAGCAGAAGTGGTGCCGGTGACCGCAGCGCTGCTGCTGCTGGGATGGCTCGGTGAGCTGCCGTGGCCGGCCGCGCTGATCGCGACGGCGCTGTGCGGCGCCATGCTCGGCTTCGCGCCGTTCAACCGCCCGGTCGCAAAAGTCTTCCTGGGTGATGTCGGCAGCCTGCCGATCGGCCTCTTGCTCGGCTGGTGCCTGCTGGAGCTCGCCTTTCGCGGGCAGCCGGCCGCGGCGCTGCTGTTGCCCGCCTATTATCTCGCCGATTCCACCATCACGCTGTTTCGACGGATCGCGCGGCGCGAGCCGTTCTGGTCGGCGCACCGCTCGCATTTCTACCAGCGCGCCACCGACAACGGCTTCACGGTGCCGCAAGTGATCGGCGAGGTCTTCCTGCTCAACCTCGCGCTCGCCGGGCTCGCCATCCTCACCATCCGCGCCGCCGCGCCCGCGATCACCGTGGTCGCGCTTGTTGCCGGCGCGATTGCGGTCGGAATCGCGCTGCGCCGCTTCTCCCGGCCTCAGGGCTCCTGATCCGACACCGCCAGGCGCAAGCCCTCCTCGAGGGTGACCTGCGGCTGCCAACCGGTTGCGATCGCCTTCGAGATGTCGAGCTCGAGCGAGCCGATCAGGCCGTCTTGCATATCCTGACGGCCCGTCACGCGGAGGGCCGCGCTGAGCAGCTTTGGCGGTATGCCGAACAGGCGGGCGCTCTTGCCGGAGGCTCTCGCCAGACACGCGATGAATTCAGGCGTCGAGACCCGCTCCCGGTCGGCCAGCAGAAAGATCTCGAAATTGCTCGCCGGGTCGGAATGGCCGAGCCGGTGCAGGATGAACGACGACAGGTTCTGCACGGAAAGAAAGTTGCGGCGGTTGCGGATCGCCGCAAAGGGCAGCGGCAGTCCCCGCCTGACCGCGCGCGTCAGCAGCGCGAAATTGCCCTTGGCGCCCGCGCCATAGATCAGCGGCGGCCTGATCACCGAGATTTTCATGTCGCTGTCGCGCGCTAGCGCCCTCAAGCCCGCCTCGGCCTCAGCCTTGGATGTGCCGTACAGACCGCGCGGCGTCGGGACATCGCTCTCGCTGAACGGTGCACGGCCGTCATTGCTGCGGCCGTGAACGAGAACGGTGCTGATGAAGATGAACTGACGCACGCCGGCCGTCGCGGCGTAGCGTGCCAAATGCAGTGTGCCGTCGACATTGACGTCGCGGTAGAGCTGGACCGCGTGCTCCTCGTTCTTGTAATGCACGCGCGCGGCGAGGTGGACGACGGCGTCGACGCCTTCAAGCGCGGCCTGCCAGTCGGTTTCGGGGCCGATCGAGTTGATCACGACCTCGCCGTCGGTGCCTTCCGGGCTGCGCACCGCGCGGCGGACCGACCATCCCTCCCGCGCCAGCGCAGGCACGATATGGCGGCCAAGGAAGCCGTTCGCCCCCGTCACCAGCGCGACCGGCTTTATCTCGCTCATCATTGCCCCGCCGGAACAGCGTTGCGCAACAATCCGTCGACCAGAGCGGCACAGGCGACGACGATCTTGCCTCGAGGCTGCATGGTCAGGCCGCGGTCGACCCGAATTCGGGGACCGCATCCTTCAGGATGGTCCTGATGGTGGCGCGATCGTCGCGCGCGATCGCCTGCTCGAGCGCCGCAATCCATTTGCGCAGGGTCTGCATCGGCGGCTCGTTCGGCTGAGCGGCCATGATGCCGGGGACGCCGATCTCGCGGGTCGGCTCCTCGGAGGCAAACAGGATCTCGTGCAGGCGCTCGCCCGGCCGCATGCCCGTGAACACGATATCGATGTCGTAGCCCGGCTGAAGCCCGGAGAGCCGGATCATGCGCTCGGCGAGATCGACGATCTTCACCGGCTGGCCCATGTTGAGCACGTAGACCGAGACGTCCGAATGCTGCGCTCCGAGCGCGTGCGTTGCCGCCGTGACGACGAGATCGCAGGCCTCGCGGATGGTCATGAAATAGCGGACCATGTCGGGATGCGTCACGGTCACGGGGCCGCCAGCCTCGATCTGGGCCTTGAATTTCGGCACCACCGAGCCGTTCGAGGCCAGCACATTGCCGAACCGGACCGAGATCAGCCGCATCGGCGGCTTGGCACCGCCGCTCGCTGCCGCAAGATCACGGTCGAGCGCCTGGCAGTACATCTCTGCGAAACGCTTGGTCAGGCCGAGCATCGACACCGGCTCGATCGCCTTGTCGGTCGAGATCATCACCATGGCTTCCGCGCCGGCGGCGAGCGCTGCGTCGGCCACGTTCATGGAGCCGAAGATGTTGGTCTTGACGCCCTCGCTCCAGTCGCGCTCGAGAATCGGCACGTGCTTGAGCGCCGCGGCATGGAAGACCATGTCCGGCTTGAACTCGGCCATCAGGCGCATGATGCGCTCGCGGTCGCGAATGTCGGCGATCCGCCCTTCAATCTGGGCCGCCGAATGCGCGGCGAGCGCTTCGGTGACCGCGTAGAGCGCCGGCTCGGAATTTTCCACGATCAGAAGACGCGCGGCGCCGAAGGCGACGACGCGCTCGCAGATCTCGGAGCCAATCGAGCCGCCGCCGCCGGTGACGATCACCGCCTTGCCCCTGATCAGGCTTTCGAGGCGCAGATAGTCGATCTTCTCGCTCGGCCGCAGCAGGAGGTCTTCGACGGCGACAGCCGTAAGCCGCGGCGTGTCGCCACTCTCGAGCGAGGGCATGCGGTTGACGATCACACCCAGCTTGCGCGCCCGCATCAGGATCGATTCCGGATGCGCGTCCGGCTCGAACGCCGACGGCGTCATCACGAGGCGGGCGATCGGCTTGTTACGCTTGGCGAAATCCGCGATGACGTCCTCGAAATCGTCGATGCCGCCCAGCACCGGCAGGTTGCGGATGAACTGGCCCCGATCCGCAAGTGACGGCGACAATACGCCAACCGGCCAGATGCGCTTGATCGCTCCGCTTTCGATGCCGCGCAGCAGCACCTCCGCATCCGCGGCGCGGCCGATCAGCAGCGTCGGCGCGGCATCATCGGACCTCGCATGACGCCGCACCCGCGTATAGCGGAAATAGCGATAAGCCATGCGCAGCGCGCTCAGGAAGGCAATCTCCAGGAACCAGTAGAGGACGATCGTCACCTTGCCGAGGAAGAAGGCGCCGCGAACGTTGGGGGCGACGAAGATGTAGTCGAGCACGAGCAGGGCAACCGTCAGCACGGTCGCCGCGCGAATGATGTTCAGCGCGTCCGGCAGCGAGATGAAGCGCCATTTCGTCGTGGTCAGATTTAAGACGAAGAACACGACCACGCTGAAGGCAAGAAAATAGGGCAGGATCTGGAACAGCAGCGGCAAGCGTTCGAAGAAGCCTTCGCCACCCTCGAATCGCAGATAGAAGGCGGCAAAAAGCGCCGCCGTGGTCGCCAGCAAGTCGTGGAGCGCGATCAGGAAATTGCGCAAAGTGAGATGCGAAAGACGCGTCATCCGCCGACCGATGAAAACCCAGTTAGATGCAACCTACCCGCGCTGATAACCCATCTCGGCAGGACATGCCAGAGAAGGCTTGCGAGGTGACGCTCGCCACGGCCGCGAGGGCCGTTCAGGAACCGTCCTCTTCCGGCTTCGCCTCGGCCCGTTGGGCCCGGATCACCATGCCGCCGGCAACGCCGACGCCGATGACGTACATCCAGCCCTCGTGAAAGTCGAACAGGTGGGAGTTGAACAGAGAGGTGAAGACGTTCTGCACCACCACCAGGAGTCCGATCCAGTTGGCGAACCCATCGCCGCGAAACAACAGCAGGTGCAGGATCCAGATCGCGTAGAGAACGGCGATTCCGATGACGCCCCATTGCACGGCGACGTTCAGTGTCTGGTTATGCGGATTACCGATCACTTCGGCGGACGCCTGGTACTGGCCACTGGGTGTCGCGACCCGCTCGAACAATCCGCGCGTCGAGCCCGTGCCGTGCCCCACGACCGGTGCCTCCGCGAAGAAGCCGAGCGATTTCCGCCAGAATTCGAGCCTCAGGCCCAGAGAGGTCGGCTCGCCCCTTTCCACATAGTGCGTATAGTCGTCGGTAAACCTCTCAGCGGTCTGGCGCAAATGTGGCGAAGCCTGCCAGGCTACAACGGCGCCGGCGAGCAGAGCGGCGGCGACGATCGCAATGCTGCGCCATTTGAGATGAAGCAGCGCGAACACGCCGAACATGATGGGAATGGTGACGAGCGCCGTGCGCGACACCACCACGAAGGCCATGTTGACGAAGAAGCTGAGCGCCAGCGCCGTGAGCAGCCCGGCAAACCAGTAACGCTTCTCACGCAGCAGCATCACGATCGGATAGGCGAGCGCGACCGCGCAAATCGTGAATTCCTGGCTCTGGTCGATGTAGTTCTTGACGAAGATGCCGCGTTCGGGCGCATCGGTCTTGAGCGCGAGGTTGGGATAGAAGGCGACCAGCCACGACATCACCGACAACAGCGCGCAGGACACCAGGAAGGCGACGAGCACCCAATGCCCGCGCTGCGAGCGCTCGAAATGGTAGAGCAGGATTGGCAGCACGAGCAGCTTGACGGTCGGATTGACCGCATACAGGCGCGCGCCCCAGGTCGCATCCGACCACAGCGTCCCGACCAGCGCAAGAACGACCAGCGCGATCGGCGCAACGCAGATCGGGCGCTTCAGCGATTGCAGGAACGCGCGGAGGTCGAGAAACGGCACCATGCAGAGCAGCAGCAGGCCATTGAAGATGCCCGCAAGCGAGGTCGACCATGGCAGCGAAGCCGCGGTCAGCACCGCGAAAATGTCGACCGTCTCGCGCCAGGCCGCCGGGCTGCGCAGGCGCCGCCCGAGCATCTGGCCCGCCGTCTCGCGGGCGAACGCCGTCACTTGTCCCCTCCCCGCGCGCGATGCACCAGCGCGGTGGTGCTGAAGCCCTGGAGGATATCGACCAGCACGACCGTCCCGCCCGCGGCCTCGACGACCTCGTGGCCGACGACCTGCTCGCGGGTGTAGTCGCCGCCCTTGACCAGCACGCCGGGCTTGATCTTGGTGATAACCTCGATCGGCGTGTCCTCCTCGAAGATGACGACGAGATCGACGGCCTCCAGTGCAGCCAGTACCTCGGCACGCGCGCGCTCGTCCTGGACCGGGCGATCGGCGCCCTTCAGCCGCCGCACCGAGGCGTCGCTGTTGAGACCCACGATCAGGCGGTCACAGGCGGCGCGCGCCGCGGTCAGCACCTTGACGTGGCCGGGATGGAGGATGTCGAAACAGCCATTGGTGAAGCCGACGCGCTGGCCCTGCCGCTTCCATTCGGCGAGTTGCGCGTCCAGCACGCCCGGCTCGAGCACGATCTTCTCCTCGGCGGCGAGATAGGCGTGCGGCAGGATCTTTCGCCGCAGCTCGGCCGCGCTCACGGTGGCGGTGCCCTGCTTGCCGACGGCGACGGCGGCGGCGGCATTGGCCATGCGCAGCGCCGCGTCCCAGTCCGCGCCCGTTGCGAGCGACACCGCAAGCGCGGCGGCGACGGTGTCGCCGGCGCCGGAGACGTCGCGCACCTTCACCGGGAAAGCCGGAACATGGACGGCCTCGCCGCTGCGCGGCACCAGCGTCATGCCGTGCTCGCCCAGCGTGACCAGGATCGCCTCGCAATCGGCGAGCCGCATCACGTCCTCGCTGGCATCGACGATGCTCTGCGTGGTGTCGGCGCGGCTCCGCGTCGCCTCCGAAAATTCCTTGCGGTTGGGCGTGAGCAGCGTCGCGCCGCGATAGATCGCCCAGTTCAGGCTCTTGGGATCGACGATGACGGGCTTGCCGAGCTTTCGCGCGGCGTCGATGGTGTGGCGGATCACGCGTGCGGTCAGCACGCCCTTGGCGTAGTCGGACAGCAGCACGATGTCGGCGCGCGCGATCTGCGGCAGGATCGCCTCGATCAGTTTCGTCTCGGTGGCATCGGAGGCAGGCCCCGCCTGCTCCCAATCCGCACGCAGCATGTGCGTGGAAAAATGCTCGGAGACGAAGCGGACTTTTCGCGTGGTCGGGCGCGAGGAGTCGGTCACCAGAACGCTGTCGATGCCGGCGTACTCCGCCAGCGCCGAGGCGAGCCGCCTGCCCGCATCGTCCTCGCCGACGAGGCCGACGAAGATGCAGCGCGCGCCGAGGGAGGCGACGTTGCGCGCGACGTTGCCGGCGCCGCCGATATGGATCTCGCTGCGCTGTGCCGAGATCACCGGCGCGGGCGCCTCCGGCGAGATCCGCGACACCTCGCCATAGACGAACTCGTCCAGCATGATGTCGCCGATACACAGCACCGTGCGGCCGCCGATGGCTTGTGCGAGGGCATCGAAATCGAGAATGGGTGTCGGCATGATCGAGGGGCCTCAGCGGAAGCGGTCGGGCCGGTCGAGATAATCCCCGACATAGGCCTTGACCGCGTCCTCGAGCGTCGTGAAGCCGCCGTTATAGCCGGCGCGGTGGAGACGATCGACCTTGCTCTGGGTGAAGTATTGATAGCTGCCCCGGATCGCCTCGGGCATGTCGATGTATTCGATGTTGGGCCTTTTGCCGAGCGCGGCATAGGCTGCCAGCATCAGGTCCTTGAAGCTGCGCGCCTTTCCGGTCCCGACGTTGAACAGGCCGGAGACCGACGGAGTCGCGAGCAGCCACATGACGACGCGCACGACGTCGTCGACATAGATGAAATCGCGGCGCTGGTCGCCGTCTTCGATGCCTTCACGATGCGACTTGAACAGCTGCACGACGCGGCCCGCTTTCACGTCGTCGAAGCGGCGCGTCAGCACGCTCATCATCGAGCCTTTGTGGTATTCGTTGGGGCCGAACACGTTGAAGAATTTCAGGCCCGCCCATTGCGGCGGCAGCCGATCGCCATTCGCGACGCGCTGGGCAACAGTGAGGTCGAACAGGTGCTTGCTCCAGCCGTACAGATTCATCGGCCGCAGTTTTTTCAGCGCCGGCAGCGAGGCGTCGTCGTCAAAGCCGTCCGTGCCATCGCCATAGGTCGCCGCCGACGAGGCATAGATGAATGGCACCGCATTCGCCGTGCACCAGTCCAAGAGGCGCATCGACAGGCGGAAATTGGTCTCGATCACGAGATCGCCATCGGTCGCTGTGGTCTCGGAAATCGCCCCGAGATGGATCATGGCGTCGAGCTTGCGGCCCTTCAGCCAGTCGATCAGTTCGGCCGGCGGGACGATATCCACAAGCTGCCGCTTGGCGAGGTTGCGCCATTTGCCGTCAGAGCCGAGGAGATCGCAGACCACGACGTCGCTGCGGCCGGCCTCGTTGAGCGCGGCGACGACATTCGATCCGATAAAACCGGCCCCGCCGGTCACCAGCAACATTCCACCTACCTGCCCGATTTCTGAAAGCCCGGTCCTGCCGTAGCGCATGATCCGCCAAAGTGTAAGCGGTTTTGGGATCGGTCCTCAGCCGGCTTTACCTGCCGGCCCGGAGCGGCTAACCGAACGGCCATACAGCTCGCCTTCGGCCCTATTAACAAATGAATATAGATTCTCAACTTAGTGGACATGCAGACCGGGACGACACAAGCCCGATTCTGATCATTCCCTATATGTGGATCGGCGATTTCGTCCGGAATCACACCGTCGTGCGGGTCCTGAAGGAGCGCTGGCCCAACCGGCCGGTCGATCTCCTGACCACCTCCCTGTGCGCGCCGCTGGTCGATTACATGCCCGGCGTGCGCGCTGGGATCGTCTGGGACCTGCCGCGCGGCCGGCTTGCAGTTGGCCGCCAGCTCAGCCTGGCAAAACTCCTGCGCGAGCGGAACTACGGCACCGCCCTGGTGCTGCCCCGAACCTGGAAGGCGGCCATCGCGCCCGCGCTGGCGGGCATTCCTGAACGGATCGGCTTCGTCGGCGAGTTCCGGTTCGGCCTGATCAATCACTGGCGCTGGGGCGAGAAGAAATTGCCCCGTTTCATCGACAAGAACGCGGCCCTCGCCCAGCCCGACGGCGCCCCGCTGCCTCCGGAATGGCCGGTGCCGCAATTGCGGGTCCCGGCCGAGGAGATCGTCCGCTGGCGGCAAGCCAATGGCCTCAGCGCCGGCGCGGCCGTGGCGCTGGCCCCCGGCTCGGTCGGCGTGTCAAAGCGCTGGACCTACTATCCCGAGGCCGCCCGATTGCTGGTCGAGCGCGGCCTGGAGGTCTGGGTGGTCGGCGGCCCCGCGGAAAAGGGCCTCGCCCAGGAAATCGTCGCGGCCGGCGGCGCGGGGGTGCGGGACCTCACCGGCAACGACTTGCGCAATGGCGTGCTGGCCATGGCCGCAGCCGGCGTCGCCATCTCCAACGATTCCGGCCTGATGCACATCGCAGCCGCCCTGGGCACGCCCACCATGGGCATCTTCGGCCCGACCAGTCCCTACCTATGGGCCCCCCTCAATGGCCTCGCCGCGACCGTCGTGCAGGACAAGAGCGTGCTGTCATGCCAGCCCTGCCAGAGCACGATCTGCAAGATGAACGATCACCGCTGCATGCGCGACATCGCGGCGAGCGAGGTGGTGGCGATAGCGCAGCGGGTGCTGGGTGAAATCGGGGCGCGGGCGACGACGTGAGCGGGGCGGGCAGCGCCAATGATGACATCCTGCCAGTGTTTTGCCCGACAAGTCAAACGCGATTCGAAAAATCCGCAAGAAAAACGAGCTCCCAGCCAAGCCATTGATTTTGCTGACCGCGGCTACTGTGTATGGGGGTTGTTTTCGCACTTATTGTTTGCGCCTACCAAAGCAACGCTCAGAGCAGCGGCCGATAGACCTCGCCGATCCGCGCCGCCTCCGCATCCAGGCTGAAGCGTTCGAGCACCCTTGCCCGCCCGCGCGCGCCCATCGCGGTCGCCGCGATTACATCACGCATCAGCGGCTCCAACGCGGCAACCAGCGCATCGACATCGCCCGACGGAACCAGCACGCCGGTGACGCCATCCTCCACCACGAGCTCGGCCGCACCGGCGCGTGCGGCGACGAGGGCGCTGCCGGCCGCCATCGCCTCGATCAGCGTCAGGCCAAAACCTTCGTTGCGTGAGGTGAAGGCGTAGATCGTCAATCGCTGATACCAGCGCTGCACCTCGCCGATCGGCAATTCGCCGGTGATGAGGATGCGCGATTGCAGACCGGCGGCCGCGATGCGCTGCTTCAGGTCGTTGGCAAAGGCCGTCTGCTCGGGCGTGACCTGGCCGACGATCACTGCGATGAAATCGGGATAGCGCGGCAACAGCCGGCTCATCGCATCGACGAACACGTCGGTGCCCTTCTGCGCGCGCACGCGGCCGAAGCAGCCGATCGCGTAGCGGCCGGGCAGCGCCGCTTCCGCGAAGGCAGCGGCGCGATCTGTCGGCGGTGCGTAGACGTCGGTGTCGACGCCATGCGGAATCACGGTTGCCTTCACCTTCAGGAAAGATGCCGAGATGTCGCTCGTTGCGATGATCGCATCCATGCGCCGGATCAGCCAGCGCGTGATCCAGCTGTGATGCCGCTGCGCCGCCGAGGTGAATACGAGTTTCAGTGGCCAGCCGAGCGCGCGCAGCGCGACGCCGGCGATCATCTCGTTGTTGCGGCGCGCATGCCAGATCAGCGGCGCCTTGCGCCGCCATAGTTTCAGGAAATCCGCAGCGCTCAGGCACGCAATCCCGTCCGGCGTATCCGAGCCGAACCACGCCGCGTGATACAGTTTCGCCAGCCGCGGCGCCACCATCCGATTGGTCGCGGTGACCCCGGAATAGCGCCTGTGCAGATTTGGCACGATCACTTCGAGATCGCCGGGGAAATTCGCCACGTCATGCTCCGTTTAGCAGATCCCCTATACGCAACATTAAGCATAGTGACCAGTTCAGCCACGCCGATACCCCCTCTTCACCACGCCAGCGCTAGTTTTGCGCGTTGATCGAAGACGGGTGAGATCATGACTGTGCTTGTCACCGGCGGCGCCGGCTACATCGGAAGTCACACGGTCCTGGCGCTGGCGGAAGCCGGCGAGGATGTCGTCGTGATCGACGATCTCTCCACAGGTTTCTCCACCTATCTGCCGGAAGGCGTGCCGCTGTTCATTGGCGATGCCGGCGACGAGAACCTGCTCGAAGGCGTGATCGCGCAGCACGACATCGAGAGCATCATCCATTTCGCCGGCTCGGTCGTCGTGCCGGATTCGATGCGCGATCCGCTCGGCTACTACCGCAACAATTTCACGACCGCGCGCAATCTGCTCAACGTCGCGGTCAAGCGCGGCATCGGCCGCTTCATCTTCTCCTCGACCGCCGCCGTCTACGGCAATCCGGACCTGGTGCCGGTGCCCGAGCACGCGCCGACGCGGCCGCTGTCGCCTTACGGCTCGTCGAAGCTGATGACGGAGATCATGCTGCATGACGTCGCCGCCGCCTACAGCATGCAATATGTGACCTTGCGCTACTTCAACGTTGCCGGCGCCGATCCGCAGGCGCGCATCGGCCTTGCCACCGTCGGCGCCACGCATCTGCTCAAGATCGCGGTGGAAGCCGCCACCGGCCAGCGCGCCAAGATCGACGTGTTCGGCACCGACTATCCGACCCCGGACGGCAGCTGCGTCCGCGACTTCATCCACGTCACGGACCTCTCGCAGGCGCATCGCTCCGCGCTGGCGTACTTGCGCAATGGCGGCGCCTCGACGACGCTCAATTGCGGCTATGGCCGCGGCTATTCGGTGCTGGAGACCATCGACGCGGTGCGCCGGGTTTCGGGCCGCAGCTTCGCCGTGCAATACGCCCCGCGCCGACCTGGCGACATCATGACCATGGTCGCCGACACCAGCCGCATCCGCGGCCTGCTCGACTGGAAGCCGCAATACGAGGACCTCGAGACCATCGCCGCGCATGCGCTGGCGTGGGAGGACAAGCTGTTCCGCGAGCGCCATGGCGAGCTCCGCCACGCCGTCTCGGCCTAGAATCATCCCGAGCGCAAGCCCTTAATTGGGCTTGAAAAACCCCGCTTGAGCGGGCACAGAGGCCCATCGATCCCTGACGCGCGGGCAGGCTTTGTCCTGCGCCGTCAATGGACACCGGATGGCCCAGTTTCCAAAGAAAATCACCGACGATCCCTATGCGGCAGCGGTCCTGATTCGCCGCTTGGTCATGGAACAAGGGGTCGTCTACTGGCGGCGCTACCTCGTCGCCTTTGCGCTGATGGCGCTCGCCGCAGGCTCAACCGCATGCGCGACCTATGTGCTCGGCCAGGTCATCAACCAGGCCTATGTCGACAAGAACATCCCGGGCATCGCGATGTTCTCGGGCATCACAGTGGTGCTGCTGTTCATCAAGGGCGTGGCGACCTACGGCCACATGGTGATCCTGACAAAGATCTCCAACGCCATCCTCGCCACCAACCAGCGCCAGCTGTTCGCCAAGCTGATGCGCGAGAGCGTCGGCTTCTTCTCCGAGCGGCATTCGTCGGAATTTTTGGCGCGGCTGACCGCCGGCGCCAAGTCCATCACCGACGTGCTCAACATGCTGGTCAACGCGATCGGGCGCGACCTGTTGATGCTGCTCGCGATGATCGGTGTGATGGTGTGGCAGGACCCGCTGATGTCGTTCATCGGCCTCGTCGCGGTGCCGCCTGCGATGCTGGTGCTGCGCAAGCTGGTCAAGCGCATCAAGGGCCTTGCGCATAACCAGTTCACCGGCACCGCCGACATCCTGGAGACGATGCAGGAATCGCTGCAAGGCATCCGCACGGTCAAGGCGTTCACGCTCGAAGACACCATGCAGAACCGCATCGACGAGAACATCGCGGTCGTCGAGCGCAACGCCAACAAGATGGCCCGCGTCGCCAACCGCTCCAATCCGCTGATGGAGATGCTCGGCGGCTTCGCGGTCGCCGGCTGCCTGATGTACGGCGGCTACGCCGTGGTCGCGCTCAATGCCACGCCCGGCGCGTTCTTCTCCTTCATGACCGCCTTCCTGATGGCGACCGAGCCGGCCAAGCGGCTGGCGCGGCTCAACATCGACCTCAACAGCCAGCTGGTCGGCGCGCGCATGCTGCTCGAGGTCGTCGACAGCCCGGCGAGCGAACAGTCCGACGACGACAAGCCGGCGCTGAAGCTGTCAGATGCCCGCATCGAGCTGCGCGACGTCAGCTTCTCCTATCGCTCAGGCGAGACCGTGCTTAATCGCATGAGCTTCATCGCCGAGCCGGGCAAAGTCACCGCACTGGTCGGCCCGTCCGGCGGCGGCAAGTCGACCGTGCTGGCGCTGCTCTTGCGCTTCTACGAGGTGACGCAAGGCGAGATCGTGATCGACGGGCAGTCGATCAACTCGGTCTCGCGCAAATCGCTGCGGGCGCAGACCGCCTATGTCGGCCAGGACGTCTATTTGTTCCGCGACACCATCCGCAACAATATCGCCTTCGGCCGGCCGGGCGCGACCGAACAGGAAATCATCGAGGCGGCGAAGGCGGCCTGCGCGCATGATTTCATCATGGGCTTCCCGCTCGGTTACGACACGCCGGTGGGCGAGCACGGCACGCAGCTCTCCGGCGGCCAGCGCCAGCGCATCGCGGTGGCGCGCGCGCTGATCAAGAACGCGCCGATCATCCTCCTGGACGAAGCCACCGCCGCGCTCGATTCGGAGTCCGAGCGTCAGGTGCAGGAGGCGATCGAGCATCTCTGCCGGAACCGCACCACCATCGTGATCGCGCACCGCCTGCACACCATCATGCACGCAGATAGCATCCTGGTGGTCGAGGGCGGCGAGATCGTCGAGCAGGGCCGGCATGACGAGCTCTTGCGCCGGTCCGGCCGCTACGCCTCGTTCTTCCGCCTGCAACATCACGATGCCGGCACACTGGCGCCGATCAGCGCAACCGCATAGAGTTCCTTATCAACCTCAAGAGCCGCGAGACCGCTTCATGAACGCCGCCTCCTACGTCATTCCGCTTCCGCCCCAGGCTTCGCTTCCCGTCGTCGGCGAAAGCGGCCGTTACCCGGTGCGCCGCATCTGGTGCGTCGGCCGCAATTATCTCGAGCACATCCGCGAGATGGGCAATGACGAGCGCGCCCCGCCGTTCTTCTTCGCCAAGCACGCCGACATGCTGGTGCCGGATGGCGCAACCATCCCCTATCCGCCGCTGACCAAGGATCTGCATCACGAGGTCGAGTTGGTCGTCGCGATGAAGAGCGGCGGGCTGAACATCCCTGCCGACAAGGCGCTCGACCACGTCTACGGTTACGCCGTCGGCATCGACCTCACCCGCCGCGATCTCCAGATCGCCTCGCGCAAGAAGGAGCGTCCCTGGGAGATCGGCAAGTCGTTCGACGGCTCCGCCCCCTGCTCCGCGGTGCAGCCGGCCTCGAAAATCGGCCATCCCTCGAAGGGCAAGATCTGGCTCACGGTCAATGGCAAGGAAGCGCAGAAGGGCGACCTCACCGAGCTGATCTGGAACGTGCCGGAAATCATCTGGCAGCTCTCGCAGCAGGTGAAGCTCGCCGCCGGCGACATCATCATGACGGGCACGCCAGCCGGCGTGTCGCAGCTCCAGGTGGGCGACAAGCTCGAATGCGGCGTCGACGGCATCGGCACGCTGAAGGTCGCGATCGGCCAGCCGGAGTAGGCAGACCTCAAATCAATGAAAAAGCAAAAGCCCCGGACGTCACGTCAGGGGCTTTTTTGCGGCCTCAAGTTCGCCGCTCATGCGCGCCCACCGCGTTGATGTCCTTCCCGGTGTAATCGGTCATCATCGCGGTTGCGGCCAGCGTCATGATAGCGCAGATCGCGATGTAGATCGCGATCGCGGTTGCCGAGTGGAACGTGCCGAACAGCCAGGTTGCGATCAGCGGCGCCGGGCCGCCGGCGATCACGGATGCGAGTTGATAGCCGAGCGAGGATCCGCTGTATCGCAGGCGTCCGGTAAAACTCTCGGCGATCAAGGCGGCTTGCGGCCCGTACTGCATGTCGTGCGGAATCAGCGACAGGATGATCGCAAGGAAGATGATGGTTGGCGATCCGGTGTTGAGCAGCGCGAAATAGACGAAGCCGAAGATGCCAGTCACGGCAGCGCCGATCATGTACATGTTCTTGCGGCCGATCTGATCGGAGATATGTCCGCACAGCGGGATCGAGACGAACGACAGTACCGAAGCCGAGAGCACCGCGGTCAGCAGGAAGTCGCGCGAAACGTGCAGGGTGCCGATGCCGTAGGAGAAGACGAAGGCGGTGAAGATGTAGAACGGCGCTTGCTCCGACATGCGCGCGAAGGCCGACAGTAGGATCTCCTTCGGGTATTCCCGGATCACCGTCAGCATCGGCGTGCGGTCGACCTGACGTTCGGCCACGAGCTTTGAGAACACCGGCGTTTCGAGGATGCCGAGCCGGATATAAAGGCCGACGCCGACCAGAATGATGCTGAGCGCGAACGGAATGCGCCAGCCCCACGCCAGGAACTGATCGCCCGCCATCTGGCTGAACGCCAGCACGGCGAGATTTGCGAGGAACAGGCCGCAGGGCACGCCGAATTGCGGCCATGACGCGATCAATCCTCGGGATCGGTCGCTGCGGGCCCATTCCATCGACATCAGCACCGAGCCGCCCCACTCGCCGCCAACGCCGACGCCCTGAATGAATCGCAGCACGGTCAGGATCACGGCGCCCCAGATGCCGATGCTCGCATAGGTCGGCACCACGGCCACTGCTGCGGTCGCCAGTCCCATCAAAAGCAGCGTCGCGATCAGCGTCGATTTACGTCCGATGCGGTCGCCATAGTGTCCAAAGATTGCCGCGCCGATCGGGCGCGCGACGAAGCCGACTGCGTAGATCGCAAACGCCTCCAGCGTGCCAACCCAGGGGTCGGACTGCGGAAAGAACAGCTTTGCGAAAACCAGACCGGTGACGGTGCTGTAGAGGAAGAAATCATACCATTCGATCGCGGTCCCTACCGTGGACGCGATCACCGCGCGACGAAGCTGGCGCTGATGCTCGGATTCAGTAAGTCGGGTGGCATCAAGATCGAGTGTTGCCATGGGAGCGTTTCCCTCGGACAGCCCCCCGGTTGCGCATTTTTTACCGGTTGTTCGTTGAGGAACAAACGAGATCAGGTTCCAAGGGTTCCGGCCGAACTGGAACGAGAGTGTAAAACTTTAGTCGACCAATAAAGTCGGCGGCGCACGCTGCCGGATGGCTACCAGGCCTTTACCGGCCGATTGGCGTGGCTCGCCTGCGGCACTCCGCGGTTGAGCGACATGTGGGAATGCACACACAGCCAGCCGTCGGCGGTCTTGGAGAACACCATCGTTGCCCGGCCGGGCCGCGCAAAGGCGCTGCCATCGGGATGGTAGCCCGTGCTCGTCCACGGCGCGATCACGGTCACCATCGTGCCGTCGGACGATGCCAGGATCGAGGTCTGATCGAGCACGAAACGAAAATCGGTCGTCTTCGGCCAGACGTTGTCCCATTGCGTCGCGACCCATTGATCGAGGCCGGGGATGACATCGTTATGCGTGCCGAAGGCGAGCACATCCGGATGGAAGAGCGGCCGCGCCGAGGCAAAGTCGACTTCGCGGACATAGCCCGCGAAGGTGTCCAGCCACTGGCGGAAGAACCGCACGATCTCCGTATTCGCGATCGGCAAGGAACTCATCGCGACGCGCCGATCACCGCAACGCCGACAGCACGATGAGGCCGAGGATCAGCGCCGTCAGCGAATATTTCAGCGTGTAGTAGACGTTGCGGTTCCACTCCTTGACCTTGCGGCTGCCGAGATGGATCTCGTAGAGCTTGCCGAACACCTTGTTGAGCACGCCGACATTCTCGCCGTCGACGTTCTGGGTCGCCGACGCCTTGACGATGTGATGGCTGACCCAGCGGTTGATCGCGGTCATGAAGCCGAACTTCATCGGGCGCTCGACGTCGCAGAACAGGATGATGCGGTTGACGTCGGTCGCATTCTCGGCGCTGTGGATGAAGGTCTCGTCGAACATGAAGGCTTCGCCGTCGCGCCAGACGCATTCGACGCCGTCGACGAGAATCCGGCATTTGTTCGAGTTCGGCGTAACGAGGCCGAGGTGATAGCGCAGCGAACCTGCGAAGGGATCGCGGTGGGCGCCGAGCTTGCCGCCCGGCGGCAACATCGCGAACATCGCGCCGTGCACGCTCGGGATGGCGTTGAGCAGCTCCACCGTCTTCGGGCAGAGCGTGCGCGCCGAAGGCAGGAAGTCGTCGTACCATTTCAGGTAAAACCGCTTCCAGCCGCTCTTGAAGAAGGAATAGAAGCCCCAGTCGTTGTTCTTGGCGGCGGCGCGGATAAAACCTTCGTCGAACAGGCGCACCGCCTCGTCGCGGATGGTCTCCCAGTTCTCGCTCAGCGGCTTCAGCTCGGGAAACTGATCGACCGAGATCACCGGCTTGTTGGGCACGGCCGAGCCGGCATACATCAGCACGTTGTAGGGTGCGAGGTAGGTCGAGTGATCGCCGAGCTGGCGCGCGAAGCGCAGCCGCTGCTTGCCGCGGAAGTGAACGTAAATCGTCGAGGCCGCCAGCACATAAAGAATGACAAGTTGCGGCGCAAAAAGCTGTTTCAGCATTTCCCCAATCCCAAGTGACCCAGCCGGGGTGTCGTGTAGCCCGACGGGGCCCGAGCGGCAAGATATTCACCGCCGGGTTGCAATCACGCTGGGGGGAGCCCTCGAGCGGAACTCGGGGCCGAAACCGCCCAAATCACGCCCGCGACAGCGCCTGGAGACCCTTGAACGTCAGGCGCTTGGGATCGGTGACGCCGGCGAGGTAGAGACGGCGGATGAAGGCGATGACGGCGTCGCGGTCGCAATCGGTCAGCGCGACGACGGCGTCGACCGCGATTCTCTGGGCTTCCATTGGGCTCACCTCGGCCTTGCGAGTCACCCCGGCCGAGACAGGCTAGGACCCATCCGTTAATCCGGCGTTAACCGTTGGGCAGGATGGCCGATTCAGATGGGCGGCCGAATACGCAAACAACATCGGCGGGCGGGCCGCGATACGCGCTATTCGGCGCCGGACGTTCTCGCATTGCGTGTCAATGATTTTAGCAATTCGGCTTGCTGTCGCACCAACTCATACTGCTTTCGCGCATGTGAGCTCGACAACTCGACCCACTGCGAGAGCGTTCTCACGCGGCTCAACTCGCGCGTATACTGCAGGGTCGCGCCTGCATTCACTTTCATCAATTCGAGCACGACGGCGTGGCACTCAGCGGCAGCTCCGTCCAGGACGCCGCTTTCCGGACTGGCAATATCCTTTGTATATTCGAACGCAGTATGCGCGCCTAACTTCATTGCCTCGAGGGCACGCGTCTGCATCTCTTTGGCGATCTCCACGGCGAGAGCGGAGGTGTTGCTGGCACTTTGGAATTGCGTCGAACGCAGCTCCACGTTCGTAGACCGGCACGTCGCGACGTTGTCGATTGCCGCGGGAATGGTCGTCTCCGCAGGCACCTTTCGAGCAGGCGTCTTTCGAGCAGGCCTCTTGGCTGCCGACTCGCTCCGGAGTCCATCGCCCCGTGGGACAGCGACCGGATCAGGCGGCGTCTGCAAGAGGCTCTCGTCGATGCTACGGCTCACCGCCGCAGTCAGATCCACCAGCGACCGACGTTTGGCGCGTGCGCCATCAGCAGGCTGTCTTGACCGCGCCTTGCCCATGATGATTCGACTCCGCGAAGATGTGCTCCGAAATCCAGCGCCACAGCCCAACGATCTCGTCCGAGGCTTTTCCGTCCGGCGCAAACTCGGTGACGCCCAAGCCTACCCCGAGCGCATCCTGATGATCGTTGCGCTGTCCAATAAAGGGAAGCGCAAGCACCCCAAGCGAGTTGAGCGACGTGGCAGCTTCACTCAGCCGGCACCCCCGCGTGGGCGTCTGATTGAGGATGAAGGCAAACCGGCGGTTACCCCTACGAATGGCCAACAGCGTAGGGATGGCAGCTTCGATATCGGCCGGGCTCGGACGCGCCGGAATGAGACAGAGGTCGGCGTTGGTGATGGCGCGCAGCGCCAAGGCGTTATTCGTGGCGGCCGTGTCGATGATTGCGAGCCCAATTCCTTCAGCCTGGAGCCGAGATAGCACCGGCTCGATCTCCGCCGGATCCGCAACGCACTCGACACGAGGAAAGGAATTCTCGCGACGCTGTTTCCATTTCGAGATGGTGCCCTGCGCGTCCGCCTCAATGAGAGCGACGCGCTCTTCGCGTTCCATCGCGGCCACGGCAAGCCCAACGGCCAGCGTACTCTTACCGCTTCCGCCTTTCTGCGTGACCAGAGCAAGCACGCGCATGTCCCGCGCTCCCATCAATGCCAGCGACGCGGAACTCAGGCGCTGTCGGAACTAAATTGCATGCAACGCAACAATACTACTTCAAGTCGCGGCTCGCCTCAAGCGATCGACCGGTTCCTCCGGCAACATACGGAGATCAGGAATACTTCATCACGCCGTCGTCGATCCGGCCGAAGCGCAAGGAGACGATATCGAGCGCGTAGTTCTGGCGGAGCCGCCACGGCCGCTTCGAGCCCTGCTTCGGCATCTTGGCGATCGAGCGCTGCACGTAGCCCGAGGTGAAATCGAGCGAGGGCTGTGCGGTGATCGTGGCATCGTCATTGTGCGGCTTGCACTGACGGAAATTGTGCCGGTCCATGTAGTTGATGAGCCGGCAGACATATTCGCAGGTGAGATCGCATTTCAGCGTCCACGACGCGTTGGTGTAGCCGAAGGCGGAAGCCATGTTCGGCACGTCGGCATACATCATGCCCTTGTAGGTCAGCGTGTTGGCGAAATCGACGGCGCGGCCATCGACGCTGATCTCGAGCCCGCCGACGACCTGGAGCACCAAGCCCGTCGCCGTCACGATGATGTCGGCCGCAAGCTCGCTGCCGTCCTTCAGGCGAATACCGTCGCGCGTAAACGTGTCGATCTCGCTCGTGACGACGGCGGCGCGCTGCTCGCGGATCGCCTTGAAGAGATCGCCGTCGGGAACGAGGCACAGCCGCTGGTCCCAGGGATTGTAGCGCGGCGTGAAATGGGTCGCGACGTCGTAGTCGGGGCCGAGTGCCATCTGCACGCCCCTAAGGATGAGATCCTTCACCTTCGCCGGCCGGCGCCGGCTGAGCTGGAAGAAGAACATCCCCCACATCACATTGCGCCAGCGGATCAGGTGATAAGCAAGCCGCGTCGGCAAATTGCGGCGCAGCTTATTGGCGACGGGATCCTGAGCGGGGCGCGACACCACGTAGGTCGGCGAGCGCTGGAGCATGGTAACCTGCGCCGCTTTATTGGCGAGCTCCGGCACTAGGGTCACTGCGGTTGCGCCCGAGCCGATCACGACGACGCGTTTGCCCGAATAGTCGATGTCCTCGGTCCATTTCTGCGGATGCACGATGCGGCCCTGGAAATCCGCCGTGCCGTTGAACTCCGGCGTGTAGCCCGCCTCGTATTTGTAATAGCCCGAGCACATGAACAGGAAATTGCAGGTGAAGCGCACGAGTTCGGTTGTGCCCTCGCCCGCGATGCTCTCGGCCTCCACCGTCCAGCGCGCCTCCGGCGTCGACCACGATGCGCGCTTGACCCGATGACGGAAGCGGATGTGCTGCTCGATGCCGTTCTCGGCTGCGGTCTCGCGCACATAATTCAATATCTGCGGCCCGTCGGCAATCGCCTTCGGGTCGGTCCACGGCTTGAACGAATAGCCAAGCGTGAACATGTCGCTGTCGGAGCGGATGCCGGGATAGCGGAACAGGTCCCAGGTGCCACCGATGCAGTCGCGTCCCTCCAGAATGACGTAGCTCTTGCCCGGGCACTTGCTCTGCAAATGATAGCCCGCGCCGATACCGGACAGGCCGGCACCGACGATGAGGACGTCGAAATGTTCTTTGGTTTCGGCCATGGCGCTTCTCCTGATCACAGGATGGCAGCGCCACGCCAAATTGCAACGGTCAGGGGATGGTGGCGCCGTAGACACAGGCAGTGTCGAAATACTCGTGAAATTCGATCGCCTTACCGTCCTTGAAGCGCCAGAAATCCACCTTGGGCGTCTTCGCGACCTTTCCGGTTTTCTTGTTCGTCCATGCGCATTCGCCGCGCGCGACCACGGCATCGCCCTGCGCAACAAATTCGTTCATCGTGTAGTACTGCATGCTCCACTCAGCCAGCAGGCCATCGAAATAGCCGCGCAGCTCGGTGCGGTCGTCATAATACTTGGCGAAAGGTACCTGCTCGGCTCCCCGCGGAATCGAATCGAACTTGATCTGCGGGCCGATGACGTTGTCGAACCAATGATCGACGCTTTGCCCCTTGCTGTCGTTCCACTGGCGATAAGCTTCCTTCAACAGCTGAACGTTGGCTTCGCTGGACATCGCATTCCTCCATATGCATTCTGACAATGAACGTGGAAAAAAGGCCGCCCGCTGCAAAAGGTGGCGCGCTTGTTGCGGCTCCACCTGAAAGCGTATCACAGGGCGGACCAACAAAAAAAGGCCCCGGATCGCTCCAGGGCCTTGTGTCGCAACTGAAAGCGATCAGTACCGGTAGTGGTCCGACTTGTACGGACCTTCCTGCTTCACGCCGATATAGTCGGCCTGGTCCTTGCGCAGTTCGGTGAGCTTGACGCCGATCTTGGCGAGGTGCAGGCGGGCGACCTTCTCGTCGAGGGTCTTGGGCAGCACGTAGACCTTCTTCTCGTACTTACCGTTCTTGTTGTTGGCGAACAGTTCGATCTGCGCCAGCGTCTGGTTGGTGAAGGACGCCGACATCACGAAGGACGGATGGCCCATGGCGTTGCCGAGGTTCACGAGGCGGCCTTCCGACAGCATGATGATGCGGTGCTTGTCGGGGAATTCGATCTCGTCGACCTGCGGCTTGATGTTGGTCCACTTCAGATTGCGCAGAGACGCGATCTGGATCTCATTGTCGAAGTGGCCGATGTTGCAGACGATGGCGCGATCCTTCATCGCGCGCATGTGCTCGATGGTGATGATGTCCTTGTTGCCGGTCGCGGTGACGAAGATGTCGGCGCGAGGCGCGGCGTCTTCCATGGTCACGACCTCATAGCCTTCCATCGCCGCCTGCAGCGCGCAGATCGGGTCGACTTCCGAGACCATGACGCGGCAGCCGGCCTGGCGTAGCGAAGCCGCCGAGCCCTTGCCGACGTCGCCGAAGCCGGCGACCATCGCGACCTTGCCCGATAGCATCACGTCGGTGCCGCGGCGGATGCCGTCGACCAGCGATTCACGGCAGCCATAGAGGTTGTCGAACTTCGACTTGGTGACGCTGTCGTTGACGTTGATCGCCGGGAACAGCAGCGTGCCCTTGTTGGCCATCTCGTAGAGGCGATGCACGCCTGTCGTCGTCTCTTCCGAAACGCCCTTGATGTTCTTGGCGATCTCGCCGAAGTAGCCCTTCGGCTTCTCCTTGAGGAGGCGCTTGACCAGCGCGTAGAAAATCTCCTCTTCCTCCGAGCCCGGCTTGTCGAGGAAGGCAGTGTCGCCGTTCTCGGCACGGACACCGGCATGCACCAGCATGGTGGCATCGCCGCCGTCATCGAGGATCATGTTCGGCGTGCCGCCGCCATGCCAGTCGAACAGTTTTGCGGTGTAGTCCCAATATTCAGTCAGCGTCTCGCCCTTGACGGCGAAGACGGGAATGCCGGCGGCCGCGATCGCAGCCGCGGCGTGATCCTGCGTCGAATAGATGTTGCAGGACACCCAGCGGATGTCGGCGCCGAGAGCGGCCAGTGTCTCGATCAGCACCGCGGTCTGGATCGTCATATGCAGCGAGCCGGCGATGCGCGCGCCCTTCAGCGGCTGCTTCGGGCCGTACTCCTCGCGGGTGGCCATCAGGCCGGGCATTTCGGTCTCGGCGAGCGAGATCTCCTTGCGGCCGAAATCGGCGAGCGAAATGTCCTTGACGATGTAATCGGTGAAGCCGGGCTTCGCGTTCATTGCGAGTGTCCTGTTGTTGAACTCGTCATTCCGGGCCGCCCAAAAGAGGCGAACCCGGAATCTCGATGTGATGGATAAGGATCCCGGGTTCGCTCGCGTACCGCGCGCGCCCCGGGATGACGCTTAAAACTAGAGCGCGCGCTTGAGCGGCTCGACAAGGTCGGTCTTCTCCCAGGAGAAGCCACCCTCGTTATCGGGCGTGCGGCCGAAATGGCCGTAGGCCGAGGTGCGTGCGTAGATCGGACGATTGAGGTCGAGATGGGTGCGGATGCCGCGTGGCGTGAGATCCATCGCCTTGGCGACGGCCTTCTCGAGCTGATCCTCTGACACTTTACCGGTGCCGTGGGTGTCGATGTAGATCGACAGCGGCCGCGCGACGCCAATGGCGTAAGCGAGCTGGAGCGTGCAGCGATCGGCGAGACCGGCGGCAACGACGTTCTTGGCGACGTAGCGCGCCGCGTAAGCCGCGGAGCGGTCGACCTTGGTCGGATCCTTGCCGGAGAACGCGCCGCCACCATGCGGGGCCGCGCCGCCATAGGTGTCGACGATGATCTTGCGGCCGGTCAGGCCTGAATCGCCGTCGGGACCGCCGATGTAGAACTTGCCGGTCGGGTTGATGTGCCAGATGGTCTTCGGCGTGATCCACTCCTTCGGCAGCGCCTCGCGCACATAGGGCTCGACGATGTCGCGCACCTGCTTGGAGGTGAGGTCCTCGATCAGATGCTGATGCGACACCACGATCTCGCGCACGCCGACCGGTTTGCCGTTCTCGTATTGCACGGTGACCTGGCTCTTGGAATCCGGGCCCAGCACCTTCTCGCGGCCGGAGTGGCGCGCTTCGGAGATGAGACGGAGGATCTTGTGGGCGTAGAAGATCGGCGCCGGCATCAAGTCGGGCGTCTCGTTGGTGGCGTAGCCGAACATGATGCCCTGGTCGCCCGCGCCTTCTTCCTTGACCTCGCCCGGCTGCAGCGCATCGACGCCCTGGGCGATGTCGGCCGACTGCGGATGCAGCAGGATCTCGATGTCGCAGGTCTTCCAGTGGAAGCCTTCCTGCTCGTAGCCGATGTCCTTGATCGCGCCGCGGACGACGCTCTCGATCTGCTCGTTGGTCACCGACTTCGGACCGCGGGTCTCACCAGCGATCACCACCTTGTTGGTGGTCGCCAACGTCTCGCAGGCGGCGCGGATGGCCCAGGGATCGACGCCCGCCTTCGGCCCTTCACGATAGAACAGGTCGACGATCTCATCGGAGATCCGGTCACAGACCTTGTCCGGATGGCCTTCGGACACGGACTCGCTGGTGAAGAGATAGGATGCGCGCATCAGTAACCCCTTGTTCCGCCATTAGCCGGCGGGCGTTTGCGATGTTTACTTTTGATGATGTCAATCACGCCGACGCGAGATGACGTAGGATTCGTCGAGAAACCAGAGCCCATTGTACTTGCGCAGCACGTCCCTGGCGGCATCCAGAGTGCGGCCGTTTTGAGTCATTTCTGTCAACCGGTCGTCCTCAATCTGAGCGACATACACCGCCGCATTCCACGCTGCAAAGGCCGTCGAGGTACCGATGGTGCCGGTGACCTCGTTGGGCAGCGCTTCCATATCATACCTGAAGATCGAACGGTTATCCGCGTAAGCATTAAAATTTAAGTCGCGGCCCACCGATCCAAGTTCATACTTAACCGCACGCAGTAGCTCATGACGGCTGACTGAGAAAGGATTTTCTCCAGGCCAGATCGCCTGGATCAATTCCATGCCCGGATCCTCGCCATGGGAGTGGATTCCGATCAGCCTGCCGCCAGGCCGGAGCGCCCGCGCCAAGGGTGCAATGATCCGCTTGGCCCGGAAATTGACCGAGGACAGGGCCCGGTAGGGCTGCGATGCGATGACGAGGTCGAAATTGGCCTCGGTCTGGCCCGGCCGCGGAATGGTCGAATCCAAGAGGAACCTGTGGTCTTCGCGATAGAGCACGAGGACGACGGGCCGCTCATAGAGCGGCATAGCCGTGCGTGGGCTGATCGCGGCGCGCCAGTTCTGCTCCAGAAACGGCCGCAGTTCCGCGATCTGCTGCTCGAACTCGCCCGATGATGCGCCGCGGAGCGGCACCTCGTGCCAGACGGTGGCTGCCGCCGCCGCAGGCGATGCCGGCGTGAGCCAGGGCGCTTCCGCGTAGAACATGTTGGTGAAGACGAACACCGACGCCGGATGCTCGAAAATGCGGTCAGGCACCTTCTCCAGCGTCAGGCGCAGATCCTCGAGACTGAGCTCCTTGCCCGCGACATAGAACGGCATGTTGGGAAAGCGCTGGTGCGTTGCGCGCAGCACCCGCGCCAGCACGGTGCCGTCGCCGACGCCGGCGTCGAACAGGCGCAGCGCCGGCGGGCGCGGATGGATGGAGCTTAGCTCCAAGGCGACCCTATCTGCGATCACCCGTTTCTCGCTGCAGGTGTGGACGAACAGCAGGTACTTCTGGCGGTTCTCGAAGAAGCGGAAATTGCCGCGCGGGTCGCGCTTTTCCGGCGGCACCTGAAGTCCCCGTGGCGGCGGCACGCCGCTGGCCATCGATGCGGCCATATAGGCCTGGATCCGCTCCAGCGTGTCGATGGTGATGCGCTTTCCCTCGCGCAGCCGATGCACCAGCTTCCCATCGTTCACCGCGCGCCGACCGAAGGTCGATTCCGCCATGCCCGCCTTGCGGCAGAACTCGGTGATCTGGCTTAGGATTTCGTCGTTTTTCATCGGTGGGACGCGGTGGGCAGACGGATTGGGTCCTGTGTCCTAGCAAATTCTGCCCACTCAGGGAATAGCGGATCGAGGCGCCTCGGTTGGCCGCGCGCGCCAGGGCGAGAGCCCGTGAACCCCTGCGCCCCGCCGGGCAACAAACAAGCGCTTCTCCTCTCACGAGATATCGCCATGCGCCGCCTGCTCGTCGCGCTCTGCCTGCTCATCGTCGCGCCGTGGTCCGGGCCCGCCTTCGCCCAGGCCCGCAATCAGCTCGGCCCGCTCTGCACCACCGAGACCACGCCAGCAGACCAGATGGTCGACGCCTGCACTAGGATCATCGCGCTGAAAGTGTTTAGGGGCGAGCAGCTCGCAACGGTCTACTTCTGGCGTGCGGTCGGGTGGAACAAGAAGGGCGAATACGCCAAAGTCCTCACTGATGCCACGGAAGCGATCCGGCCCCAGCCGAGCCAGGCGGTCCACAACTTGCGGGGATCGGCCTATTACGACAAGGGCGAGTACGAGATCGCGATCGCGGATTTCGACGACGCGCTGAAGCTCGGCCCGCCCAGCGGCATCATCTTCCACAATCGCGGCAATGCCTGGCGCGGCAAGCGCGACTATGCCAAGGCCATTGCCGATTACGACATGTCGATCAAGGCCGATCCGAAATCGGCGTTCTCGTTCCAGAACCGCGGCATCTCGAAAGAGGCGCTCGGCGATCTCGACGGCGCGCTTGCGGACATCAATCAGGCGATCCGGCTGGATCCGACGCTGCCGCAGCCGCTGATCAACCGCACCGCGATCTGGCGCGCCAAGGATGATCTCGATCGCGCCATCGCCGATGGCAGCGAAGCGATCCGGCTCGCCAAGGAAAGGCCGCCGGTCAACATCATGACGCCGCCCAACAGCGTGCTGATCTCCGGCTACATCCATCGCGCGCTCGCCTATGAGGCGAAGGGCGACTATGCGCACGCGAAGGACGACTACAAGGCGACGCTGGCGATCGTGGCTTCGGACGCCGGGAGCAAGACCAACCAGGCCACCGCGAAGGTGCGGCTGTCGCTGCTGACGGATGCGAGCGCGCCGATCCCGCGCGATGCGCCGTCACCGACGACGCAGCCGACGTCCACCCCCGCTCCGCAGCAGGCGGCGCCCTCGCCCGCACCGGTCGCCCCCGGCAAGCGCACGGCGCTGGTGATTGGCAATGGCGCCTATGCACATGTCAAGGCGCTGCCCAATCCACCCAACGATGCGCGCGCCATCGCCAAGAGCCTGCGCGACATCGGCTTCACCGTGTCCGAGGGCATTGACCTCGACCGCGCCGCGATGCAGAAGGTGACGCGCGATTTCTTGCGCGAGGCAGCGCGGGCGCAGGTCGCGATGGTCTACTATGCCGGCCATGGTGTGCAGGTCGACGGCCGCAACTATCTCATTCCCGTCGACGTCGCGCTCAAGCCGGGCGCGAACATGACGGAGGCGATGATCGAGACTGATACGATCATGGCCGGCCTCGACGACCAGGTCCGCACCAACATCCTGATCTTCGACGCCTGCCGCAACAATCCGATGGCGCAGCAGGTCGCGCCCAACAGCGGCAATCGCGGCATCGAGGGTGCCTCGGGCCTCGCAGCTCCAACGAGCCTGGGCACCGGCGCGACGTTGGGAGCCGGCACGCTGATCGCCTACGCGACCGCGCCGGGCCAGGTCGCGCTCGACGGCGAAGGCGCGAACTCGCCGTTCTCCGCCGCGCTGTCGCGCCACATCGGCACGCCCGTGCTGGAGGTGCAGCAGATGCTGACACCGGTACGGGCCGAGGTGGTCTCGACCACGAAGAACAAGCAGGTGCCGTGGTCGAATTCGTCGTTGCTGGGTGAGGTCTATCTGGCGGCGAAGTGAGGGCGGGATCGCCGCCATCTGTCTGGAACGCGGCGCTGCCAGTCAGAGGTCCGTGGCCTATCGAGAAGCCGCGGCGTACTGGATTCCCCGCTTTCGCGGGGAATGACAGTGACAGTGTGGAGAGGTCTTCCGTCACTCACGTCAAGGCTGCGTGGAGCTTACTTGCCCCACACTTCCTTCGCGATCTCCACCGCAAGGCTGAGCTTGGCCCACTGCTCTTCCTCAGAGAGGATGTTGCCCTCTTCCGTCGAAGCGAAGCCGCATTGCGGCGACAGCGCTAGCTGCTCCGGCGGGGCGAACTTGGCGGCTTCTTCCAGGCGGCGCTTGATGTCGTCCTTCTTCTCGAGTTCGCCGAACTTCGAGGTGATGACGCCGACCACGACGACCTTGTTGCCCTTGGGCAGGAAGCGCAGCGGCTCGAAGCCGCCGGCGCGATCGCTGTCGTATTCGAGGAAATAGCCGTCGTAATTGGTGCCGGCGAGCAGGGTCTCGGCGACCGGCTCGTAGCCGCCCGAGGAGATCCAGGTCGAGCGGAAATTGCCGCGACAGACGTGGGTCGTCACCACCATGTCGGCGGGCTTCTCGGCCAGCGCGTAGTTGATGATGCGGGCATAGATCTGCTGGAGGCCTTCGGGATTGTCGCCGCGCTCGCGCGCCTTCTGCAATTCGTCCTGCGAGCAGAGATAGGCCCAGACGGTGTCGTCGAACTGGAGATAGCGGCAGCCGGCGTCGTAGAACGCCTTCACCGCCTTGCGATAGGTCTTGCCGAGGTCCTCGTAGAAGGCGTCGAGATCGGGATAGACGTCCTTGGAGATCGACTTGCGGCCGCCGCGGAAATGCAGCACGGCCGGCGACGGGATCGTCATCTTGGCGGTGACGTGGGCCTGGTCGGCATACTTCTTCAGGAAGCGGAAGTGATCCAGCATCGGGTGGTTGTCGGGGAAGTCGAGCTTGCCGATCACGCGCACCGCGTCGTGCCGGGTCTGAACGCCCGCGAACTGGATGCCGGTGTCGGGATGGAACAGCTCGCAGCCGGTGAGCTTGGCCAGGAAGTCGAAATGCCACCAGGAGCGACGGAATTCGCCGTCGGTCGCAAGCTTGAGCCCGATCGAGGCCTGCTTATGCACGACCTTCTCAATCTCCATGTCCTCGATCTTGCGCAGATCGTCGGCCGAGATCTCGCCCTTCTCCAGACGGCTGCGGGCTTCCTTGATCTTGGCCGGACGCAGGAGGCTGCCGACCTCGTCGGCGCGGAAGGGGGCTTTGGTTCGCTGCATTGTTATCTCTCCCGAACTTTCAGTGGCGCAAGTTGTACTCCCTCTCCCCGCCTGCGGGGAGAGGCGAAGATTAATGGGCGGCCGCTCCGGCGACGCCGAGGTGGCGCTCCAGGACGGATGGGTCGGCCTTCAGCGCCGCGCTCGGGGCGTCGTGGACGATTGTTCCGCGCTCCAATATCACAACGCGGTCGGCCAGCCCCAGAACCTTTTGGGCATTCTGCTCGACGATGATCGAGCAGATGCCGCCCGCCCGGGTGATGGTGCCGATCGCCTTGAGCAGCTCCTCGACGATGATGGGGGCGAGGCCCTCGGTCGGCTCGTCCAGCAGCAGGACTTTCGGATTGAGGGTCAGCGCGCGGCCGATCGCTAGCATCTGCTGCTCGCCGCCGGAGAGCTGGTTGCCAAAATTGCTCCGCCGCTCCTTCAGCCGCGGGAACATCTCGTAGACCTTCTCGACCGTCCAGGGGCCGGGCTGCGCCACCGCGGTCATGTTCTCTTCCACGGTCAGCGAGCGGAAGATATTGCGCTCCTGCGGCACCCAGCCGATGCCGGCGCGCGCGCGCTGGTCAGGCCGAAGCGAGGTGACATCCGCGCCGTCAAGCGCGACCGAACCCGAGAAGCGGCGAGTGACCCCGACGATGGAGTTGATCAGCGTGGTCTTGCCGGTGCCGTTGCGGCCGAGCAGCGCCAGCACCTGCCCTTCGGCGAGGCGCAAGGACATGTTGGGCAGCACCACCGCCTCGCCATAGCCGGCGCGAAGGGAGTCGATCGCGAGCAGGTCAGACATTGACCGCCTCCTCGCCGAGATAGACCGCCTTGACCTGCGGATCGCGCGCGACCTGTTCGGGCGGCCCCTCCGTGAGCAGCGCGCCGGAGACCAGCACCGAGATGCGGTCGGCAAAGGAGAAGACGAGGTCCATGTCGTGCTCGATGAGGAGCACGGTGACGTCGCGCGGCAGTGCGCCAACGACTGCGAGAATGTCGTGGCGCTCGCTCTCGGGCACGCCGGCGGCGGGCTCGTCGAGCAGCAGCACGCGGGGCTTGGCCGCGATCGCCACCGCGATCTCGAGCAGACGCTGCTTGCCGTAAGGCAGCGTCACGGTCTGCTCGTTCATGACGTCGAGCAGATGGAAGCGCGTCAGCAGATCGGCGACCTCACCGTTGACGTCGCCGCGCGTCCCCATCCGCCGCCACCAGTCGCCGCCATGGCCGAGGCGCTCGGAAACGGCAAGGCCGATGGTCTCGAGCGGGGTCAGGTCGGGGTAGAGCTGATTGATCTGGAACGTGCGCGACAGGCCGCGCAGCACGCGCTTGTGCACGGGCAGATCCGTGATGTCCTGGCCTTCGAGCAGGATCCGCCCCGAGTTTGGCTTCAGCACGCCGGTGAGCTGGTTGATGACCGTGGTCTTGCCGGCGCCGTTCGGGCCGATCAGGGCATGGCGGGCGCCCTGCTCGATCTTCAAGGACAGGTCGCGGGTGACGCGCAGACCGCCGAACTGCTTTTCGAGATTCTTCGTTTCGAGCGCGATGGTCATGCGTCGCTCTCCGGCACGGCGACGACAGCCTTGCGCCCGGCCACCTGCTTGATGATCAGGTTGGGCACATAGAGCACCCAGCGGTGCAGGCGCTGGCGGCCGACCAGCACGATCACGACCAGCACGAGGCCGATCCAGAACTGCCAGTATTGCGGGGTGATGGTGGAAAACAATTCCTGGAGCATGCGGAACACCACCGCGCCGATCAGCCCGCCATAGAGATAGCCGGTGCCGCCGATGACCAGCACCAGCATCAGATCGGCCGAGCGCTCGAACGCGAACACGTCGAGCGAGGCGATCGCGGTGGTCTGGGTGAACAGCGCGCCTGCGATGCCGGCATAGAACGCCGCCAGCGTGTAGATCGCGATCAGGCGGCGGTTGACCGGGATGCCGATGGCGGCGGCCCGCAGCGGATTGTTCTTGATCGCACGCAGCGACAGGCCGAACGGCGAATGCACGACGCGGCGGGCGAGCAGGAAGAGGAGGAACAGCACGGCCAGCGAGTAGAAGAAGCCGGCTTTACCGAACATGTCGAACGGGATCTCGCCGAAGATCGGCTGCATCTCGATGCCTTGAAGGCCGTCGGTGCCACCGGTGATGTTGGAGAAGCGTTCGGCCAGCGCTTCCAGCAGCAGGGCGATGCCAAGCGTCACCATCAGCCGGGTCAGATCGACGCCGCGGATCACCAGGAAGCTGGTGGCAAAGCCGAGCACCATCGCGGCAAGGCCGGCAACGATCAGCGCCAGCACGGGCTCTTTGATGATGCCGTGCAGCGCGAGAAGTCCCGCCGCATAGGCGCCGACGCCGAAGAAGGCGGCATGGCCGAGCGACACGATTCCGGCATAGCCGAGAATGAGATCGAGCGACATCGTGAACAGCGCCAGCCGCAGAATGTCGGTCATGATCAGATAGCGCGTGGGAAAGGCGAAGCCGCAGGCCAGCACGATGAGCCAGAAGACGACTTCGCCATAGTGCCAGCGAGCCTGGCGTTGGGCGTGATGACCGACGTCGGAGGAAGCGCTCATCGGTGAACTCAACGCGCGGCCGTGCGGCCGAACAGGCCGTTCGGGCGCCAGATCAGGATCACGATCATCATGGTGTAGATCACGAAGGGGCCCATCTTCGGCACGTAATATTTTCCGGCGACGTCGCCGATGCCGAGCAGGAAGGAAGCCAGGAACGGCCCGGTGATCGAGGACGAACCGCCGACGGTGACCACGATCAGGAAGTAGATCATGAATTTCAGCGGAAAATACGGATCGAGGCCGAGGATCTCGGCGCTCAGCGCGCCGCCGAGGCCGGCGAGCCCGCAGCCAAAAGCGAACGTGAAGGCGAACACCTGCGGCACGTTGATGCCGAGGCCGCTCGCGGCGCGGGGATCATCGACCGCGGCGCGAAGGCGGCTGCCGAAGCGGGTCTTGGCCAGCACCATCTGCAGGCCGATGGTGAGCAGGCCGCAGATCACGATGATCATCAGCCGGTAGCGGCCGATGCCGACGCCGAACACGTCGAACTGGCCCTGGAGCGCGGCGGGCAGATTGATGAAGACGCGCGAGGAGCCCTGGATGTAGTCCACGGCCGCCACCGACATGAAGGTCAGGCCGATGGTGAACAGCACCTGGTCGAGATGGCTGCGCGCATACAGGTGGCGGTAGAGCGTGCGTTCGAGCGCAATGCCGATCGCGGCTGCGGAGACGAAGGCGAGCGGCAGTGCGGCGAAGAACGGCCAGCCCATCCGGTTGACCAACACCATGCAGACATAGCCGCCGGCCATGGCGAAGGCGCCATGGGCGAGATTGACGAAGTTCATCAGGCCGAGCGTGACCGCGAGCCCGCAGGCGAGCACGAACAGCAGCATGCCGTAGGCAACGCCATCGAACAGGTTGGTGAGGATTGCGGTCATCGGGGGTCGAAAGTCATCTCAAGTGTGGCCAAGGGCCGTGCTGCGCTCCCTCTCCCGCTTGCGGGAGAGGGTTGGGGAGAGGGTCTTTCCACTGAGAGACTCCCGACGAGGAGAGAACCCTCACCCGGCGCTCTGCGCCGACCTCTCCCGCAAGCGGGAGAGGTGAGCCTCGAGGATGACGCGCTTTCGCGCGTCACTTCTTGGTCTTGCCGAGATCCTTGACGGCCTCGAAGGTCGCGAACTCGACATTGTAGAGCTCGCCGTCGACCTTCTCGACCTTGCGGATATAGATGTTCTGCACGATGTCGCGGGTCTCGGGGTCGATCGAAATCGGGCCGCGCGGGCTCTCCCACTTTTGACCCTTCATGGCTTCGATCAGCTTATCGCCGTTGGTGTCGCCACCGGTCTTCTTCAGCGCTTCGTAGATCAGGTGCATGCCGTCATAGCCGCTCACGGCCATGAAGCCCGGACGGTTGCCGAACGCTTTCTTGTAAGCGGCGACAAAATCCTTGTTCATCTGCGAAGGATGCGCCGCCGAGTACAGATGCGCGGTGACCGTGCCTAGCACAGCATCGCCCATGTTGTTGAGCAGGTCGTCGTCGGTGACGTCACCGGGTCCGATCACCTTGATGCCGGCCTTGTCGAGACCGCGCTCGGCATACTGCTTCATGAAGTTGCCGCCCTGCCCCGCCGGCACGAACACGAAGATCGCATCGGGCTTGGCGTCCTTCATGCGCTGCAGGAACGGCGCGAAATCAGGATTTTGCAAGGGCACCTTGACCTCTTCGACCACCTCGCCGCCGCCGGCGGTGAAATGCTGCTTGAAGAAGTTCAGCGCGTCATTGCCCGGCGCGTAGTCCGAGGTCAGCGTCGCCACCTTCTTGATCCCGTTCTTCACCGCCCAGTCGCCGATGATGGTGGAGGACTGCGCCAGCGTGAAGCTGGTGCGCACGATGTAGGGCGAACGCTCGGTAATGATGGAGGTGCCGGCCGCCATGACGACTTCCGGGATCTTGGCTTGCGTTGCAAGCGGCGCGGCCGCGAGCGCGGCGGGCGTCACGCCGAAGCCGGCGATGAAGTTGACCTTGTCGTTGACGATCAGCTCCTGCGCGGCGGTCTTGGTCTTGTCGGGAATCGCGGCGTCGTCCTTGAGGATGATCTCGACCTTCTTGCCGGCGACGGTGTCGCCCTTCTGCTGCATGTAGAGCTTGATCGCGTTCTCAATCTGCTTGCCGGTCGAGGCTTGGCCGCCCGTCATCGGCAGGATCAGACCGACTTTGACGGCGTCCTGCGCCTTCGCAGGCGCGATGGCAGCGAGGCCCGAGATGGCAGCCACCGCGGCGGCCCAAGAAAATGGTTTGCGTACGAACATCAGATCTCCCTCCCCTTAATTCCCGACTTTGTGCCCTGAACCAAGTGCCCGGTCCTTGCCGCGCTTTAACTCGCGGACAAGCCATGCCGTGCGGCCACATGGCGTCCTCTGCAACCCCGTTGTCAATCGGACGTTGGGCGACCATTCGGCGCAAGCGCGCGGTCCCGTCGACGACAGCAGGGAGATTTGTACGATTGTACAAATAAAATGGTCTTGTCAACGAAAAAGCCCTTCGTTGCTCAAGCCAGTTTGCCGCGAATTTGATGCGGCGCTCTAAGAGGGCGCCACGGCAGCGTGATGGAGAATTCCGCCTCTCATTTGCAGAATTCGAACATCCCCGAATGCTTTTGCCGTTGAGCCCTCACGGTTATGCAGGCTGATCTCCCGGCTAGTGAATACGCTATGTATACCATACCAGCTAGGATGGCCCTCTCAAGGCGCAAAGTAAACCTATTATAATACCTTCGTGTATACAAAAGAATCTGTCTTCGAATAGGCCAATTTTGCTTATTGAGGACTACAGTCCGCCGCTCGCGCCCGTTCGGCGTCCCATCACACGTGCCCGATCGGGCACGAAGTAGAAGATGCTCATGCGTTTCCGTTCGCTTTCGATCGCTGCCGTCGTCGCTCTGCTGGCTTTGAACCTTGCAGGCTGCGGCACGGTCAACGAAAAGCTCTCCGCCGGCATGGGCGACTACGTCCCGCAATGGGCCGGTGGCCTGCCGGCCGACGCCCCGCCGCGCCCGGGCACGCCGCAATACGACGCCTACATGAAGGAGCGCGAACGCAAGCGGCTGCTGCCGGCAGCCGATCGCGAAAAGGAAGAGCAGGCCCAGAAGGGCGCGACGGGGACAACGTCGGGCAACGCGGTGCGTTAAGATTGTGCGCCCCCTCTTTCCGCACGCGGCAGGGCAATCGTATATGGCGCTTTGCGCGACCTGAGCGCGCGCCTCGTCCTTCGAGACGACCGCTTCACGGTCTCCTCAGAATGAGGCTAAGCGGCATAGGCGCTTATTGAAACGAGTGCCGCGCACCTGGTCGTCATCCTGAGGGCCCGCCAACGGCGGGCGTCTCGAAGGATGGCCACAGGCGAAATCGGTCAAATATGCGATTGCCCTGCTGCACGCGGGGAGAGGTGAACAACTCAATCCACGAACACCACGGTCTTGCGACCGTTGAGGATGACGCGGTCGTTAAGATGGTAGCGGATCGCGCGGGCGAGCACGCGGCGCTCGATGTCGCGGCCCTTGCGGACCAGATCCTCCGGCGTATCGCGATGGCTGATGCGCTCGACGTCCTGGTCGATGATCGGGCCCTCGTCGAGATCGCGCGTGACGTAATGCGCGGTGGCGCCGATCAGCTTGACGCCGCGCTCATGGGCCTGGTGATACGGCTTTGCGCCCTTGAACCCCGGCAGGAATGAATGGTGGATGTTGATGCAGCGGCCGGAAAGCTTCGCCGACAGATCGTCCGACAGAATCTGCATGTAGCGGGCGAGCACGACGAGATCGGTGCCCGTGCTGGCCACGAGGTCGAGGATCTGCGCTTCCTGCTCGCGCTTGGTCTCCTTGGTCACAGGCAGGTGGTGGAACGGAATGCCGCCGAAATCGAGCCCGGCATAGACCTCGCGCGGATGGTTGGAGACGATCGCCGTGGGGATCATCGGCAATTCGCCGGTGCGCCAGCGATAGAGGATGTCGACCAGGCAGTGGTCGGACTTCGACACCAGCAGCATCACCTTGCGATGCGCGTCGCGGTCGCGCATCTGCCATTCCATGCCGAAACGTTCGGCGATCGCGGCAAAGCCGGTCTGGAGCGCCGACAGTTCCACGGCGAGATCAGCCGCGGTGAACACCACGCGCATGAAGAATTTCTTGGTCTCGACGTCGTCGAACTGCTGGGCGTCGAGAATGTTCTGCCCGTTGTGGGCCAGGAACGTTGACACCGCCGAGACGATGCCGGGACGATCCGGACAGGACAGGGTCAGGACATATTGATGATAAGGCATGGCTCTTGATGAAGGTTTGGGCAAACGAGGCGGAACGACCCGCGATTTGCGCCCCGCTCTAGCACTGACCCACTCTTGCGCCAATCCCGGGCGCAGAGTCAGGATGAACGTACCATTGCGATTTTTGACCGGAGCACGCCCATGGCCGACCGCTTGAACGGCACCCGCATCCTGATCCTGGAAACGCGTGAGGAGGCGCAGTTTGCGAAGCTTCTGGCCGAGCAAGGCGCCGAGGTCGTGCAGTGCCCGATGTTCACCATCCACGATGCGCCGGACCCGGCGCCGGTCGAAGCCTGGATCCGCCGCGCCATCGACAAACCGTTCGATGACCTCGTGCTGATGACCGGCGAAGGCCTGCGTCGGATCATGAAGCTCGCCGTCGCTCGTGGGCTCGATCAGGCTCTCGTGGCAGCGCTTGCCAAATCGCGAAAATTCACCCGCGGCCCGAAGCCCGGTAAGGCGCTGCGCGAGGTTGGCCTCGATGCGCAGCAGACCACGGAGAAGCCGACCACCGAGGGCGTGATCGAGATGCTGGGCAGGCTCGACCTGAAGGGCCGCCGTCTCGGTCTCCAGCTCTATCCGGACAAGGACCACAGCGCGCTGACCGGCGCGCTCGCCGCGCAAGGCGCCGAGGTCGATACCGTGCTGCCCTATGTCTACGATTCCAAGGCGGCAGATGCCAATATCGTCGCCGCGATCGACGAAATGGCCGAGGGGCGGATCGATTCCATCGCGCTGACCAATCTCGGCCAGGTCCGCCGACTGTTCGAGGCCGCGAAGGCGCATGGCAGCGAGGCGCGCCTACGCGCTGGGCTCGAACGGACGCTGATTGCTTCAGTCGGCCCGGCGGTCTCGGGCGAGCTCGCCGCGCACGGATTGCGCACTGACGTCTCGCCGGTGGAAGATCATTATTTCATGCGCCCGCTGATCTCGGCGATGGCTGCGGCGCTCGCCGAGAAACGACCGAGGGTGGCAGGTTAATCGCCAAGATGCCTAGCCTGCCACCTGTGAGGCGGCCGACATCAGCTCCTGTGGGCTCGGCGCTCCGAACATGCGTTGGCCGCCGCCGGGAACCTCGGTGAACGTCCAGCGCACGATCCCTTCCCGGTCGAGCAGGAACTGGCCAAACAGCTGCCCTGTGCCTGTTGCCGCCATACGCTGGTCGGCTTCGGTCATCTCGTAACCGTCCTTCTTGTTCAGGTACTCCGCGGCTGCCGGCCGGTTCATCGGGCTGGGCAACTCGCCGGGCATATCCACTTGCATGCTCATGACCGCGTCCATGCCCACTTTGCGTGGCCACTCGGTTTCGTTCTCCGTGAACTCGATATTGGGCAGGCCGAATGCGCGGTGCGAGACCCGATCGGGGTCGGACGCGGCGAGCAGATTGGGCAATGGATGGTAGCGGAAATAGAGCCGCGCCCGGTCGATCGGCGTGTTGACGACCGTGAGACTTTCGATCCCCTTCCCGCGCAGCGCGCCATCAAGCTGCGCCTGCGCCGCGATATGGCGCCGGCAAAACGGGCAGTGCAGGCCACGAAACAGGCCCACCAGTATGGGACTATGCCCGCGATAATCCTCGAGCGCGATCTTTCCTTCGCGTGTGATGGCGTCCAGGACGATGTTCGGTGCACGATCGCCCGGCTGAAGTGTTCCATCTACATGACGGTCTGACATGGTTGAACTCCCTCACATTGGCTAGTCAAGGAACGGCAGTACGATCAGCCCTGCGGGATCGAGCCCGTGCCGGGCGCAGACATCATGGGCCAGCGCGAAATACCGCTCGGCCTCGGGCATGTCGCCTCGATCAAGGTTCAGTGTTGCAAGACCATCATAGCACGGAAACAGCTGCTGCGGCTCGCCGGTCTCGCTCGCCACCTCGATGGCCTCGTTGTAGCAGCGCGCGGCCATGTCGGGGCGGAAGTGGCATTGATGGATCTGCCCGAGCACGATCAAGGGTACCGGGAGATGCTCGCGCTGATCGAGCGCGCGGTCGATCTCGATCGCCTTTTCGGCAGCCGGCACCCCCTCCTCGGTACATCTGTCCGTGAAGGTGCAACAGGCGACGGCAAGGTTGGCCAGAAGGCGCGCCTGGAAGCCGAGATCGCCGATACGATTCGCGACATCGAGGCCGCGCCGGCAAACCGCCATGGCTTGCGCCGGGTCGACGATCGTGTAGAGCACGCCAAGGTTGGTGTAGCCGCGGCACGCCACGTTGAGGAGGCCGGCGGCCTCGGCTGCCGCGACACTTTGCTCCACCTCGTTCACCGCCTCCTGGTGTCGCCCAAGCCGCGCCAGCGCAACCGCCTTGGTGTTGAGCGCCTCCGCAATGGCGCGCGCCGCCTCGAACCCGGCTTGCTCGCCGGCATCGGGCGGCACCGACCGCGCGTAGCCGAGCGCTTCGTCCGCCCACCGCGCGGCGGCGACGTGATCGCCCACGCGGAACGCAAGACGGCCGCGCTCTTGCTGGAGGTGAGCCCACTCCAAGAGGTGTGCCCATTCGATCGGCGCGTTGGTCCCGCCAAGCCGTTCAGCCGCCTCGGCATAGTGCGTCTCTGCCCTGACGCGCTTGCCGGCGTCCCACAACAATCGGCCGAGCTTGCGAAGAATGCGCGCCTCGCCGATACGGTCCCCTGCCGTGCGGTGCCCCTCCAGCGCACTCTGGTAGTGCTCCTCGGCGGTGCGTCGGCGGCCAGCCACGCAACAGAGGTCCGCGACGCGCTCGTACAGGATCAGGCGTTCCGGCTCCCGTTCGCCGGCGGTCGACAGCACGGCGAGGGATTGCTGATAGAAACGGAGGGCATCGTCGTTGGCATAGCTCGCACGTGCGCGATCGCCAGCCGCGCGCAAATAGCGCGCGCCTCTCGACTTGCTCGCGCTCAGACTGAAGTGATGTCCGAGCAAGATGAGATCTTCGAGTTGCTCGGGCTCTTTGCCATAGAGCCGCTCCAGCGCGGCGCCAATCCGTCCATGGAGCTCGACCCGACGCTGCAGAAGCAGATTTTGATAGATCACGTCCTGAAGCATGGTCTGCGTGAAGCGATAGGTCCGCAGCGACATCGAGCTCGAGCCCGCGACCTCCTCGATGAGTTCGGCGTCGCACAGAAGTTCGAGCGCTGCTTCGACCCTTGCCGGCTCGGTTGCCGCCGCACCGAGAACAGCCGCATCAAAGCGCGGACCGATCACCGCAGCCTCCTGGGCCACTTGGCGCACCTGATGCGGCAACCGGTCGAGGCGCGCCAGCAACAACGCCTGAATGCTTGCTGGAATATCCGCAGCGACCTCATCCGATTTCATCCGCCACTGCGCGCCGTCACGCTCCAGGGCCCCGCCTTCGATGAGACCGCGGATGATCTCCTCGAGGAAAAGCGGATTTCCGCCTGCGCGATCGAGGATTCGGGTGAACAAATGTCCCGGCGGTTCCCGCCAACCGTGACTGAAATACGCCGCGAGCAGCCTTCGTCCGTCAGCATCGCCAAGCGGAGGCAGCCGAATGGTCGTGTGACTGATCCTGCTCGAACCGAACTGATCCACCAGCGCTGGCCGATGTGTAAACAGCAGCATCAGCCGCGTCCGCTCCAGCCGGTCCATCAGGAACCGCAACGCTTCAAGCGACACCGCGTCGGCCCAATGCAGATCCTCGACGATGATCAGGAGCGGCGACAAGGCGAGGCGGCGTTCGAAGACGGTACGGATCGCGAAAAAGATCTGCCGCCGGAGCTGTTCCGGTTCGACGTGCCTCAGCACGGCGTTGGGATCGCCAAGGCCAAGAACGTGCAAGTAGAGAGGCATCAGGCGGTCGGCCTCCTCGGCCGCGAGGCCGAGCTCCGATAGCGCTTCCGCAACTTTCGTCTCTGCCTCCGCGGCGCCGGCCTTCTGTGCGATGCCATAGGCGCTACGCAGCACGGCGGCGAGTGCCCCGTAGGACTGTTCGCCGAGCGGCGAGCAGACCGCCCGTCGGATCGCCACGCCTGCGAAACGATCCTCATCGCGGATGCGGGCGACGAATTCGTTCACCAGTCGCGTTTTCCCAATGCCCGCTTCGCCAACCAGCCGCACCAGTTGAGCCGCTCCGCCGCACGCGCGATCAAGGCTGCCGATCACGCGCGCAAGCTCGGCGTCGCGCCCGATCAGTGGTGCATCGAGGCCCAGCGTGTCGAGGCCGCGTGCCGCGCGGGGCGTATCGAGCGGTCCCCTCAGACGATGGACCAGAACGCTGCCCATCTTGCCCTTGAGCGAGATCTCTCCGAGCGAATCATAGGAGAACGCATGCCGCGTCAGACGGTGGGTCAACGGCCCGACCAGCACCTCGTCCGGAGACGCCATCGACTGCAATCGTTGCGCCGTATTCACGGTATCGCCGGTCACCGAATAGGATTTGGCAACGCCCACGCCTAACCCACCCGCGACGACGTGGCCGGTGTTGATGCCGACATGGAGCTGCAACGGTGAACCGGCATAGGCCTTCGCGCGCTCGCTGAGGCGCGCCGTCCGGCTGATCATGTCGAGGGCAGCGCGGACCGCCCGCTCGGGGTCGTCTTCGTGCGCAGTCGGCGCACCAAACAGCGCGAGCAGCGCATCGCCGATGAACTTGTCCACGAAGCCGCCAAAGCTCTGCACCGCGGCCGTCAACTCCTCGAACAACTGGTTCTGAAGCGTCTGCATGACCTCTGGATCGAGCCGCTCGCTCATCGCAGTGAAGCCGCTGAGGTCGGCAAACAGCACGGTGATGGTGCGGCGGTTTGCTTCGCTATCGACATTGTCCGGTTGCGGTCGAAATGCGTGTTGAGCCGTCTGCAGGAGCGGTGGCGAAGACGATCTGATTGGGAGTGTCGCCGGGCTCGTCTGCGCCGATGCCTGTCCGCCGTCGTTGGTGGCCCCGCCGATGAGGGAGCCGCATTTCGGGCAGTAGACAAAATCCGGTGCACATGGAAAGCCGCACCCGGGGCACGCGTTCGGCTGCTTCGTGCCGCACTTCGGGCAGAAGGCAAAGCCGCTCTGAACCTCGAAACCACAACCCGAGCAGTTCATGGCTCAAGACCTCGCGGAAGCCGCGATGGCGTGATCTGCTGACCCCTACCGAATGGGTCCCAGGATGCAGGCCAGAATGGGCTCTGCGCGCCTGAAGAGCAAGCGGCGGTAGTCTACCTCTCAGCATGGGCGACGAAGCAATGCTGCGGACGCACTGGCGCACCGCACGTCGTCGGCAAAGCATGGTGGCATGCGGTAGCATCAATTGACAGGGCCATCGCCGGGGCTACCCTTCCAAACAGAAGAATAAATAAAAGAAGGCAGGGAATCGCCGTGAAACCCGTCATCGCATCTTGAGCACATCCGCACGACCTTCCGCGCTCGCGCCATTCCGCATCCGCAACTATCGCTTCCAGTGGCCGTCCGACCTGCTCACCTCCTGGGCGTTCGAGGTCGAGACGCTGGTGCTCGGCTGGTACATCCTGGTCGAGACCGGCTCGGTGCTGCTGCTCACCGTGCTGGCATCACTCCAGTTCGTCGGGACCCTGGTCGCGCCGGTATTCGGTATGATCGGCGACCGCATGGGTCATCGCGACCTGCTGGTCGCGATGCGGCTTGCCTACACGGTGCTCTCGTCGACCATCATGGTTCTGGCGTTGACCGGTCATTTGTCGCCGCTGAGCGTCATGATCATCGTCGCGATCATGGGCCTGATTCGTCCCTCCGATCTCGGCGTCCGGGGGGCGCTGCTTGCCGAGATCATGCCGGCGGAGCAACTGGTCGGCGCCATCAGCGTTGCGCGCACCACCCAGGACAGCGCCCGCATCGCCGGAGCATTGACGGGCGCCGGACTGTTCGCCCTCCTCGGCATCGGCCTCGTTTATGTGGCGATCGCCTGCCTCTACCTCGTGGCTGCGCTGCTCATGCTTTGCCTGACCCGGCCGAAAAGGACCCTCACCACGAGCGATCTCCCGGCCAACAGCCACGCCGTTTCCCGACTATTTGGCGACCTCAAGGAGGGGATCGTCTACGCCTGGAACGGCCCGGGAATGCGCGCCGCGCTATGCGTCGCCTTCCTGGCCAATCTCACCGCGTTTCCTTTCACCGGAGGATTGCTGCCCTACATCGCGCGGGAGATCTTTCAGACCGACCAGACCGGCCTCGGCTATCTCTCGGCGAGCTTCGCAGTCGGCTCGCTGACCGGCTCCATCACGCTCAGCCTGGTCGGCGGATTGCGCATTGCCCGGCTCCTGATCGGCGCGACGCTGGCCTGGTACGCCATGCTGCTGGTGTTCGTCGAGATCAGGACCATGCCGGTGGCGATGGCCTGCCTCGTCCTCGCCGGTATTGCGCAGAGCATGTCGATGATCTCGGCAGCCGTGATCCTGATGCGGACGGCCAGCGCACATCTGCGCGGTCGCGTCATGGGCGTCCGCATGATGGTGATCTACGGCCTGCCGCTCGGATTGCTCGCGGCCGGCAGCCTGATCGATGTCATCGGCTATTCCGCGACGGGATCGCTTTATGCCGCCGCAGGTATCATCGCGATGCTGGCGATCGCGGTCCGCTGGCGCGCCGACCTCTGGCCGGTGCACGCCCCCGCGAACGCGCGCTAATCCCCGTAACTGCGCAGCCGCTCGATAGCGAGGATGGTGACGCCGCCATATTCCAGCCGCAGCAGCCCCTCTTTCTCCAGCCGGTTCAGCGCGCGGTTGGCGTTCTGGCGGGACATGCCGGAAAGCGCACCGATCTCCTCCTGGGTGATCTCCAGATGCGCAGTCGATTCGGGATAGAGGATCGGGTTGAACAGCGAGGCGATACTGCGGGCAAGGCGGGCGGTGGCGTCAAGCGTGCGGTTGACCTCGAGCATGCCGATGAACTGGCCAAGCCGCTCGTTGAGCTGGCGGACCAGGAAGCGATTGAAGCCGACGCTGTTCTCGAACAGCCACATGAAGGCGCTGCGTTCCATCAGTGCGACCCGGCTGTCGCGCAGCGCGACCACGTCGTAGCGTCGCGGCTCGTTCTTGAGCACGCTGCCTTCGCCGAACCAGGCGCCTGCCGTCAGCCCGGCAAGACTCGTCTCCTTGCCGTCGCGCGACACGCCGCCCATCCGGGCGAGGCCAAAGACCATGCCGGCCCAATAGTCGAAGCTGTCGCCGCGCATGAACACGGTCTCGCCGGTGCCGTAGGACCGCTCGCTGACTCCGGCGCGTGCGACCTCGATCTCGGCCTCCGTGAGCTCGCGCGACCAGGCGGCGATGCGCTTCAGATGATCCTCTGAAATCATGATGGAGAGGCCAGCCGCACCGTTTCGTCACTCCGCGCTTCTGTTGCACTGCAACATGATCACCTCGGCGGCCATCCGACGAAAGATGGACGCCGCACCCGCCCGAAAAACTTTGTCACCGAATTGTCAGGCCGAAGACATTTCAAAATAGCGCTTTCCCGTATTGAGAGCCACCTTGGGCGATGCGGCTTTTGATCCCTGATGGGGACGAAGGCGGCGCGGGGTCCGGTCGAGACCAATGGCTGCATGGCCTCACCGGGACGACCGTACTAGGATCGTTCGAAAACAACGGATGAAGAGCGCCACTGAATGCGCCATCACCGGGAGGGATTTGTTTGTGGCTAGTCTCGAAGTGCGCGGCGTGTCCTTGCGATTCGGTGGCGTCCGTGCGCTGACCGATGTCAGCTTCGCCATCAGGGAAGGCGAGCTGTTCTCGATCATCGGCCCCAACGGCGCCGGCAAGACCTCGATCGTGAACTGTATTTCCGGTCGCTACAAGCCGACCGAAGGCCAGCTCTTCTACCAGGGCCGCGACATCACCGGTTTGACGCCGACTGCCCGCGCCTCGCTCGGCATCGGCCGCACCTTCCAGAATCTGGCGCTGTTCCACCACATGAGCGTGCTCGACAACATCATGGTCGGCCGGCATCACCTGCTGAAGAACAATTTCCTCACGGGCTCGCTGTACTGGCTCACCGGCGCGCGCAAGGAGGAGCTCGAGCACCGCCGCAAGGTCGAGGAGATCATCGACTTCCTCGATCTCCAATCGGTGCGAAAAGCCACCGCCGGCACCCTTTCCTATGGCCTGCGCAAGCGCGTGGAGCTCGCCCGCGCCATGGCGCTGGAGCCGCGCCTCATCCTCCTCGACGAGCCCATGGCCGGCATGAACTTCGAGGAGAAGGAAGATATGGCCCGCTACATCGTCGATCTCAACGAGGAGTTCGGGATGACGGTGGTGATGATCGAGCACGACATGGGCGTGGTGATGGACATCTCCCACCGCGTCATGGTGCTGGATTTCGGCAAGAAGATCGCCGAGGGCGATCCCGCGGCGGTCCTCGCCGATCCTCACGTCAAGCGCGCCTACCTTGGGGAAGAAGACGAGGTGCTGGTCGATCCGGACGACGCCCCGCCGGCGCAGGAGAGCGCGGCATGATGGATTACGCAGGACGCGTCGCGCAGGCTGACACCTATCCCAAGATGCTCCGGCTCAACGCGAAGGAGCATGGCAACGAGATCGCGCTGCGCGAGAAGGATCTCGGGCTTTGGCGCCTGTTCAACTGGAACGACTACCAGACGCGGGTGCGCGACTTCGCGCTCGGGCTCGTCGAGCTCGGCCTCGGCCGCGGCGACGTCATCGGCATCATCGGCGACAACCGGCCGGACTGGGTCGCGGCGGAAGTCGCGACCCATGCCGTTGGCGGGCTGAGCCTCGGGCTCTATCGCGACGTACTGGACGAGGAAGCCGCCTATCTCCTGACCTATGGCGAGGCACAGCTCGTCTTCGCCGAGGACGAGGAGCAGGTCGACAAGCTGCTCGCGCTTGCCGAGCGCGTGCCGAAGCTGAAGCACATCATCTATTCCGATCCGCGCGGCATGCGGAAATATGACGATCCCAGGCTGATGTCAGCCGAAAAATTCGCCGAGCTCGGCCGCACGCGCGCCGCTCGGGAGCCGGAGCTTTACGACCGGCTCGTGGATGCAACCAACGGTGAGGACGTCGCGATCCTTTGCACGACGTCGGGCACCACCTCGCACCCGAAGCTCGCGATGCTCGCCGCCGGCCGCGTGCTCGGCCATTGCGCGACCTATCTCGCCTTCGACCCTAAGGGACCTGACGACGAGTACGTCTCCGTGCTGCCGTTGCCCTGGATCATGGAACAGGTTTACGTGCTCGGCAAAGGCCTGTTGTGCCGGATGAAAATCAACTTCGTCGAAGAGCCCGACACCATGATGAACGATCTGCGCGAGATCGCGCCGACGTTCGTGCTGTTCGCGCCACGCGTCTGGGAATCGATCGCCGCCGATGTCCGTGCCAAGGTGATGGACGCAACGCCGTTGAAGCAGCGTCTGTTCGACGTCGGAATGAAATCGGGTCTCGCCGCACTCGCGCAGGGTAAGCGCTCGGGTTTTGCCGATGCGATCCTGTTCCGCGCGCTGCGCGACCGGCTCGGTTTCACCCGTCTGCGCTCGGCCGCGACCGGCGGCGCGGCGCTCGGCCCTGATACCTTCAAGTTCTTCCAGGCGATGGGCGTGCCGCTGCGCACGCTCTACGGCCAGACTGAGCTGTTAGGGGCCTATACGCTGCATCCCGAGGGCAAGGTCGATCCTGACACGACAGGCGTACCGATGGCCGACAGCGTCGAAATCCGGATCGACAATGCCGACGTGCACGGCGTCGGCGAGATCGTGGTGCGGCACCCCAACATGTTCCTCGGCTATTACAAGAACCCCGAGGCCAGCGTCGCCGACATCAAGGACGGCTGGATGTGTTCCGGCGATGCCGGCTATTTCAATGACAACGGTCAGCTCGTCGTCATCGACCGCATTAAGGATCTCGCCGAGACCTCACGCGGCGAGCGCTTCTCGCCGCAGTTCATCGAGAACAAGCTGAAATTCTCGCCCTATATCGCGGAGGCCGTGGTGCTGGGCGCCGGCCGCGACGCGCTCGCCGCCATGATCTGCATCCGCTACTCCATCATCTCGAAATGGGCGGAGAAGAACCGGCTCTCGTTCACGACCTACAGCGACCTCGCCTCGCGGCCTGAGGTCTACGCGCTGCTTCAGAAGGAGGTCGAGACCGTCAACGCGACGCTGCCGCCTGCCCAGCGCATCTCACGCTTCCTGCTGCTCTACAAGGAGCTGGATGCCGACGACGGCGAGCTCACCCGCACCCGCAAGGTGCGCCGCGGGGTCATCAACGAGAAATACGCAGGGATCATCGACGCCATCTACCGCGGCGATGCCGACATCCCCGTCGACACAGTGATCCGCTTCCAGGACGGCACCACACAGCGCGTGCGCACGATGTTGCGTGTGGTGGATTTGGGCGGACATGGGCACATGGCGGAGGCTGCGGAGTGAAACAGTCTACCGATGCGCACGCTGCTGCCCTTCGCCTCTCCCCGCTTGCGGCAGGGCAATCTCATATGGAAGCGGCTTCCCTGCGGCCCATCCTTCGAGACGCCCGCTTTGGCGGGCTCCTCAGGATGAGGGCGGAGTATGCAGCAGCAGTTTCAACGGGCCCGATGCCAATTAGCCTAATCCTGAGGAGACCGCGGAGCGGTCGTCTCGAAGGACGAGGCGCTTGCTCCGGCTGCTCCAAGAGATCATATGCGATAGCCCTGCCGCACGCGGGGAGAGGCGAAGGACAGCATATCACATGAACACCGCCTTCCTCTTCCAGCTCCTGGTCAACGGCCTCGTGGTCGGCACGCTCTATGGCGTGGTCGCGATGTCGTTCGTGCTGATCTACAAGGCGACGCAGGTCGTCAATTTCGCGCAAGGCGAGCTGCTGCTGGTCGGCGCCTGGGTGTGCTGGGCGCTGTTGGCGAAATACCAGGTGCCGTTCTGGATCGGCATGCCGATCACGCTGGTGTTCATGTTCGTGTTCGGTATCGCGGTCCAGGTCCTGATCCTGCGGCCGATGATCGGCGAGCCCATCATCTCGGTCATCATGGTGACGATCGGCCTCTCCACCGTGCTCCAGGCAACGCTGAAATGGATGTTCGGCGTCAATCCGCAGCCGTTCCCGCGCGTGTTCGAGAGCCAGTCGGTCAGCCTGTTCGGACTCCAGATCCAGACCGTCTACGTCATGAGCCTCGTGGTGTCGGTCGCGATGATGATCGGCATGGCCTGGTTCTTCCGCGCCTCCAAATATGGCCTTGCGATGCGGGCCACCGCATTCAATCAGCAGGTCGCGCAGTCGCTCGGCATTTCCGTCAAGAGCGTGTTTGCGATGGCCTGGGCAATCTCGGCGACGGTGTCGGCCGTCGCAGGTGTCGTCGTTGCGGTGGTCAACGGCGTGTCCTCCGGCCTTGCGGCCTACGGCATAAAAGTGTTTCCGGCAGCGATCCTCGGCGGGCTCGATTCCGTCGGCGGCGCCGTGCTCGGCGGCATCATCATCGGGCTACTCGAAAACGTCGCGCAATATGTCGACAGCGAGTACCTGCACTGGGGCAATCTCTACGAGATCGCGCCGTTCTACGTCCTCATCATCGTGCTGATGATCAAGCCCTACGGCCTGTTCGGCACCCACGACATCGAGCGGATCTAACCCATGGCCGGCCCTGCCCTCATCCCCGCTGGTGATTTCCGCACCACTTACGCCGCGGACACCACGATCTTCCCGACCACGACCAGCCGCAATTTTGCGATCGCCGGCGTGCTGCTGCTGTGCCTCGCACCGCAATTCTTCAGCGGCTACTGGCTCAGCATTTTGATCCAGATCGGCATCTTCTCGATCGCGGCGTTGGGCCTCAATATCCTGGTCGGCTTCACCGGCCAGATCTCGATCGGCCACGCCGCGTTCTTCCTGCTCGGCGCCTTCACCTCGGCTTATATCTCCAACAACGCGCCGATTCCGGTGTTCTTCGCAATCCCGCTCGCCGGCATTGTCACCGCGCTGGTCGGGCTGATCTTCGGTATTCCGGCGGCGCGGTTGAAGGGGCTCTACCTCGTCATCGCTACGCTGGCCGCGCAATACATCCTGCTCGACTTCTTCTCGCGCGCCGAATGGTTCTCGGGCGGATCAGTGCCGGCGAGCGCCGAGCCGTTCTCGATCTTCGGCTATACGCTGCGCGGCGACAGGCAGTATTTCTACGTGGTGCTGGCCTATGTGCTGGCGAGCTACATCCTCGTCACCAATCTGATGCGCACGCGGGACGGCCGCGCGCTGGTGGCGATCCGCGACCATTATCTCTCCGCGGAGATCATGGGCATCAACCTCACCAAGTACCGCACGCTGTCGTTCGGCCTCGCCGCGTTCTTCGCCGGCATCGCCGGTGCGCTCTATGCGCATTACCAGCTCGTGGTCTCCCAGGAAGGTTTCGGCATCGAGCGCTCGATCCTGTTCCTGGCCATGATCATCATCGGCGGCACCGGCTCGATCATGGGCACGCTGATGGGGACCGCCTTCGTGGTGCTGTTGCCGGAATCGATGGAATTCCTCAGTCTGCATTTGAAAGGCGGCGCGATCGACAAGGCGCTCTCGCTCAACACCAACATCACCTTCCTGCGCGAGATCGCGATCGGGGTGATCATCATCGCGTTCCTGATGTTCGAGCCCGATGGGCTCGCGCATCGCTGGCGGCAGATCAAGGCTTATTGGAAACTCTACCCGTTCTCGCATTGAGCGCGGAAACTTCACTTAAACAATAACAGGAGGAACCGACCCCATGACGATGAAGTCCCTTTTGAGCACCGCATCACTCGCGCTTGCGATCGCCGCATTCTCGGCAAGCGCGCAGGCGCAGATCGCGCTCGGACATCTTGCCGATTATTCCGGCGGCACCTCCGACGTCGGCACGCCCTATGGACAGGCCGTCACCGATACCTTCGCCTGGGTCAACAAGAACGGCGGCGTCGGTGGCAAGCAGCTCAACGTCGACACCAACGACTATGGCTACCAGGTGCCGCGGGCGATCGCGCTCTACAAGAAGTGGTCGGCGCCGGACTCGAAAGTCGCTGCGATCATGGGCTGGGGCACCGCGGACACCGAGGCACTGACCGGCTTCCTCGCACAGGACAAGATTCCCGACATGTCCGGCTCCTATGCCGCCGCACTGACCGATCCCGAAGGCGTCAGCGGCAAGGCCAAGCCCGCTCCCTACAATTTCTTCTACGGCCCGAGCTATTCGGACTCGCTGCGCGCGATGCTGATGTGGGCGGCCGAGGACTGGAAGGCCAAGGGCAAGTCCGGCAAGCCGAAATTCGTGCACATGGGCGCCAACCATCCCTATCCGAACGCGCCGAAGGCCGCCGGCGAAGCCATAGCACAGGAGCTCGGCTTCGAGGTGCTGCCTCCGCTGGTGTTCGCGCTCTCGCCCGGTGACTACAGCGCGCAGTGCCTCAGCCTGAAATCTTCGGGCGCCAACTACGCCTATCTCGGCAACACCGCGGCCTCCAACATCTCGGTGATGAAGGCCTGCAAGACCGCGGGCGTCGAGGTCCAGTTTCTCGGCAATGTTTGGGGCATGGACGAGAACGCCGCCAAGACCGCGGGCGATGCTGCGAACGGCGTGATCTTCCCGCTGCGCACCGCTGTGAGCTGGGGCGGCGATGCGCCCGGCATGAAGACCCTGATGGAGATCTCCAAGATGTCCGATCCCACCGGCAGGGTCTATCGCCCCGTGCACTACGTCGCGGCTGTCTGCTCGGCGCTGTACATGAAAGAAGCGCTCGATTGGGCCGCCAAGAACGGCGGCGCCACCGGGGAGAACGTCGCCAAGGGCTTCTACCAGAAGAAGGACTGGGTGCCGGCCGGGATGGACGGCGTCTGCAATCCTTCGACCTGGACCGACAAGGATCACCGCGGCACGCTGAAGGTCGATCTCTATCGCACCAAGGTCTCAGGTGCGACCGACGGCGACCTCAACGACCTCATGGCCAAGGGCACGATCAAGCTCGAAAAGGTCAAGACCGTCGAACTGCCGCGCAAGCCGGAATTGCTGGGGTGGTGAGCCCGCGGCTCGCCTCACGCACCATCGTCATCCCCCGCGAAGGCGGGGGATCCAGTACGCCGCGGCCTCTCGGGGAACGTTGGGCGTCTCTGGAATACTGGGTCACCCGCCTTCGCGGGTGACGACAGCGGAGAAGACTGCATGACCCAGACCGCCGAAGCAACGCGCCCCAACCCCAGCATCGTGCCCGCCCCGCCCCTCCTCAGCGTGCGCAACATCGAGGTCGTCTATGACGACGTCATCCTGGTGCTGCGCGGGCTCAGCCTCGATGTGCCCAAGGGCGCGATCGTGGCGCTGTTAGGCGCCAACGGCGCCGGCAAGTCGACGACGCTGAAGGCGATCTCAGGCCTGCTCAAGACGGAGGACGGCGAGGTCACGCGCGGCGAGATCCTGTTCGAGGGCGACCGCATCAACGGCATCGATCCCGACAAGATCGTGCGCCGCGGCATCTTCCAGGTGATGGAGGGCCGGCGCATCGTCGCCGACATGACCTCGCTGGAGAACCTCAGGCTCGGCGCCTTCACGCGCAGGGACCGCGAGGTCAATGCCGATCTCGACATGGTTTTCAACTACTTCCCGCGCCTGAAGGAACGCACCGGCCTTTCCGGTTATCTCTCGGGCGGTGAGCAGCAGATGCTTGCGATCGGCCGCGCGCTGATGGCGCGTCCGAAGATGATCTTGATGGACGAGCCGTCCATGGGGCTGTCGCCGCTGCTGGTGAAGGAGGTGTTCTCGATCATCCAGAAGATCAACCGCGACCTCGGCGTCACCATCCTGCTGGTCGAGCAGAACGCGCGCGCCGCACTATCGGTGGCGAGCCACGGCTACATCATGGAGCAAGGCAAGGTCGTGCTCGACGGCACCGCGGACGAATTGCGCGACAACGAGGATGTCAAGGAATTCTACCTCGGCGGCGCCGGCGACCAGCGCAAGAGCTTCAAGAACCTGAAGAGCTTCAAGCGGCGCAAGCGCTGGCTGTGATCCACGACGAGCCTAGCCCAGCACCTGTTCCGCTTCCGTGACTGCGCAGAGAACATGATAGAACGACGACGCAGGAATGGTGTCGATCAGCGATTTGCCGTCGCGGTCGAACTGATCGTACCAGCCGCCCTTCACGGGATGGCTGAGATAATGCCGTTCGAGCCTCACCAGCGCTGCGCGCGCCTCATCCGCCGCGCCCGCCTCGCCGGACTCGGCTTGCGCGATCCACGCCTTCGCGATCTCAGTCTGCGGCCACAGCCGACGCGTGCTGCGGCGGATGTTGCCGGCGTCATCGCCCACGTCGATCAGGCAGCCCGTGGCCTCGTCGCGGTAGCGCAGCGAGGTCGCCAGCAGTTCGGCGCGCCGCTGCCCTGTCGGGCATCCCGTGATGCGCTCGAAACCCTTCAGAAGCCAGACCCATTCCGCCTGGTGACCCGGCTCGACGCTGATCGGCTCGATCTTCGACCAGTCCTCCTCGAAATATTCTCCAAGCACACACTTCCGCTTGTCATAGAGATTGGCGAGGAACAGCGCAAAGAACTCGCCGGCGCGGTTCTGGAACGACAGATCGTGGGTCGCCTCAAAGCACGCGACCATCGCCTCGAACAGATGCATGTGCGGGTTCTGCCGGCGCGGCAGCGAGACCGGAAGTCCTTCGTGGACGCCGCCATGCGGCGAGCGCAGATGGCCGTCGAGGAAGGCAAGCAGCGCGTCCATCTCGGCGCGGACCTGCGCATCCTGGTCGAGCGCGTAGACCGTCGCGAGGGCAAACAGGATGAAGGCGTGATCGTACGCATCGCGCCGCGCATCCAGCACCGCCCCCTCCGGCGTCAGCCGGTGCACATAGCCGGGCCGGCCGTCAGGCGCCTTCGCTTTGGCCAGCAGATGCTCCAACCCCTTCAGCGCGACGGCGCGCCCCTCGGGGTACCAGCCCATCTGTGCGGCCTTGGCGTAGCAGTAGATTTGGCGCGCCTGCACGAACACGCGCCGCGGCGCGGCCACGTCCGCCGTGCCATCGCGGTGCAGCCGGTCGATGAAACCGCCCGTGGCGTGATCCCAGCCGACGGTCGACCACAGCGGCAGCGCCTCCTCGATCATGCGGCGTTTCAGGCGCGCGGCGACGTCCGTCGCCTCGTTCGCCGCAATAATTCCTTCGTCCGCCATCGGGTCCCCTTCAAGCCTCGCCAATGGCCGTCTGATACCGATGCCAGCGGCGGCGTGCAACGGACCATGCCAACTCCGAAAGATCAGCCATGACCGCCCATTATGACGCCCTCGAGACGCGCGACCAGGGCGCGCGGGAGGCCGAGCTGTTTTCCCGGCTGCCGGAGGTCCTGCGCGGCGCGATGGCCGCTCCAGCTTATGCCGAGCGGCTGAGGGGCCTCGACCCCGCCTCAGTGCGGTCTAGAGAGGCGCTGGCGAGCCTGCCGGTGCTGCGCAAATCGGAACTGCCGGCGCTGCACAAGGCTTCCACGCCCTTTGGCGGCTTCGTGGCGGCCGCGCCGGGGTCGTTCGCCCGCCTCTTCACCTCCCCTGGGCCCATTTTCGAGCCGGAGGGACGCCAGGCCGACCCCTGGCGCGGCGCACGGGCGCTGTTCGCAGCCGGGTTCCGCCCCGACGACATCGTGCTCAACACCTTCAGCTACCACCTTACCCCGGGCGGCTTCATCTTCGATGCATCGGCACGCGCGCTCGGTTGCGCCGTGATCCCGGCGGGTCCCGGCAATACCGAACAACAGTTCGAGCTGATCGAGGCTTACCGGCCGGTCGGCTACAGCGGCACGCCGGATTTCCTGAAGATCCTGCTCGATGCCGCGGCAAGCGCCGGCCGTGACGTCTCCTCGATCAAGCGCGCCCTGGTCTCGGGCGCGGCGTTTCCGCCCTCGCTCCAGGCCGAGATCAAGGCGCGCGGCATTGACGCCTACCAGGCGTTCGGCACCGCCGATCTCGGCCTGATCGCCTTCGAGACCGAAGCCCGCGAAGGCATGGTCGTGAACGAGGACTTGATCCTGGAGATCGTCAAGCCCGGCACCGGGGATCCGGTTGCGCCGGGCGATGTCGGCGAGATCGTCGTCACCTCGCTCGACCCGCACCATCCCTGGATCCGGCTCGCGCTCGGCGACCTCACCGCGACCCTGCCGGGCGTCAGCCTGTGCGGACGCACCAACATGCGCATCAAGGGCTGGATGGGCCGCGCCGACCAGACCACCAAGGTCAAGGGTATGTTCGTCCGGCCCGAGCAGGTCGCCGAGATCGGCAAGCGCCATTCCGAGCTCGGACGACTACGTCTCGTCGTCACGCGCCAGGGCGAGACCGACGCAATGACGCTGAAAGCGGAAACGACGGCTGCGAGTGACACGTTGCGCGAGGAGATCGCCGGCACCTTGCGTGCCGTGACGAAGCTCGGCGGCAACGTCGAGCTGGTCAGCCCCGGCGTGCTGCCGAACGACGGCAAGGTGATCGCGGACGAACGGTAAATTGTCTGAACACACCCTATGAAAACCACTGTTTTGCCCGACGACGCAAGTTTAATTTCGGTTTTTTCGATGCACCGCTGCGCGTCGCCGGCCGCTGGATGCCTCGTATAGTCGCTCCCCGCCGAAGTGCCGATCCAAGTAGCTTGGTCGGCTATCTCAGACTAGAATCGGGCCGGTGAGGAACCTCATCGGCGGGTCGGGATCGACGCAGGTTCGGCCGCACCATCGCGTAGAGCAGGAAAAGACCGATGGTGATGACCACCGCCAGCAGGGGAAAAATGTAGTTCATGCAGCGTCCAAGTCTTCGAACTAAATGCTAGCAGTGATGCATATGCTGTCCAATCGGGATGCTATTCTCCGGCTTGAGCCCGAACTGTTGAATTCCTGCTTCGATACCCAGCCCAGCTTGAGGTCTTCTCCGTTGTTCCGCTTCATGCGTTTGAGCCCTCGCCGCTGCCGCGACAGGGCAGCCTTCTCATAGCGTTCCAAGCTCTGCAGAAGCCTCATTTGTTTTTTTCAGCGCCCTCGATCACAGCTAAGATCAGACCTAGCCGAGGAGCTCGCAGGCGATCCTGTCGATTCCTGGCTTGAGCCAGATCTTGAAGCGCGATCTCCATACCCACGCCTTTGAACTCCTCCGCAAACACTGCATCGAACCCGGCGAAACCAGAACCATCGGAATCGTCCCAACGAGATAAACGATGCCGATAAGCGTTGCGGCTCGATATTGCTTTGCCAGCACTTGTTTTCGGGCCGGTACTCTTCGCTGCGTTTGCATGACTGGCTTCGATTTGTCGCTTTGACGCCAACTTCCCTCCTTGATCTCGCTAGCTAGCAATCGACCGATCCGTCGACCGTGAATCGACGCCATCAATCCTCTGTTCCCGCAACTCCGCGATGCGACAGTAATTGATGAGGATCGTGGGACCAAACCGTCAACAGCGGGGCGATGAAGGTATGGAGGTTAGACCCATCAAACAGATAGGCCGCGATGCCGGCCGCCTGCGCTGCAGCAAGGTCGCTCTGCTTATCCCCGATCATGAAGCTAGCATCGATATCCACCGGGTATCGCTCAAGCAGAGCTCTAATCATCCCCGGCTGCGGCTTGCGACAGTTGCAGACGACACGGTATCGCTCGATCAGTCCATCGGGGTGGTGTGGGCAGAACTCGAACGCATCGATATGCGCACCACCAATAGCAAGCTCACGCGACATCCATTCGTGCAAATTGCGAACATGCCGCTCCTCGTAAAAGCCCCTCGCAATCCCTGATTGGTTCGTTACGACAAACGCAAAATACCCAACGTCATTGACTGCCTTTACGGCTTGTTGGGCTCCTTCCACCCACCGGACCTTGTCCGGATCAAAAGCATAGCCGTCGTCCTCATTGAGGACGCCATCACGATCAAAGAAAACTGCTGGACGCTTCAAAGCTCACTTACCCACGTTCGGAGGAATACTGCTGATCTTCCGACAATCACTGCTACATTTCAACAAGTCGCGCGGTTGGACAGGATCCTTCTCTGCGCCGCGCCTCTTGCATCCAGCTGTTTGCTGTTGAAGCGTAAATTGGCTTCGTTTTGTCGCTTTGATGCTGGTCCGCCTCCCGTTGTCCTTGCCCTAAGCGCGTGAGAACAAGAGCCATTCCTGCCGCTAAGACGAGCAATAAGATTGCTGCAGAAAAGACTGGCATTCCGGTGCGATTGGAGCGTTACTGAGTCGGCCGGGCGCCAACGCCGATCATAGCGCCGGTATCTCGCCTCGCGGACGCGGGGCTTCGGGCAGTGCGGCATTTAAAGCCGCTTGTTCTTGCGTAGGAGATACCGGTGACTACCGTTCAAACGAATGGCGCAGACGCGCCAAATCATATCATCAGGTTCAACCCGAACGACCGCCGCCATTTCATCGGCGGTTCAGACGCCCGCATCATCATGGGGGATGATCAAGAGAGCTTGATCCGCCTTTGGCGCGAAAAACGCGGCGAAGCGGAGCCGCAGGATCTCTCAGACAATTTGATCGTTCAGCTCGGCACCATGACGGAGGTCTTGAACCGCGCCTGGTACCAGCGCGCAAGCGGTCACACGGTCAAGGACATCCAGAAGCGTGTTCGCCATCCCGTGCACAGATGGATGGCCGCAACGCTGGATGGGACCATCGAGCAGACCGGCGTCCTCTTCGAAGCCAAATTCATGCTGCCTTGGGCCTTCACGGAGGAGGCGGCGGCCGAGAAGCATATGGCTCAGCTGCAGCACGATATGTGGGTCATCGCCGCCCGCAATGGGTGCTCTCGATCATCACCGGGGGCGGCAAATGGGTCGAGATCAAGATCCACGCCGACCCGCTCTACCAGCATCTCCTCCTCACTGCCGAGAAGAAGTTCTGGCTCTGCGTCCAGAGCGGCGAGCCGCCCGTTCTGTTCAACATCGAGACGCCCCGCCCAAAGGCTGGAGGCCGTCAAAGTCGTCGATATGTCCACCTCCAACCAATGGGCCGAACTGGCAGCTACCTATCTGCGAACCCGAGACGCGCACGGGCAGCATGAGGCAGCGAAGGCCGACTTGAAGAAACTCATGCCGGAAGACGCCAAGGAAGCGACCGGGCACGGGATCAAAGCCAAGCGCTCCAAGTCCGGCGCGGTCAGCTTCGAGGCCGAGGCGATGGAGGGACCCCATGCATCAATCCAGTGAGCGCATCGGGACCATCGCGGGAGCCCTCGCCCGGGCCAAGGCCGAATTGACGAATCCCGAGAAGACCCTGACCGCCGTGATCCGGTCGCCATTCCCGCGGGAGGAAGATCGAACCTTCCGCTACGCGTCGTTGGTCTCCGGCCTCGACATCGTCCGCAAGACGCTAAGCCAGCAGGAAATCGCCACCATCCAGACCACCCGGATCGAGCAGATCACCGGCCAGATCCATCTGACCACCCTGCTTGCCCACCCTCCGGAGAATGGATCTCCTCGGATCTACCGGTCTGCGCCTCGAAGGACGTCGAAGCGCCGCACCGGATGGGGGCAGCGCTGACCTATGCCCGCCGTTATGCCCTATTCGCCCTCGTTGGAATTGCCGGGGGGGGGAAGACGATTTGGATGCGCCTGATGTCGTGGCGGGGCCTCCGGCGGCCCGCGAGCCTCAGAGCCCGCCGGGGCCGAAAGGAAAGCCGCCTGGGGGCGTCCTGAACCGGCCCCCAGTGTGTCGCCCGAACGCTCCGCCGAGCTCCTGGACCGGCTCTTGGGCGAGCTAGCCTTACAGGAGGGCGGCGACGGACTGCTCGCCTTGGGCAAAGATCAGCCTTCCTCTCAAGAACACCTTTGTCGAGGCGGGGCAGACCAGCAGCCTGTGTCAGCGGCCGTACGGTCTCAACCCTGGGAACATCCTTCAGAAACATCCGGCGACGTTCACGCGCACTCCAGGCTGCAATCTTCCGCGATGTTGATCCGCAATCCGCGATTGAATGTCTGCTCGTTATCGACATCGCTGAGTTATCTTGGGAAATCCAGCGCTATCGGGTACTGCGTCACAGGCTACTAACGACGTACCGCCAGAAGGCAATCGAGATAATCCTCCGCCGCATTGATGTGGCAGGCAACTCTCCCGAATTGCGAAGAGTTGCCGAATTCTACACCGTTCAGAATGCATCAGCTGGACCCGATCGCCGCAGCTGACATCGACGCCCGTCTTCAAGCCTACGGGTTCGACCAACACGCCGTCAGCATGGAAGCTTATGTTCAGGCACGGGAGGTCCCTCTCATTGTTCGAATCACTACTCAGTGGGGCGCAGCTGCGGCGGTTGTCCCTATTGAAAGAGTTCAACGCGTTTCGCGAAAACAACAACGTTGAGGCCACCTTCGCAACACATGGTACCGGCTCCTCGCAGGGACTATTCGAGAGGGCCTCGAAAGAGCCCTCATGGGTTCCAGGTGTCAGGGTGTTTCCGAACCCGCATAACCAGACGCTGCATGTGGCTGTGCAATGGGGCATAATGGGCATCGTCGTTCTATACGCGATCTGGATACTACATCTGCTGCTGTTTCGTGGTGACGGACTAGCCTACTGGATCGGTCTGCTGGTGGTAGTACAGAACATCTTCACCTCGTTATTTAACTCCCATCTCTTCGATTTCCACGAGGGCTGGATGTACGTCATTGGAGTGGGTGTTGCCGGGGGCATTGTGAACCGCGCGCAACAGAAGGCGACGAAAGTGGGGGAAGCTCGTTCTGAATTATCGCCGCGTGGCGACTCTGGCGTAGACCGCTCATCAGTGCGATCGGCTTGAATCTAACAAGAAATTATCCGTCGGCGGACGAATGTCATTGCTCACTTCGCTAAGGCAGCGCGAAATCCCCAGCCCCTTTATGTTGCTTCGAAATGCGAATCTGAGCTGCGTCCTGATGTAGCCGCGCCAGTTGGCATGATCGTCAATGCGGCCCTTCCTCGAGCCCGCGCGCCCCACGGCCGACGTCGAGGATCTGCTGCATACCCGTACTCGGTCTCGCGGTGGCGCTCCCTGGGGCGGTCAAAAAACACGGCGGGCTTCATCTTGCAAATGCCGTTGAGGTCCAGCCTCTAGATCTGACTGGCGCAAAAAACCGCAGGACACGCGGCTGAGGCGTTGCGTGGCGCATCTCAGATGGCGCCGGAGAAAGTATCAATCAAAATCACGCATCTCGTCCGGGCTGCCGTCCCTGAAGCGCTCCAGGGCAAGTCTTTTCTAGGCTACACTTTCTCTAGCACAGCGAGAATGCGAAATCCGGCATTCCTTCGCACAAACTTCGGCATCACCGACTCAACCGTCAACAACGGATCCAACAATTTCGGCGGCATCAGACACCACTCTTTGAAGCCTCCGCTGAGGGGATACGCAAACAAGCTCAGCCAATCCACCTCAACGACGCGAAATGTTTCGATCTCTGCTTCGAGCCGCTTCCGCGCCTGGTCTGTTGCGAACAATAGCGTGGGAATGGCCTGATTTGCGTCGAAAGGGTCTCTGAGGGGGTCGTGACTCACTGCGGCGAACGGATCGACCTTCAGATCAACCGGTTCCTCGTGAAGGTAGTGATAAAACGGGTAAGCCACCATGGTCATGGCCGGTTCGATCATCGCCAACCGGCCGCCACGTCGAAGAACTCGACCTGCCTCCCTCAAGAACTCGATTGGACGCTCCAGGTGATGAAGTACGTCGATCATCACCACACCGGAAAAGCATTCGTTCGCGAACGGGAGAGAATGCGCATCCCCCACGACATCTATGCCGGGAAACCCCAGGATGTCGGTCGAAACGACGTCGCTTCTGATCTCTTTTATGTGTGCCGTACCACTTCCCACCTCGAGCAGTCTTCCTTGGGGACAGAACTCCAGCAATCTGCGGTGATAATCGCGGTATATTCGTCGGATGGTCTCTTTGCGCGCCCAAACGCCTCTATGGCCAACCTGTCGCTGATCAAGTCCTTCACGCAGTGCACTCATAGCAGGACTCAAATAGCCTTCAGTTTGCGATAGGCGAACCATACCATTTTGAACAACAGCCAGCCGTCTCCGAAACGCGATATCTGGGTCTCACCAAGAGTACGCGCCCTATACTTGATCGGCACCTCGATGATCTTCAGATTGTGCTTCGCTGCACCGAAGATGAGGTCGAAATCTCCGAACGGGTCGAACTCTCCGAAATAAGATCTATTCCGGGCCAGCTCTTCATAATCGCTGCGCAGCAATGCCTTTGTACCACACAGGGTGTCGGTTAGACGGGTATTGACCAGGAACGTGAACAACCACGCGAACAAGCGATTTGCCAACAAGTTGAGCGGACGCATCGCTTCGTCTTCCATTGGATAAACAAGGCGCGTCCCGTTCACGAACTCGGCCTTTCCGCTCTCGATGGCGAAGTAGTATTTTGGCAGATCCTCTGGAGGCATGGTCAGGTCGGCGTCCAGAATCATGAGGACATCGCAACTGGCGGCCGCGAATCCCTTTCGTACCGCGTCGCCCTTGCCCTTCCCGTCCTGCTTGAAGACCTTGATGTCCCACTGATCCTTGTAAGCATCTCGCACTCTCAGGCACTCCTCATAGGTGCCATCCGTCGAGTTGCCCTCTACGAAGATCAGTTCCTGATGGAGGCCGAATTTCGGCATTCTGCAAACGGCATTCTCGACATTCCCCTTCTCGTTCCGGCAAGGGATTACGACACTTGCCGATAAGGATCGATCCGAGTCTCGCCTGATCGGCCGCCCAACGACGTAAGTGCGAAGGCAGAGGGCACGAATAAAGGGAAGCGGCGCGATAAACCGGTTAACAAAGGTGCCGAACCCGAGCAAACTGCGGGGCAGCAATTGTTTCCGCTCGAGCTTCAGGACCTCGAAATCTGCAAGATCCATCATGTTGATGAAGTCGGCGCCGGAGAGATAATTGATGTCCGGTTGACGACTCTTGAGCCTGAAAAGCTCCCCAAGCTTCAGAATCGGCTCCCACAGCGGCGAGTAGTAAGCAATCACGAGACGGGTGGACGGCAAGCACACGCGATGCAGCGCACGCATCGTACCGTCTATATCCTCCAGCATCCCGATCGTATCCGCGATCAGTATGTAGTCGAACGTCCCCTCGAGCTTCTCAAAAGCGCCGGGTTGCTCGACGTCCTCGCAAAAAAAAATGAGATGTGGATGACGCTCTTTCGCTTTGGCGATCATGGTCGGACTGAAATCGATCCCGACACCATGAGACGGCTCCAGCGCACTCAGAAGATCGCCCCGGCCGCACCCTACTTCCAGAACTCTCTTGCCCGACGGAATCAGGAACTGCACGAAGCTACGGTCGCTTTCGTAGTAAGCGGAATTTAGCTTCCGCCAGTCCTCCTGGTCATCAGCTGTGCTTTCGACGTGCTGGAGCAGCTCCCGTTTCCGATTCGAAAGCAGCCCATGCTGAGTGGAGCTTCTGTCCGATTGCCGCATCATGATCCGGTGCTTGTCAATGCTCGGTTAGTTCGGTCGCGCAACAACATTGATGCTTCCATTCGTCGGAATCATCCGACTCAATCCCTCAGCCGTGGATGGGAGCACCTCAAAAGATCGCTCATCGTGAAATAGGTAGCCATTCGGCACGAAAAAGGACACCAGCTCGTCCAACGAAGAGCCACGTTCGTTCAAGACGTGGGGGGCAAGCTCCATTACAAAGACTGGTCGCGGCCCCCTCAAGGTCTCGCGCGCGCCACGAAGCACGTCGCATTCGAACCCATCAACATCGAGCTTTATGAGATTTACGACGCGATCGCCAATCTCGCTGTGCAAGCCATCCACGCTCACGGCATTTGCGTGCGAGGCGGTCATTTTGCGTCCCAGGTGCCTCGCGTGCAGTTGGTCACCAGATTCGAGGGGCCAGCTTGAGTAGATCTCCTCCGGAACGCTACTTCCTGTGTCGCAGGTCACGAACGACTGCGACGCCTTGATTCTGGGCGCGAGCGTCGGATTGAGCTCAATGTTCCGGCTCAATTTGCCATACGCAAAGTCCGTCGGCTCGAATGCCAGAACGCGTCCTTCGGGGCCAACGAGCTTTGCGAGATGGAGAGTGTGCGCCCCAATGTTTGCGCCAATGTCCAGAACCACACTCGAAGGAACCACGAGCCGGTCTAGCGCTCGACGCGTATTTCTTTCGAAATAATCGTTAAGGTAGATCGCCAAGTCAATTCCTTCGGACAAATCCAGCTCGTAGACAATGCCGTTCCGCGAGACAACGACCGTATCTTTCAGCCCCAACGCCGATCGCATCGATCGCACGAGCTTGTAAATCTTGCGAGCGATCGCAATTTTCTGCGCTGTGTTCATTGCCCCTGCACCTGCGTCTGCACCTCGCTTTTGGGGAGGTCTACCTCCTCGCAAGTGCGCCGGATCAACAATATGTTGAGCCGGCCGACTTTGCATAGATCCGTGGCGCGTTCCCTGAACACGGCGGAATCTCGATTCAAAGGATAGCTGCTGACAACTGCCGCGCACGCGTCAGGTCCTACGAATTCGTTGAAATCAACCATCGCACCCGGCCTGAAGACCTTCTGCTCGAAATATTCGTAATTTGGGAACATTCCGCCAAATGCTTCCTTGAGCGCGGCATCAAAAAAGGCAACCTGATCGTCCAGCCGAGCTCCGTACAGAAACCCGAACACGATCGGATAGTTATACATGCCGACGCTGTAAGACGGCGCAAGAAAGCAAGCCGCCTGCAATTTGGCCAGTCCCGAAACCACCCGTCTTTCGTCCGCGTTCTGCGACAGCGCTCCTTTATACCACCCCCAGGCCTGCTTCGCGGGACCGGCAACACAGCCCAGGATGAGGACGGCTGCGCAGAACCGCCAGGCGACGAATCCAAATTTCGAAGAGATGGGAGCACGGGTGAAGGCCAAGGCCACCATGAAGGGCACCATGGCCAGCCCGGGAACAAGATAGTATGCGGTATACTGCTTCGCGATCATCGCGATTGAACCGCACAGAACGACGGTCACGGCGAGCAAGATTCGGAAAGCTCCCTGGTCGGACCGGCGGAAGGTGAACGCGACGACAAATGAGATGAATGCCGCCGATATCTGGATGCCATAATCCCGGGCAAGATTGGTCAAAGCGACAGCGGCGGCGTCGAAATCCAGGAAGCCGGGAAGACCGGAGCCGTACGGCCCTCTGTGCCTCACGATGTCCTTCATATAGGTACCGAAGACCGCGAGTTCGGAGTGGAGCGGCCAAACCAGCAACGTCAGACTCAGCAACACACAGATCCAATAGGTCGTCTGCGCCCGGGAACGGAGTCCGGCAGCTATCGGATAGAGGAGCAGAAAGGGTGCGAACAAGACCTTCGTCGACAAGCCGATGCCCACGAGCACGCCGGCAGCAACATCAAAGCGACGGCGAGTGAATTCGCCGCGGACCGCCGAATAAGTCACCGCAACGAGCACGATGGCGATCGCGATCAGAAGCGACTCTGGCATTATGCGGCCGCCATATGTCAATGCGGCGGCCGTTGCAAAAAGTCCGAGCTGGAGGGCAATCCCGGAACCGCGATCCCTTGTCCCGCGCAGGACGATCAATCCTGCACCGATCGTGGCGGCAGCTACCGCGAGAACCAAGGACAGCCGGATGATTTGAGCGAGCTCATCGAAATGCAGTAGCGCTTGTGCGCCCAGCCACCCCGGATAGAGGGCGGCTTTGGCGATTGCGAGAACAGCTGCGCCGAAATATATGATGCCAATTCCGGGGTGCAGCACGAAATGGAGGTTGTTGCCCGCCAGCAGATTGACGCAAGCGATGTAATATGCAGCGTCCGGATCGACGAACTCTCCAAAAGAGCCCTTCAGCGAGACCGTCTTGACACTTTCGAAAAAGACGTAAATCGCCGGAACGACGAACAGCGGCCCAATGGATCGAGAACGATTCAAGGCTTTCTGCACAGAAACTCGCTATTGCCGCAATCGACGGTCTTCCCGATATTACTGCCTGGTGGGAAGCAGCACAATTTTAAGTTATCTGTCGGGCACAGGATTGATGCTGTCCAAACCCGAGGTCTCAAAAAATGGAAATCCTAGATGGCATCAGCGATACCCATCTCGTATCGATAACCGGCACTTTCACGGGGTGCGAGCGGTGCCGGCCTGCGCCCGGGGGGCTCCTCCTCGGCTCGCCGAGGTGGATCGGCAATCCGGCATGTGCGCCGATCGAACGCACTTCCTGAATGTTCGCCCCGCCCCGTGCTTGGCGAGAAGGGGATTTGAAGGCAGTTGAGTCCGCTGGCTTAACCGGCTATGCCGTTCCGGAGCGATTTCCGAGACATCCGCCAAAGAACTGTCCGGCAACGGGAAAAAGCAGAGGCTGTCCGATCGGCGTTGGGGAACCAGCGCCCACGTGATCGTAGCCGCTTTTCCTCCTGATCGTGACGCCACACGCTTCGGTCCAGTGGATTTTTTCCAACTGCTGGGCTATCCAGCTTGAGTTTCGCAACCTGCCCTCGGCGGTCCAACGTGTTCGGAGCCAGATGAATACCGTTAGTAATGATCGTGGAAGACGCATTGCTCTCATCACGGGCGTAACCGGCCAGGATGGCGCCTACCTTGCCGAGTACCTGCTGTCGCTCGGCTATGTCGTGCACGGCATCAAGCGCCGCTCGTCCTCGTTCAACACCGTGCGCGTCGATCATCTCTATCAGGACCCGCATGTCGGCGACGTGCCGTTCCAGATGCACTACGGCGACATGACGGATTCGACCAATCTGATCCGCCTGGTCCAGCAGATCCGGCCGACCGAGATCTACAATCTCGCCGCCCAGAGCCACGTCGCCGTCAGTTTCGAGAGCCCAGAATACACTGCCAATGCCGACGCGATCGGCGTGCTCCGTTTGTTGGAGGCGATTCGCATTCTCGGCATGGAGAAGGAAACGCGGTTCTATCAGGCCTCGACCTCCGAGCTTTACGGTCTCGTCCAGGAGATCCCGCAAAAGGAGACCACGCCATTCTATCCGCGCTCGCCCTATGGTGTGGCGAAACTCTATGGTTACTGGATCACGGTGAATTATCGCGAGGCCTACGGCATGTTCGCGAGCAACGGCATCCTTTTCAATCACGAGAGCCCGATCCGCGGCGAGACTTTCGTCACCCGAAAGATCACGCGCGGCGTGGCTCGCATCGAGGTCGGGCTCGAACAGATTCTTTATCTCGGCAATCTGTCGGCCAAGCGCGACTGGGGCCATGCTCGCGACTATATCGAGGGCATGCACAAGATTCTCCAGGCGGAGAAGCCCGACGATTTCGTGCTCGCCACCGGGGAGACGCGTTCGGTGCGGGAGATGGTGGAGTTGGCGTTCTCGCAGGTCGGCCGCCGTGTCGAATGGCGTGGCTCCGGGATTGACGAGACCGGCGTCGATGCCAAGAGCGGCAAGACCGTGGTGCGCGTGGACCCGACCTATTTCCGCCCCACCGAGGTCGACCTGCTAGTCGGTGATGCCAGCAAAGCACGCGCGGCGCTCGGCTGGACACCGAAGCGGACGTTTGCGCAGCTCGTCGAGGAGATGGTGGCGAGCGATCTGGCGGAGGCAAAGCGGGACATGGCTGGTGGTAAACGTACCGTTTAAGCTGGCAGGCGAGACCGTCCACGTCGCCGGCCATCGCGGCATGGTCGGCAGCGCGCTGGTGCGCCGCCTGGCCCGGGAAGACGTGAAGCTCGTCACGGCCGATCGTCGCGAGGTCGATCTCTGCAACCAGGCTGCCGTGTTCGGCTGGTTCGCGAAGATGCGGCCTCGAGTCGTATTTCTTGCTGCCGCCAAGGTCGGCGGCATCGTTGCCAACGATACGCTACGCGCCGAGTTCAGCTACGACAACATCGCGATCGCAGCCAATGTGATACATGCGGCGCATCTGAACGTCGTGAAGAAGCTGATGTTTCTGGGCTCGTCCTGCATCTATCCGAAGCTCGCCGAGCAGCCCTTGCGCGAGGATTCGGTGCTCAGCGGCCCACTGGAGCCGACCAACGAGCCCTACGCGATTGCCAAGATCGCCGGCATCAAGATGGCGGAGGTCTATCGCAGCCAGTATGGATGCGACTTCATCAGCGTGATGCCGACCAATCTATACGGTCCAAGGGACAACTATCATTCCCAATTCAGCCACGTCGTCGCTGCCCTGATCCGCCGCTTTCACGAGGCGAAGGTCTCCGGCGCGAAAAGCGTCATCGTCTGGGGCACCGGCACGCCCCGTCGGGAGTTCCTCTACGTCGACGACATGGCCGATGCCTGCATGCACCTGATGAAGACCTATTCGAGCGCGGCGCTGATCAACATCGTCACCGGCGAGGATATCACCATCGGCAAATTCGCGCGCGTCGTCGCCGGGGTGGTCGGCTATCACGGCGAGATCAAGTTCGACGCCTCCCGGCCCGATGGGACGCCGCGCAAGCTGCTGGACGTGAGCCGCCTCGCGAACCTCGGCTGGCGCGCGCAGACATCGCTCGAAGATGGAATTGGTCGCGCCTATGCGGCGTCCTTGACGGAGCAACGAGCCGACGCGCCCTTAGCGTCCCGAAATTGAACGGCGAAGATCAATCGACACATGGAAAAGCCCGCGAAGCTGGTCATCGCAGCACAATTCTATCCGCCGGATACGAGCACAACGGCAGTTTATGTCGGAAGGATTGCCGACACACTAGCCGTCGACCATCAGGCGGTCGTCATCTCGGCAACACCCGGTTCAGGCGGCGTAAACCCTCCGGGCAAACCAGCTGTCGTCGAGATAGGGACCTGGAATCCGAGTGGCACCGCTCTCGTGCAGCGCTCCGTGGCGATCTGCCTGCTTGCGGCGCGGATGTTCTTCTCCGTTCTCAAGCGCGCAGGTCCGAAAGATATCGTGCTCTGCGTTACGACCCCCTTCACTCTGCCCTATACCGTTCTCCTGGCAGCCAAGCTGAAGAAAGCTGCCACCGTGCTCCTCATCTACGACCTCTATCCCGAGGTTCTTGAAGCGGCCGGCATCGTGCAGTCCAAGTCTTTTCCGGCCCGGCTAATTCACGCCGCAAATACTCAGTTGTTCAGGCGCCTGGATGCCATCATCGTCATTGGACGGGACGTCCCTCCCCTTATCCAGAAGTATCGAGGTGTCGATGCCGGCAAGATCCACTACATCCCCAATTGGGCGCTGATTCCAATCGGATATCGCCAGATTGATCCCGCCAACCAATTTCGCGCGCCTCATGCGTCGCGCCTCATCGTCGGCTTATCCGGCAATCTCGGCTTCACACACGATCCTGCGACCGTATTTGAGGCGGCAAGATTGCTGCGCGACGACGAAAATATCCACTTCATCCTGTCCGGATGGGGCGTGGGTTGGAAGGACCTGAACGATCTGTTCGCGAAGGACAGACTCGAGAACGTTACCATTCTGAGCCCGGTCGCCGAGAATGAACTCGTCGAATTCCTGTCCGCCGCTGATCTCTGGATCATTCCCTATCGCCGCAATGTGGCCGGCGCTTCGATACCTAGCCGCCTCTACAACATCCTCGCTGTGGGCCGGCCCGTGATTATGGCCTCCGAACCAAACTCGGAGGGAGCTCTCGTGCTCAATGAAGAGACAATCGGATGGGTCGTTCCGCCGGAAAGCCCGGCAGAGCTTGCCCGCACGATCCGCGAGGCCGCCAGAGACCGCCAGTCGACAACAGACAAGGGCCTTCGTGCAGCCGAAGTTGCCCGAAAATACTCCGAGGAAGTCGCGCTTGCTCGCTATCGTCGCGTCGTGAGCAGCGTCAGGCGGGCTTAACCGAAGCACAAGCACACGGGCCGTAAAGGCGCCGACAGGATGGTCGGCGCGCCTACTCGACGGCTCGGGAAGGCGCAGAATCCTTCGCAGCTGCGCGCTTGATGGCATCCGTAAAATCTTCTGCGAACTTGGCAACTCGGGTTTCGACGGAAGATCCCAACTGCCTCACACGGAGCGGCTCATCCCTGGAGACGGTTTCTGCAAGATACCCGGCAAGAGCCGCGGCATCTTCAACGTTGAAGTAGAGCGCCGCGCCACCCGTCTGCTCGCGGTGTACCGCCAGATCCGAAACGATCATGGGCACTTCGAACGATTTCGCTTCTTCCACCGTCGTGCTCCAGCCTTCGAAGCGCGAGGGATTCATGAGGGCCGTGCAAGACCGGAGCAGCGCATAAACATGTTCAAGAGGAAGCATCCCGAGGTATCGGAAATTCTCCTTGAGCCCGCGTTCCTCAACTTCCCGCATGATCGCTTTGAAATACTCGGGTGGCTCGTCGGGACCACCTGATACCGCCACGACGGCCTTTATCCCCCGGTTCGCCAAAAGTGCCAGTGCATCGAGAACCAACTGATGATTCTTGTGTCGCCAGAACTGATTGGGCAAATAGAAGTATTGCTCGGGCAGATCGTAGAGACGGATGACCTCGTGCGGGTTCGCCGCGAGAAGATCATCCGTCGGGCGGCTGGCGAATCTGACAACCGACATCTGGTTTCTAGCACGCGGATAGAAGCGCCGACAGTCGTCGAGGGCGCTTTGGCTGCTTAGGACGACGGAGCGTCCCGACGCGAGTTGCGCGCGGAAACCAATCTCGCGACGCCACCATGCCGCTCTCGAAAAGAGATGAGGAAGACTCCTGTGCTGCAGGTCCGGAAACCAGGCCACAGCGGGGAGTGGAAGCCGCCAGCCAAAGAAGCGCGCGTGCTCAAACACGACGTCAACGTTCGCCGATCGGAAGGCGGCCACGGCGGCGAAATCGATCCCTGCAAGGAGGGCGTTCGGCACGCCCGAATGATTGCGTTCGAAAGCCCTGTCCTTCACAACCCTGACGCCCGGGATTGCCGCAAAGCTCGCCAGTTCATCGTTGTCATCGGACAACCCCGCAAACATCACGGGCTCCAATTCCCCGGGACGAAATCTATCCAGCGAAGTAAGCAGGTTCCGGAGGTAGTTGAATCCGCCGGCATGGAGACGGCGCGGAATGAACGTGAATGCAACTCTCAGGGACGCCCGGCTCAACGGAATTGCTCCTTGAACCAAGCCACGTACTCGGCAACGCCGGCATCGTACGGAATATTCCACTCGAAGGGCAGAGCGTTCAATCGTGCAGGATCAGCGACCAGGCTGAAGGGGTCACCAGTCCGGACCGAGCCTGAAAAGGCGACCGAAATTCCCTCATCCCAACTGTCCGCAACGGTTTGCGCGATATCTGCAACAGTGGTCGCAACGCCCGATCCGCCGTTCAGGATGTCAACTGGCTGCACGGGAGAGTTGCTGCCAACATACGCCAGCAGCCGCGCCACATCACGTACTTCGGTCCAATCGCGCCTCTCTCTGCCCGTTCCTCCAAGAGTCAACGAACGCGCACCGTCACGCAGGCGCACGCAAAGGTCCCATAGGAGCTGCTTGCGCAAGTTCGCTCCGTAGACAGAAAACAGCCGCACGATCGTGCTGCGCAACCCAAACGTAGTCGCGTAGCTGCGGCAAAGGTTCTCGATCATCAGCTTGTGCTCTCCATACGGAGATACCGGCTGCGTCGCGGCACTTTCCGAAATGGGGCCCTCGTATGCGGCGCCGTAGACTGCCGCACTAGAAACGACCACGAGCCGGCATCCCGGTGCGGTGGTTCGCAGCCAATCCAACAGGCGCGCGGTCGTCGCCACCGTGCGCGAAAAGTCTTCGTATGGCTGGATGATAGACAATCCCACCGAGGATCCGCCGGCCAAATGAAATACTACCGTTGGCATACCGGTCCGCGCAGCCAATGCATGAAGATTTGCAGCTTCGATCTCGCCATTGAGCCAATGGCGCATACCGAGGTTTTGCTTGTCGGGCTCCCCAATCGCACCATGGCCTACGCCAGATACGGCATGGCCGGCATCAGCGAGTGATCTGGCGAGATACCGTCCAATAAAGCCATTCGCGCCGGTGACCCAAATAGTCATACCGCCGCCTTCTGCGCGATGAACGAATAGAGGCGTCCCGGCCGATGATCAAAACGTTCTGCAACCGACAGCATCATACGAAAAAGCCGATCGGATCTCAGGATCGTTTGCCATACCGACCGGAGCGGAAGCACTCGAGAGAGCCTTTCGACGATTGCTTCGCGAAACGCGTCGGCCGTATATGGGAAGAGATTGATCGGGCTCCGGAGCGGCGTGAGAATGGTCGTATCGCAAAAGCCGGCTCCGCTTAGAGCGTCGACGTAGCGACTTAACAAGAAGGCATGCTCGCCTCCGTAGAGATGATGCAGCGGATGCTGCCTCAAGAAAGTGTCGAGATCGGATTCCCGGCTGATGACGTGCTCCCGTACGGCAACGAAAACTCCTCCCGGCTTGAGAACCCGATGCATCTCCTTGCAGGCCACATTCAGATCCCGGGTGTGATGCAGTACCGCTCGGGCAAAAACCACATCGAAAGAGGCATCATCAAACGGCAGGCGCTCCGAGAATTCCTCGACGACTTCGATAGAAAGCCCGCTTCGACAAGCCAGATCGCGTATGGCTCCTGCGCCGACGACGCGACCTGGATCGGGCTCCAATGCAACGACGCCGAATCCCTCCCGTGCGAGGGCATAACTGGCAATACCCCGTCCGGCCCCGACTTCCAGCGCGGTTCCGCCTCGGCCCTTCAAATACGAGGAAATGTGTCGCCACTCCTCGCTCGAACGATAACGTTCGGCCGCCTCGAGCAGAGGGTCGTCATAATAAGCGTCAAGGACCAGCTGCCGGCGATCGGGCTGGTCCCGCAGCCACAGCACGGCCTCCTCCCAAGATGAAAACTTTTGATCGACGCTCATGGCATTCTCGGGTTCAGAAGATCAACGTTGGCTCTACGCCACAAGGCGCAGGCAAGCAATTGCCCTCGAAGACGCTGCACGGTCATCACCTTTTCCGGTTCCGCTATGCACGTCGAACGGAACGGCATGTGCGACTTCAGCAGCCAAAGCTCGACGCCAGCCTTTGGCCGAATAACCGAAATATTCAATGCTGTGCGCGCTCGGCGCATACGCCTCGACGATCTGCTCTACCATCGCACCATCAAAAACCTGATACCACCCCAGATTGCGCCGCTCTCCATACGGAAACGAAATGTAGCACACTCCTCCCGGTTTGATGATGCGGCGGAACTCCCGCGCCGCGGCGATAAAACCCCTTTCATCGCGTTCGTCGCGCTCGCGGTCCGCCGTGTAGAGCAACGTGTTGTCGAGCCCCACATGCTCAATCGTGGAAATGCAGACGATCGTGTCAAAGGCTCCGTCCTTGAAATAGCTGTCACGCAGGTCGCCAAAGACGTAAGAAATCCCATCGTGCCAGAAACAATGCTTCTCGGGCGCGAGGGTCATGATTGTGAGGTCGCTTCCCTTCAGGGGCGCTCGATTGAGAAGATAGTCGTGATTAAAGATCGAGCCAGCGTCGAGCAGCCGGCCGACCGTCCCTGCCCGGCGAAGGTGACCAAACACCCAGGCATATTCAACGACCCGCTCGTCCAGAGCCATTCCGAAGAGCGGCGGAAGCTCTTTACCCACGCTCACCGCACCAGTCTCGAGTGCGACTTCGATCGCGCGTTGCTTCGTCGTGTGATAACCGACCGTCCAAGGCCGGGAGCCCCGTAGCCGATAGAGCGGAGTGGCCGCTGCATCTACGGCGCGCTTAATTCGGTAAACCAGAGGATGAAGATGCATTGGTTCACATATTTGATAGGAGTTCGTTGAATCGCTGCCACTGCATTGATTTGTTGTACAGCCTGTTTACAGCTTCTCGGCCGCGCTCCGCGATTTTCGAGCGCGTTTCTCCGTCGGAGATGTAGGTATGAGCCAAAGTTCTGGCCTCCTCCGGTGTCCGATATGTTACGATCGTAGTGTCGTCCTGCATCCCATCCGGGTATTGGCCTTCATCCGACAGTAGCAACGCACCACATCCCATTGCCTCAAAGCAGCGCATATTTCCTCTGTCGTTTCCCGCCATATCAATGGCTCCGTTGAGCACGATTTTCGCTTGCCCCAGGAGTTCGTAAGCCTGCCTGCCCCAGACCGGGGCGCGAGCAACGGCAACGATCGCCGGTGGCCGACGGTATTTGTCGAGATATCTGATAAGTCCCGCCGGAAAAGCTTCTGCGAGCCGGGTCGAACGAGATGCATCCAGACAGTAGATAATCTTCCGTTCACTTGACAACTGGGCAACTTCTTCCAAAACCTTAGCACGCGCCTTATGGTGACGGGAATAGCTGCCGAAAAACAGCACGTCGATGGGACGATCGCGACAGCCATACTCTCCCATCACACGGTCCACCGCAGGATAGAAATATTCGGCGCGGCAGCCCTTGTTCCGCCAGTCGGCTAATATCGTCGGGAAGTTGCAGACGACGAGATCGTACTGGCTCAGGTCGGCATTACCGGATGGGGCAGCACGCCAACAGACGGTCCTTTTCACACAGCCCGGCAGCCTTTGGACAAACGCGCTGCCGTAACGCATCGGATCGAGATTATAGAAGACTTCCGCCCTGTGGTGCTCGATCTGCGCGAGCAATATTTGCTCAAGATCTCGAGTCGCTAGCCCTTGTTCCGAGGCCCACAATGATTGCAGGCGCGGCTCGTCTCCCAAGGCGCAAAATGCGTTCGACTGCTGCGTTTCAATGGGCTCGAGAATGTGCGGGGCTCCATAGCGATGCTCTAGAAAGAGCCTAATACCTTCTTCAAACGACCGCGGAGATACAAACCGACGAAATACGTTCGAGTACGCCGGACCGAGCCCGATATTCTGGAATAACCGCATTCTTCAACTCCCGTCAGCGTTCATCCGCCGAGAGCTCCCGCACGATGGCAGCCGGGTTGCCAGCCGCGATACAGTAAGCAGGGACGTCGCTTGTAACGACGGCTCCCGCCCCCACGATCGCACCCCGTCCTATCGTTACACCCCGCAGAACGAAGGATCCCGCCCCAACCCAGACATCATCCTCAATTCTGACCGGCTTCTCGCCAAGGTTGAGCTCACGTGGATGGCCCGTTTGCGCGATCATCTTGAATTGGCTGTGACGGGCCGCTGCATGAATGGGATGGGTAAGATTGTCGAATATGTTAACCGAATGCGCGATCAGCACTCTGTCGCCTATGGCAATTTCCGCCGCGGACCAAATGCGGGAGTGCTCGCCGACGTAACACCATTGTCCGAGCCGTATCCTTCCCCCATGCGCGAATGTGAGAAGCTCGCCCTGGATTATGCTGCCTCGGCCTATGGTAATGAGCGAACTGTCGCCCGCAATGTTGCGTACGCGCGCTTTACCGGTCAGCCGAGCTCCACGATCGAGCTCGCATGTTGCACGCTTCAGGATACGCTGAGCCCAGTAATCCAGATTCATTTGCTGAACCGCTTTAAGATTGAGCTAGCCCAATTCCCCTTTTGCCATGCGTCGCGGCGCGACACTTGCGACCTGCGAACGCCCCTCCAGGAGGTGCTGCAACTTCAGGATCGCGACCGCTATCAAAGGCGCGGTCACCAGGCCGCCTGAGAGAAAGGCTGCCGGAAGCGCGGAGATCGTCAAATTGTAAGCTCCGATGAACGCACTCCCGAGGACTGCAAGAGAAACGACGGTCTTGCCTCGCGCCAAAAAGACTATGTCAATAGCCCTACAGATTGCTCCAGCCAAGCTGCTGAACAAAATCACCCCGACATACGAGAAATCTACCCAAGCATCAGCAATAAACATGCCGGTCACGCTTGATCCGCCGGCGCCATGCCAAAGCCTTAGGACCTCAAAGTATGAAGGCGCATATTCCATCCCCAAAAGAAACGCGAGAGGCCGGATATTTGCTCCCCAGCTGTGCGGCATGCGGTGGGGAAATGTTGCAAAGAACTCCAACACCGCCTCGTTCGAGTTATCGAATATTCGATAGTAAAGAAAGCCAAAAGCGTCCAAGCCCTGAGTCTCGGGGACTGCCACGCGAATGATCGGATAGAACACGAGGCTGACAATGACAAGACCTGCAAATCCAACTCTCCATGTGACATCGTTCCGGCGAGCTAGGTACGCCACTAGAAGAAGCTGAATTATGAAGAGCGCGGCCGGCGCTTTGCTGAGCGTCTCGAGCTTGCCGACGAGTGTTAGCGCGACCAGCACCACAGTCGCGATAAGGAGTGGCCACCACCTCTGGATCCAAGCCGAAAACCCACCCCACACAATTAACATGGGAGCGATCGAAGCGAGAAGGACTCGATAAGAGTAGCTTTGGCTGCCTCCAAATTGTTGCCTGTAAGCAATCTTTTCAAGCTCGTCACCGGCGACGGCTAGATAGCCTTTGATGACGGATAAATGATGCTCTTTGAGAGAGACAATCGCCATGAACGCCGCTGTCAACGTAATGACCGTCAGAAGCAGCCAGGGCCGGCGCCTTCCTGATTCAAGGCGCTGGTCTTTCCAAGCGCTCAGACCGAGACAAAGCTGCTTGGCTCCTGCCGGCATTAAGCGATCCACAGCTTCAATGCCGATGATAATACAAAGAAACATCAATGCGATCGACACATTCAGCGAGACAACTACCGATTCAAAGTTTGCCTCGTGAGCAATACGCTCGTAAATAATCGATCCGCCTCCCCGAAAAAGCATATAGACGAGATACGCTGGTCCATGGACCAGCAGCAAGAACGCGAGCAAAAACGAGCTCGTAGTGAGATGCAACCTCAGGCGATAAACTAGATAGAGAGCTGCGCTATACATTGATAGCGCGGCAAGAACGTAAGTGGCTGATACTATCATGAGCGCACCTTCAGAATTTTGCGCAACAGGCCGTTTGCTCGGTAAAGAGCTTGGCTGTTGGCGTAATCCTCGTGAGCGACTGGGGGCAGCCCAATAAAGCGATCTAGATCCGCCACTGATATTCCGAGCTTTTTGGCAACGAACCGCTTGTCGCGGGCGGCCTGCTCCGGGGTTGTTAAGGGTTGCTCAAGTTCCTCAAGAGCTCGAGCGCGCGCCATTTGTCCGGCGACTATGAGTGCCGAGCAGTGTAGCCGTCGTTTGTCGAAGCCGTAGCGCGCCGGCAGGTAAATCTCCTGATAAAACTTAGTAAATCGACTTTCTTGGTGTTTTGCTCCGTAGTCGACAAAACCGTACGTTGCAACTAGCTCGCGCTTTGCATCTTCTTTGTCATAAGGAAGGTAGTTGAGTGGTTTGAATATTTCGATGCTTTTGCGAATTCGCGACATCCAAAGATATTGGATCGGCCCGAGCGTGGGGAAAGTCGGAAGCGAACCTACGCCGTGCGCGCGATGGATGGCGCGCAGGTTACGTGCATCCATTGCGGGGTAACCGGCTCCCGGAACATGGACGCTCTCGCCACTAAAATTAACACCACTAAAGAAGTACCTTTGACCGAACCTCTTTGATAGGCGGTACAATGTAGAAAAAAAGGCATGATCCTGCGGAGCGTCCTGATTGACTACCGAAGCCTTCAAATAAGCCAGCTGAAGGTCCTTCATCTCCTGCCACTCAACGACATGTGTGTACAGGTCAATATCAAGTTTCCGGACGAGCAGTTCGATGTTGCGGACTGCAGCCTCAGTGTTCCAGCCTCCATCCACGTGAACCGCTAGAATACGGAGATCGAATTGACTCTTTAGAAAATGGGCCAGATAAGCGCTGTCCACACCTCCACTTAAGCCGATCATCACGTCATAAGGTCTAACTGCCATTTCTCGCTTGATGCTTTCGACTTTTTCTTTGAGTCTCCTCCGCCCGTCATTCGTGGGCCACCATTCATATGGTTTGCGCTTCAAAGCCTCTTGGCAACAAACACACTGGCCCCGCTCATCAAAAGTTACGCCGGGATTTCGGTTGTCCATCACGCAGAACGAACAGACTTGATACTTTCGGCTAGTCTGCAGCATTAGGCCTCTCCCCGCACGCTCGTGCGCATGCGCTCCAGTTCTTGACCAGCGGGATAGGTTAGTAGGACTGCTCGAAGACGACCAAGAAAGACGAAACTGCTCCCTGATGCCACCGCACTGGCGCCCGCAGCGAGGCCTTCCGCCAAATGTCGCACATTCCCTGCTCCACCAAGTGCTACCAATGGGACCTCGATTGCCTGCGCAACTTCAGAGATCATGTCCAGATCATAACCAGCGCGTGTACCATCGCGGTCTAAACTTTGCAGTAAGATCTCGCCTGCGCCGGCAGCCTCCGCCCTTCTTGCCCGTGTGACAGGATCGGAATCTGTAACCTTGCGGCCGCGATCCGTTACGACCCGCAGGTCCGTATTCACGCGCCTGTAGTCAATACAAACTGTCACGGCTTGAGATCCGAAACTGTCAGCAATACCCCGTATGATGCAATCATCACTACCGGCGCGACCGAGCACAACTTTCTCTACGCCGGCTGCAAATATGGGCGTTGCGTCCGCCACTGACCTGACTCCACCACCATAGCTCAGTGGCATGAAGCATTCGCTAGCCAACTCCCTAATGAAGCCAACGTCAGGCTGCCGACCGTCGACCGTGGCATCGATGTCGAGTACGCAGATCTCGTCCACTTCTTTTTCATTAAAGATCCGAACGACGTTGAATGGATCGCCTACGTAAACCTCGTCTCGGAAGCCGCGGGTTTTTACCAGACGGCATCTACTATCAAGCAGCAGAACAGGAATGACTCGCGGTCTCATTTCGAGGTTCTCTCGACAAAGTTCCTTAGTAGCCGCATGCCGAACCGATGGCTTTTTTCGGGATGAAATTGAACGCCGTAAATATTCTCGCGCTGCACCGCGCAAGCCACCGGCCCATCGAACTCATATGTAGCAGCCACATCGTCGTGGTCGTCACATTGCATCCGATAGCTGTGAGAGAAGTAGTATCGGTTCTCATCGCCTTTATTGAATAGCTTAGCCCGTGGCGTAGCTTCGACATCGGCCCAGCCCATGAACGGCACCTTGAGCTTAAGCGTGGGATCGGGACACATCCTTACGGCATCAGCTGGAATCCAACCAAGCCCGGAGGAAGTTCCCTCCTCACTTCGGCGGCCAAGTAGCTGCATTCCGAGACATACTCCCAAGAATGGTACTTTCAGCCCGAAAGCAGCTTTCTCTAGCGTGTGAATGAGGCGCGATTCCCTCAGCATTTGCATCGCGGCATCGAATGCGCCAACCCCCGGCAGTACCAGGTGGCTCGCCTGAAGAATGGCCTGAGGCTGGTCAGTTATCCAAGCTTCGTAACCAATGAATTCGAACATATTGACAAGAGCACCCGGATTTCCGACTCCGTAATTGACAATCGTGATGTTCATATCGCTCTCCTTGCCTTCCACAGGACGGTAGCGGTCATGAGACCTGCTGCGGTCGCGCCCATCCCAAGCAATTGTATCCTGTCAAGAAAGCTGCCTAGAACACTTAACGTAAGATAGATGATTGCCCCCAGTATGCTTGCAGCGGAAATGGCCGCTGCTAAGCCTAATCGCGGCCAGCCCGCCGCCTGATAGCAGACCGCGAGGAAGGCGAGATAGCTCAACGTCAGCATTGTGGCTTGCATCGCGATAGCCTCGGCCAGCGAATGTCCCGCCGCAAGTACGAGGCAAAGGCCTCCGACGGAACTAATACCGGCGACAGCCTCGAGTTTTAGATTGAGGTCTTGGCGGCCAATTACATCGAGCAACCGATCCATCCAGTTGGTTGTCATGAAGAAAGCAGCAGGGACAGAAAGCATACCAGCGAACCAACCGGCTCCATTCCACTGACGTCCAAGAACAATAACAAAAAGGTCGTCTCCCCCGAATGCGAGAAGGGCAATCCAGGGGCTGCTTGCTATGAGCAGCCCCCTTACGATTTGATCGACAGCTTGAACTTGCGCGGCAAGACCGTAGGTAGCTGCCCGGTGAAAGAAGACCGGCCTCAAAGCAGCGCTAGTAAGCGCTGAGGGAAGATGCGTCAGTCTCCACGATTGGCTATACAGGCCGACCAAAGCCGCGGAACAGAAACTGCCGACAATGAAGACGGGCACGCGCTCACGCACCAAAGACATCACTGTAAATGGCAATGAAAACTGCACGAAGCGTCGGTTGCGGAGTAATGCCGCCAGCATTTCTTTCCGGTCAATCGAGCAGATAGGCCGGTCCGCGCACCGCCGAATGCCTTGAGCATAAAAGAGCGTAGCTACGGCCTGTCCGGCGAGACTGCCTATGACCAGCCAGACGCCATTGCCGCTCAGACCACCGCCGAGCTGGACGAGATTGGCTACGGTTGCGTTGAGCAAGAGGCCAATCGATAGATGTGCAAAAGCACCGTCGCGCATCAACCAGGCTTGGAGCACAACACCCAATCCCACCAGCGATAGCCATGCCCAACCTAGGACCGTAAACATCGGTCCGATGCCGAATTGCGCAAGCGCCCTGACGGATATGCCGGCAAAGACGCCAACGACGACAGACATGAGGCAAACAACACTGATGCTTGCCATGAGAAGATGGCTCGCTGCTTCAACATTCCGCTCAAGCATTAGGCCAAGATCGAAGCGGAACGAGAGTAGCGATCCCCCTGTTATTGCCACCGCCTGGATAGCCGCCCAAACGCCGAAATCGTCCGGCGTGTAAAGCCTGAATAGCAGTGGAATAAGAGCAATGGCAAAGACCTGAGACGCGAACGGCCCAACTCCAGACGCGATCAGGCTTCTGCCTAGGCGATCAGAGGTTTTATGACCGGCTAAATGCATGGATCAGATCGATCACAGCAGCCTGCTGACCAGAAGTGATTTCGGCAAACATTGGAAGCGAAAGAATGCGGCTCTGATGACTGTGCGCGTTCGGAAACTGATCGGGCCGCGCACCAAAACGTTGATAGGCTTCGAGGAAGGGCAACGCGGTCGGGTAGTTTACAGCCGTCTGCACGCCGTATGACTTCAGGTATGCTGCCAACTCGTCGCGACGAGGATGCTGTACGGTGTACAAGTGATAGACGTGCTCTCTTCCGGCCGCGACATATGGGACTGCAAGATCCTTGAGCTGATTGAGACCTGTGTCATAGATTCGTGCAGCCGCTTGGCGTGCCTTTGTCCACCTCGAGAGATGGCGGAGCTTGACTGAAAGAATCGCTGCCTGCAGCCCATCCAACCTGCTGTTGATGCCCTCTACACTATGCTGATGCTTCACGAGTCCACCGTGACGTGCTAGCATGGTTATGCGCTCGGCAAGGACCGAGTCATTGGTTACGACGGCGCCCGCATCGCCCATCGCACCAAGATTCTTGCCGGGATAGAACGAATAGCTCGCGGCCGTTCCGAACGTCCCGACCATCTGTCCTTTGTACCGCGCCAAATGCGCCTGGGCGCAGTCTTCAATCACCCACAATCCGTACCTCTTCGCGATAGCCATGATCGCATCCATGTCGGCCGGCTGCCCATAGAGATGCACGGGGATGATGCCGACGGTGCGCGGAGTAATTGCGGCCTCAATTGCGGCGGGATCGATCGTAAAGGTCTCACGGTCAGTGTCGCAGAACACGACCTGAGCGCCCGCATGCGTGACCATAGCAGAGGTCGATATCCAAGAATGCGCGGTAGTGATGACCTCGTCGCCCGCCCTTACCTTGAGCGCGGTCATCGCAAGGTAGAGCGCGTCGGTGCCGTTAGCACAGGATACGCAGTGCTTGACGCTTGCCGCCGCCGCGAACTCGCGTTCGAAGGCATCGACATATGGTCCACGGATGAACGCGCTGTCGCGAATGACCGCGGCGATCGCACCGTCGATCTCGTCCTTGATCGACTGGTACTGGAGCCCGAGATCCGCATAAGGCACCGGCATGATGCTATTCCTTAGTTCTTGCTCTTGAGGAGGCGAGCGGGATTTCCGGCATAGATGCCGGGCTTGGCGATGTCTTTCGTGACCACTGAGCCTGCTCCGATCACGACGTCGTCGGCAATTGAGACCGGCATGATGGTCGCATTCGATCCGATCGAGACTCGGTTACCGATCTTCGTTGCGCGCCACAATTCGCGGCGCCCCCGCGCCGGTCCACCGGTCGAAAACGTGTCATTGATGAACATCACGCCATGGCCGATGAAGCAATCTTCCCCGATCGAGACCAGCTCGCAGACGAAGGCATGTGACTGCACTCGGGTGCGCGCACCGACGACGACGCCTGACTGGATCTCCGTAAAAGGACCGACGAAGCAGTCATCGGCGATGTCGCAGCTGTAAAGGTTGCAGGGCTCGACGAGCTTGACGCGTTGACCGAACTTGACGTCGCGGATGCCCGCCTGGTGCACCTGCGGCTTGCCGCTCACGAAAGCACTCCGAGCTTGCTCCGCCGCGGCTGAAAGCGAAGCGCGACTTCCTGTCCCGTCTCGATCGACTCGTAAAGCGCTGAGATTAGCTCGAGGCTCTTGCGGCCTTCTAACCCATCGACCAGCGCGGCGCTTTGGTGCAATAGGCAATCGAGGACGTGCTGGTAATAGGCCTGATGACCGAAGCCGTACACGTTGGGCGGATTGACCGAAAACTTCTCAACGACAACCTGATCGCTCGGCAGCGCATCGACGAACTGCCAATGCCTGATCTGGTTGACGGCGAAGCCCGCGATCTCAACGGCGCCCTTTTCGCCGAGTATCGAAAGAGAGCCTTCGAGGTCCCGGGGTCGCACCGCGGTGGTAGCCTCGATAACTCCCAACGCGCCGTTCCGGAACTTCAGCGTTGCCACCGCCGTATCTTCGGTCTCAACCTTGACCAGAGCGGTCGTTGCCCGAGCATGAACGCTCACCACGTCTCCGAAGAACCATTCGAGCATGTCGATGTGGTGACTGGCTTGGTTCGTGAGCACGCCCCCGTCGTAGGCCCACGTGCCGCGCCATGCATCCTGATCATAATAGGCCTGATCTCGGCACCATCGAACTCGAACGGTGCCGAGAACAAGGCGCCCGAATCGGCCCGCTTCCAGTGCTTCACGGGCCTTTACCACCGGAACATTGAAACGATTCTGCTTGACCACGAAAAGCTTCACGCCCGCCACATCGCAGGCTTGAATCATGGCATCGGCATCTTCGAGACGTAGCGCCATCGGCTTTTCGACCACAACGTGCTTTCCCGCCTTGGCCGCTGCTATGGCATGCGAGGCGTGTAACCCGCTCGGTGTTAGAACGGAAACAACATCCACGTCTGCCCGCGCAAGAAGCTCCGCAACGTTGTAGCAAGCTGGCACATGGTACCGAGCCGCAACTTCATTTGCGCGTTCCGGCAACTCATCGCAAACGGCTGCAAGAGTCGCTCCTTGGATATGCCCCCCGCCTAGCAGATCCGCATGACGCTTGGCTATGCGCCCACAGCCAAGCAGGCCAAATCTAATCATGCCGCATTTATCCTAGTTTTCTCAGATGGATAGATTGGCCACCCCAAGGCCAAAATGATGCGTTGTTGTTCTAGCAGCATCCATTCGGCTATAGCAAGGGAACTATGGTTCAACCAAAGATGGTCGCAATGCCCGACACGTACCGTCGGCGGGAGGATAATATGATGCATGGCCAACTACCCACCCGTCGCGCTGTGCTTGGCGGCGGCCTAATCAGTCTGGCGGTTTGGCTAGCCTCCTACCGACCAACTTCGGATCCATCCTGGACCCAGGCCACTGCGAGCGCTCCCTGGTCCCGCAGGGACAGCGCAGGGTTCGTTGTTCACGATGACCGAATTTGGCTCGTTGGCGGCACTGCTGATGACCAGAAGACCGGCCTCACGGACTGCTGGAGTTCGTTGGACGGTCTGACTTGGACAAAGGAACTCGAACAGGCTCCATGGACGCCGACAGTCCAGTCAATGGTTGTTTCATTCTCGGGACGGCTCTGGCGAATGGGCGGCTTCATTCACAGTGGAAACACCTTCGTTCCAGCGGGTGAGATTTGGTTCTCCCAGGATGGAAGGGGTTGGACCCGTGCTACAGCACAGGCACAGTGGCCCGCGCGCGGTGGAGGCGCCCTTGTTGCATTCGAAGGACGACTATGGCTGCTTGGTGGTGCTCAAAGCCTGAGAAGCGAGGGAAGCCGGCAGGCTCTTAACGACGTTTGGTTCAGCAAGGACGGGATCACCTGGACTCAAGCCCTTCAGGACGCGCCCTGGCAGCCTCGAGCTTTTCATAACGCGCTCGCTCACGACGGACAGCTCTGGATCTTGGGTGGCGGACACTGGGGCAATGACCCCACCTTCCTCAACGACGTGTGGTGTAGCAGCGACGGGACTACCTGGGAAAGGAGGACAACGGCAGCAGAATGGCCCGGCCGACTCTGGGCGTCTAGCGCGTCGTTTCGCGGTCACCTGTGGACGATGGGAGGTTTGGTTCGACGAGATGGTTCAAACGATATTTGGTACTCTGAAGATGGAAGGACTTGGTATCCGTACCTCGCAAGGAAAGTATGGAGCCAGCGCCTCGCACACTCAGCACTCTGCCATTCAGATAGGCTTTGGATTCTCGCCGGATCGAACTATGACTACTTCAATGACGTTTGGTCTCTTGCCTTGGCAGCAGACTGGGGGGGACCAGGCAGGCTCAATAAGATCTTTCGCTTCCTTCGAGCATAGCAACAGCAAGGCACAGAGCGATCCAACGTGCGACATCAAATGCATGCATCATTAATAGACGATACGCACGCGCCGTTGCGCAACCCAGAATTGGCACCGCTCTCCGATATTCGAATTTCCGAAATCGATGGACTTCGAGGCGTTGCAGTATTGCTAGTATTGATGTGGCATTTTGTTGGGGCGGTAATCTCCCCCACGCTGGGGGCTGCGGCCAAAGCAATGGGCGCGATCCTGATTTTTGGTCGCACGGGGGTCGATCTATTTTTCGTTCTTTCTGGGTTCCTAATAATAGGAATCCTCGTAGATCGCCGAAATTGCAATAATTACTTCATCGTCTTCTTCGCGCGGCGCGCGTTGCGAATACTGCCGCCATACTCGCTGCTACTAATTGCTTTTTGGGCGCTTTCCGCTCTCGTCTCAGATAACTACTATTTTGGGACGCAGATCCCGTGGTGGAGTTATGCGACGTTCACCCAGAACTGGTACATCATCAAATTGAATAGCTGGGGACCGGCCGCATCATCAGTCACATGGTCTGTCGCAATCGAGGAACAATTCTATCTCGTTTTCCCGATAATCGTGTATCTGACCCCTACTCGTTTCATCATTCCACTCTTGCTCTCCATAGGTTTTTGCTCAATCGTGGCGAGAGCAAGCTGTTTCATGCTATTGCCTCAAAATCCCTATGCACCTTACGTTGCGACATGCCTGCGTCTGGACGGTCTATGCGCTGGAGGTCTTCTCGCCGTAATACGTCGCGATGCCAAAGTCTGGCAGAAACTGAGCGCCCTTCGCTTAATGATTTTGAAAGCCACTGTGTTCTTCATTGCCCTTGTGCCGATATTCCTGGTTGCGCTCCAACGAAGTCCGGCGGCGACAATGTTTTTCTGGGGGCACACCTATTTGACAATCTTGTACTCACTCGTGCTGACAGCAGTGCTACAAACTCCAGGAGCGAGGATCACCGGCGCCTTGCGATCCAAACCGCTAAGGCAACTTGGTTCGATATCATACACGACTTATCTCTTTCATCCCCTGTTTATCGGCTTAGCTTTTATCGCAGCGGGGAAAAGGGAAGAGCTGGGGTCTTTTTCAGACGCGGCTCTGCTCGCAGCAGCCATGCTGGCCACGCTCTTATTGTCCGCTGCTTCGTACCGATTCGTGGAAAGAAAATTAGTAGCGTTCGGCCACAAGCTTTCGTATTCGCCGAGCCGCTGCAGCGTGGTTACGCGCGTTGTGCCGGCCCCTAAAGCTCGATGAGGTTGGGTAAATTCATCAACGCCCATGATCCTTTCGGAAAACCGCTGCGCAGTTTCCCGGATGCGCTTTAGCGACGGGCTCCGTCGCGAAGCAGTGCAGGTACCCACAACCTCTCAACATGCACAAAAACCATTCCACAGGAATCCGACACTGAAAACCGCTTTTTGGGCAACAGTTCTTGTACAAAGGTCAGTATTCGTACACGTGAGAAGTTCGAAGCCCCCGCTTGGCCCGATTGTCATACGCGTCCGAAGCTTATCGGATGATGAAATCAGTCCAGTGCAAATCCGCGACATGGATGCTAGGTAGGTCACCGTGCTCGACTTGCGCATGGGTGATTGAAAACGGGACTGGATCGTGTCGTGCGCCACCGCTCCACGCTTGTGCGATGTCAATCAGATTCGCCCCACCTTTCCCATCCCCTACTGCCGTCCCTACAGCGGCCGCCAAGCTATCGAAGTTGAAATTGTGAGATGATGCAAAAACCGCGGGCGCCGTACCAGCCGGGACGCCAATGACGCCATCCCCATTCAGATCCTGATGAAAGCTCGGCTCGAAAGTTTCAAGCGCCGAACTAGTCCCGGGCACAATGCCCGTTGGATTGCCGAGATAATTGCCAGCGCTATCCGTGTTCCAGATCGTGAAATAGCTAGTACCGGGCTGCTTGAAGGCGATCTCATATCCAGTGGACGTTTGCTCCGCGCCAATCAAATTCCACGGATTAAACTGACCTGTTACGACCGCCGCGCCGTGATACATGAGTTCCGGACCCGAACCGCCAGCAGTTGGATTCAGGTAGTAGTTGCTTCCGATCTGCACCAAGCTTGTTGAACCAAACGCTTCGATGACGGTGGTCGGAATTCCAAGGACGCCGTCTCCGTTCAAATCCTGATGAAAGCTAGCCTCAAGACTTTCAAGAGTAGAACTCGTGCCAAGCACGATGCCAGTCGGGTTGCCCAGGTAATTTCCAAAGCTGTCCGTGTTCCAGATGGTAAAATAGTCAGTGCCGGGCTGCTTGAAGGCGATCTCATATCCAGTGGACGTTTGCTCCGCGCCAATCAAACTCCACGGATTAAACTGACCTGTTACGACCGCCGCGCCGTGATACATGAGTTCCGGACCCGAACCGCCAGCAGTTGGATTCAGGTAGTAGTTGCTTCCGATCTGCACCAAGCTTGTTGAACCAAACGCTTCGATGACGGTGGTCGGAATTCCAAGGACGCCGTCTCCGTTCAAATCCTGATGAAAGCTAGCCTCAAGACTTTCAAGAGTAGAACTTGTGCCAAGCACGATGCCAGTCGGGTTGCCCAGGTAATTTCCAAAGCTGTCCGTGTTCCAGATGGTAAAATAGTCAGTGCCGGGCTGCTTGAAGGCGATCTCATAACCCGTTGCGGTCTGCTCCGCACCGATCAGCGTCCAGGGGCTGAATTGACCCGCAACGACTGCTGAACCTCCATACTTGAGTTGGGGTCCCGTCCCCCCACCGACCGGATTGAGGAAATAATTGGCGCCTTGTTGCGTCAGCGTCGTCGTTCCCATTGCTTCGATCACGATTGGGCCAATCAGACTGATCAAGGCCGCACTCGTCACCGTGCCGTCTGCGAACTGGAAACTCTCCACGCCCGTTACCGTATCAGTCCCGTCGGGCGAACCGGAGCGCTGATCGACGAGTGTAAAGGTCTGCGTCGCCGAATTGTACGAAACGGCGTAGTTGGACTGGTTGCCCGAAAACAGCGCGATGTCGGTGCCCGAACCGCCGATTATGGTGTCGTTGCCGCCGCCGCCGGTGAGCGTATCGTTGCCCGAGCCGCCGTTCAGCGTGTTGGCGATGGCGTTGCCGAGGATGGTGTCGTTGCCGGATCCGCCGATGGCGTTGTCGATATAGGAACGCGCGTCACCGTTATAGAGATAGGCGTTGTAGACGTTGCCGGATGCGTAATGGCCGTCGCCAAGATAGGCCAGTTGAATGGAGGAGAATACCGACGACGCGCCGGGGTTGAGGTTGATGCTCAGGTTCGTCGTGTAGGCCGACAGGTCGTAAGTATCGACGCCGCCGCCGTCCCAGACCGTCTCGTAGATTCGATTGGCCGAGCCGCCGACGCCACCGCCGGGCGCGGGCTGCCCTACGCCATTGATGAACTCCTGCCCCGTGGTCGGATTCCAGGTGTAGACCGTGTTGCTGCTCTGGGTCGTGAAGTTCGCACCGTACATCGTCTGCAGCGCGAGGATATCGTTGGCCATATAGGTCTGCGGATATCCGTAGGCCTCATTGGTGTATCCGCTCGTGGTCGAAGCGCCGACATAGCTGCGATAGCTCATGACGGTATATTCGCTGTCGTCGTGCGCGGTCGGCACTGCGACGTTGGCCGGCCCACCGGTCTCCTGGCTGTGCTTGAGGCCTATGGCGTGGCCAAGCTCGTGAAGCGCGGTCACGAAGTAATAATTGCCGAGCTTGGCCAGCGAGTAATTGTATTGAGTCCCGAACCAGACGTCGCCGCCGGAGGCATAGTTGCCGGGATAGTACGCGTAGGAGGTCGGGTTGGCCGACGGCGACTGCGCGATCATGATGTCGGCGCCGTTCGTGCCTGCGTATTGGATGTTGGCGTTGGTGTAGCCGTTGATCAATCCGATGGCGTAGTTGATCGCCACCTGCATCTGGGTCGGCGCCGAGGCGAAGCCCGACGTGGTCGGCTCGCTGCTGCCGCCAGTGTACGGATTGGCGTAGTCGCTGGACGAATCCGGGAAACTGTAGGTGATCGCGCCAGACCATTTGTAGCCTGACAGCAGACCATCGATGTCGGCGTTGTTGGTCTTGGTGACCGTAACTGCGGTTGCCAAAGCGAATCTCCGAAGCAGTTGGCCTCATCCAATTCGAGGCGTTAACAGATTATTCTAGCTAGAGGGTTAAGCGTTTGGTTTAAAAGGGGCGAGACCGTTCGGACCTATGCCATAATGCGCTGTTTAGCTATGAGATCCAGTACTCATACGGGCGCGAGCAAGGAACCTCGGTTCCCGCAGCGCCCGTGATTTGCAGGGTTTCATGAAACGACGTTCACTCGCTGCCGGCCTGTTTGGCGCCCTTGCGGCGCTCGCTGGATTCGATCGGACGCCCTTCGGAGGACTGCCCGTCATGGTGGAGAAGGCCAATGCGGATGACGGCGGCAAGGCGGGACGCTCGCCCACCATGCCAATGGCCCGCGATCCTGCCGTTGCCGTGGCCGAGGAATACGAAGCGGCCCGACAGAAGGGAACGCGGGAGGCGTTCGAACTCTTCATTGCGCGCCACGGCGATGATCCCCTGGCCGAGAAGGCGCGCGCGGAACTTAAGCGCCTGTCGCGCTGATTCCTTTATGCAGCGCGGCAAACCGCGCCAGCCATTGCATTTCGACAGGCGGCATGCGCGCCGGCCCAGACTTGTCGCGGGGCCTTTCGGCACTATGGTGGGCCCGCAATCTGTCCCGGAGCCTTTCACGATGCCCTTTCCGCATGCCTCGGAAGCCCTGTCGCGCTTCACCGTGCTCGATCTGACCCGGGTCCGATCCGGGCCGACCTGCGTGCGGCAGCTCGCGGATTGGGGCGCCAATGTCATCAAGATCGACGCGCTGACCGAGGATGCTGGTGGCGAGCAGCCGGGCGGACCTAGGCGGGGTTCCGACTTCCAGAATTTGCACCGCAACAAGCGGGCCATGACGCTCAACCTGAAAGACGAGCGCGGGCTCGCCGTGTTCAAGCGCCTTGCCGCCAAGGCCGACGTCGTGGTCGAGAATTTCCGCCCCGACGTGAAGAAGAAGCTCGGCATCGACTATGAGAGCCTCGCCGCGATCAACCCACGCATCGTCTATGGCAGCATCTCCGGCTTCGGCCAGGACGGTCCCTATCACAAGCGTCCGGGCTTCGATCAGATCGCGCAGGGCATGGGCGGGCTGATGTCGATCACCGGCGCGCGGGGCGGAGGACCGATGCGGGTCGGCATTCCCGTCGCCGACCTCACGGCGGGCCTGTTCTGCGCCATGGGCATTCTCACCGCGCTGCTCGAGCGCGAGGTCTCGGGCAAGGGCCAATGGGTGCAGACCTCGCTGCTCCAGGCCCAGATCTTCATGCTCGACTTCCAGGCCGCGCGCTGGCTAATGGAGAAGGAGGTGGCCAAGCAGGCCGGCAACAACCACCCGACCAGCATCCCGACCGGCGTGTTCAAGACCTCGGACGGCTACATCAACATCGCCACCACGGGCGGGCGGATCTGGGAGCGCTGCGCCCAGGCGATCGGCGCGCCCGAGCTCTTTGGCCATCCCGACTACGCGACGGCCCCTGCCCGCTCCAAGAACCGCGACGCGCTCAACGCCGAGATCGAGAAGCGCACCGTGACGAAGTCGACCGAGACCTGGGTCCGTGAGCTCAACGAGGCCGGCGTGCCCTGCGGGCCGATCTATGCCATCGACCAGATGTTCGAGGACGCGCAGGTCAAGCATCTCGGCATCGCGCAGGATGTGCCGAACGACCAGGACCGCCACATCCGCCTGGTCGGCCAGCCCGTGACGCTCTCGCGCACGCCGAGCAAGATGGTGGCGCGGCCGCCGGAATTCGGCGAGCAGACCGAGGAGGTGCTGAAGGAATTCGGCTTCGGCGCCGACGAGATTGCCAAGCTCAGGGACGCCAAGGTGGTGTGAGCCAGGTCAGAATCGACGATGCCCGGCAAGTTTGCCGGGCATCGAAGGGAGTTCGCGCGAACGCAGCTCAGTATTTTGCAACGACCGGCGTTGGCGTGAACGCATAGTTGAAGCCGGCACGCAGAATATGATCGTGGAAGCTAACGTCCGCCTGGTTAGCGGTTCCGACGAAGTAAGTCTTACTTCCGAAATCCATGTAGAGGTATTCGAGCTTCGCCGACCAATTCCGGGTGAACTTGCGTTCGACGCCCGCCCCCACCGTCCAGCCGACTCGGGTATCGGTGCTGCTCGCCCCCGCACCGATCGGAAAGTTGAATGCGCCGAGTGGAGTCGTGCCGCCGAGACCCGGCCCGAAGACTTGAATTCCGAGAGCGGTCGCGGACGAATACTTGAACTCACCAACAGCCAGACCACCGGTCGCATACCAGAGAGTCTGCGGATCCGACAGGACGCCGACGCGCCCGCGGAACGTCGCGAACCACTGCAGGTCGTAGGACAGATTTGCAGTGAGCGTCGCAATGGAGTTGAAGTCATTGCCGATTGGGAGGCCGATGAGATTCGAACCGTAACGCGCGCTCGTCGTGGTCACCGTCCGCGACGACCGCTCGCCGGTCGCCTGAATGTCACCCTCGAGGCCAACGACCCATTTGGGATCGACCTGCCAGTTGTAGCCCAGCTGACCGCCGGCCAGCCAACCATCGACATTCTGACCAAACGAACCGAATTGTACGGCCGGGAATGGCAGCGCGATCGGCGCCACGGTCGTGTTCGCCCGGCCCCAGCTGTACCCAGCGTTCAATCCGGCATAAAAGCCTGTCCAACTCCAGACCGGATCGACGACGACCGGCGCCTTCACGTAGGGCTTGGACGCCAGATCAGCGGCCAGTGCGTTGCTCGCGACCAGCGACGCTGCCACAATTCCCATCACAACCCGCTTCATTGCAAATCCCTCGTGAAAAATAAAAAAGTTCCACGAGGAACATACGCGCCAGGGCCCGGCCTAGGCTGTCGCGCAACGGCAACATTTGGAAACAATGACTAGGCGCCCGGGTAGGACTACCGCGACATCATAGAACTAAGGCACTGATCTAATTCATTTCTCATGGTGTCGCCGTTCTGCCCCGCTGCCTCCAACAGAGACGGCCCAGCAAACCATCGATCAAGGGCCAAAACAGCAGCACGATCGCCAGCGTCGTGATCGAGCCGACCAACCCGTTCGACCAGAACACCTTCAAGGTCCCGCCGGAGCCGATCATGGACAGACGGAAGGCATCCTCGGCGCGGTTGCCGAGCACGAGCGCGAGCGTGAACGGCGCCAGGGGAATGCCGATCTTCTTGAAGACGTAGCCGACGATTCCGAAGCCGAGCATCAGCCAGATGTCGAACATCGCGTTCTGGATCGCATAGGCACCGATCGCGCAGGACACCACGATCATCGGCGCCACTGCCGCAAACGGCACGCGCAGGATCGAGGCGAAGATCGGTACCGTCGTCAGCACCAGCGCGAGACCGACGACGTTGCCGAGATACATCGAGGCGATCAGGCCCCAGACGAAATCCTTATGCTCGACGAACAGCAGCGGCCCCGGATTGAGCCCCCATACCATCAGGCCGCCGAGCAGGATCGCCGCGGTGCCGGAGCCGGGAATGCCGAGCGCCAGCATCGGCAGCAGCGCCGAGGTGCCGGAGGCATGCGCCGCCGTCTCAGGCGCGAACACGCCCTCGATGCGGCCCTTGCCGAAGCTCTCGGGCTCCTTGGCGAAGCGCTTGGCCAGATTGTAGCCCATGAAGGACGCCGCGATCGCGCCGCCCGGGGTGATGCCGAGCCAGCAGCCGATGAAGGAGGAGCGCAGCAGCGTCACCCAATATTTCGGCAGGTCCTTCCAGACGCTGAGCACGACGCGCAGCGAAATGCTCGCCGCATGTCCGCGCAGCGCCAGTCGCTCCTCCATCGTCAGCAATATCTCGCTGATGCCGAACAGGCCGATCACCGCGACCAGGAAGTTGATGCCGCGCAGCAGCTCCGGCGACCCGAAGGTCATGCGGAGATTGCCCGAGACGGTATCCATGCCGATGCCGGCTAGGAGCAGCCCCAGCGACATCGAGATGACGGTCTTGTGCTTGGCCTCGCGCCCCAATCCGACGAAGGAGCAGAAGGTGAGCAGATACACCGCGAAGAACTCGGGCGGGCCGAACTTCAGCGCGAAGGACGAGATCATCGGCGCGAGGAAGGTGATCAGCATCACCGCGACCAGCGAGCCGATGAAGGAGGACGTGAACGCCGCGGTCAGCGCCTCCGCCGCCCTGCCTTGCTGCGCCATCGGATAGCCGTCGAAGGTGGTCGCGACCGACCAGGCCTCGCCGGGAATGTTGAACAGGATCGAGGTGATCGCACCGCCGAACAGCGCGCCCCAATAGATGCAGGACAGCATCACGATCGCCGAGGTCGGGTCCATCGTGAAGGTGAGCGGCAACAGGATCGCAACGCCGTTGGGGCCGCCGAGCCCCGGCAGCACACCGACGAAGATGCCGAGCACCAGCCCGACCATCATCAGCACGAGCGTCTTCCACGTCAGCAGGACCGCGAAGCCGTGAAGCAGGAGACCAAACGCTTCCATCGCGATCCGTCCTAGCGGCCGAGGGCCGCTTCGAGCGGCCCTTTCGGCAGGATGACGTCGAAGGCGATATCGAAGGTGACGAACATGATCGCCGTGAACACGAAGGCGGTGAGCAGCGACTTCCACAGCGCGATCTTGCCGACGAGGCGCATGAAGCCCGAGATCAGGAGGAAGCTCGCGACATAGAGGCCGAGGAACTGGGTCACCAGGCAGAACAGCAGCGTCGGCACGAATACCGCCATCACGCGGCGAGCTTGCGCCCGCGTGACGAAGGTCTCGCGCGCCGCGTGGTGCGCGAGGAGCGCCACGATCAGGCCGTAGAGGCTGCCGCCGCCGAGAATGACGCAGAGATAGAACGGGAAATAGCCGGGCTCGGGCCCGGTCGCATCCCAGGACGCGCCGGTGCGCCAATTGTCGTAGCCGAGCGTGACGGCAAGGGCCAGCAGCAGGAGGCAGACGACGATCTCGATCGTGCCGGAGGAAACGACGGAGGGGGAGTCGTCCTCGGGCGCGGTCGGATCGTCGACGACGATTTCAAGATCGGTTTGGGACATCAGCTGTCAGGGACGGAGTGCGTTCAATTCCCCCTCTCCCCGCTTGCGGGGAGAGGGTCGGGGTGAGGGGAGTCTCCGCGAGGCCGGTGAGAGTTGGACTCGCGGAGAGTCCCCCTCACCCGGATCGCATCTTCGATGCAATCCTACCTCTCCCCGCAAGCGGGGCGAGGTGACGAGCAGCTACTTCGCAACGAAGCCGGCTTCGGTCATCAGCGACTTGTTGATGGCGTCGTCCTCCTCGAGGAACTGCACCATGTCCTTGCCGGTGAGGAAGATCGGCTTCAACGCCTGCTTCTCCATGTAGTCCTTGTACTCGGCGGTCTGCGTCACCTTGTGGAAGAGATCGACGTAGAACGCCTGCTGCTCCGGCGTGACTTTGCCGGGCAGGAACATCGCGCGCAGCATCAGGTACTGGACGTCGACGCCCTCCTCCTTGCAGGTCGGGATGTCGGCCCAGGACTGCGTCTCTGTCACCTTGCTGGTGTAGGCGATGCGCTCCTTGTCGAACACGCAGAGCGGTCGCACTTGGCCTGCGCGCCAGACTTCGAGATTCTCGGATGGATTGTTGACGTTGGCTTCGGTGTGCTGGCCGACCAGCTGGGTCGCGGCCTCGCCGCCGGACTTGTAGGGCAGATAGGAGAATTTCGCGCCGGTCTTCTGCTCGAGGAAGACGGTCAGCACGTGATCCTCACGCTTGGAGCCGGTGCCGCCCATCTTGAACGGCGAGCTCGCCGCCTTCGCGGCCGCGACGAACTCCTTCACCGTCTTGGGACCTGCGCTGTTGTCCCACAGCACGAACTGGTCGAGCGCGATCACCGAGACCGGGGTCAGCTCGCGCCAGTTGAACGGGATCTTCGCCGACAGCGGCAGCATGTAGATCAGCGAATAGGCAATCAGCACCTTGTTCGGATCGCCCTCGCTGGACTTCATGTACATCAGCGCTTCCGCACCCGATGCGCCGCCCTTGAGCGAGACGACCATCGGCTGCTTCATCAGATTGTTCTTCTGGATCGCGGCCTGCATCATCCGCGCCATCTGGTCGGAGGCGCCACCCGCGCCCGCCGCCACCACGATCTCGACGGGCTTTGCCGGTTCCCAGCCGGCGAAGGCCGGCGTGCTCAACAACAGCGCCGTCGCAGCGCCGACGGCTTTTACTGGAATTCGCACGAGTTTCATCCCCTGATGTTTTTTTGAGTTGTAGTGCGGAAAATTCTATCCCTGCATTGTGCGGACTAATACCGACGAGTTCAAGCAGACGGGCAATTCAGCGCATATGACTTTCGACTGACGAAGCCGAGAGCTCATGAGACTTTACCTGCCCTTCCAGTTCGGCGTGCGCTTGTTGAGGAAGGCGTCCATGCCCTCGCGGAAATCCTCGCTCATATAGGCCTTCAGGATCAGGTCCTCGCCCTCTTCGCGCGACAGCGTGCGGCGGATACGGCGCACCGCTTCCTTGGTCGCTTCCAGCGTCAGCGGCGCGTGGCTGGCGACGAGCTTTGCGGTCTCCTCGGCGCGGCGCTGCAACGTCTCGACGTCGGGCACGACCTCGTTGAGCAGGCCGAGCGCGAGGGCTTCGGGCGCCTCGACCAGGCGCGCCCTGAAGATCAAATCCTTGGTGCGGGCGGGACCAACCAGCGCGACGACGCGGCTGATATTCGACATCGACAGGCAGTTGCCGAGCGTGCGCGCGATCGGAAAGCCCATCCGCGTCGTCTCGGTGCCGATGCGGAGGTCGCAGCAGGCCGCGATGCCGGCACCGCCGCCGGTGCAGGCACCGGCGATGGCCGCGATCACGGGCACGCGGCACTGCTCGAGCGTGCCGAGCACGCGGTCGATGCGGGCCTCGTAGTCGAGCGCGTCCTGCGCGGACTTGAAGGCGCGGAACTGCGAGATGTCGGTGCCGGAGGCGAACGCCTTGTCGCCGGCGCCGGTCAGGATCAGCGCCTTGATCGAGCGATCGGCGTTGATCTCCTGGCAGATCTCCGCCATGCGGTCATACATGGCGAAGGTCATTGCGTTGCGCGCCTGCGGGCGGTTGAAGGTGATCCGCGCGATGCCGTCCTGGACGGAGTAGAGCAGGTCTTCGTTGGCAGTCGGTGCGTTCATCGCGCGCTCACTTCTTCTTAGAGTTAGTTCAAGCCACCTGGGCCTTCGCCATCGGCATCATGTCGCGTCCCTTCAGGACGTCCATGGCCGCCAACACGCCGCCGCTCCGGTGCGGGATCTTTGCCAGATCAAGGCCCATCTCGACGCCGGCGAGCGTGCCCATCAGCATCAGATCATTGAAATGGCCGATATGGCCGATGCGGAACACCTTGCCCTTGACCTTGTTCAAGCCGGTGCCGAGCGACATGTCGAAGTTTTCCAGCACCACCTTGCGGAAAGCGTCGGCGTCGTGTCCTTCTGGCACGCGCACGCCTGTCAGCGCCGGCGAATGCGCGGCGGGGTCGGCGCATTGCGTCTCCAGGCCCCAGACCTTCACCGCGGCACGTGTCGCCGCGCTGTGGCGCTTGTGGCGGGACCAGACGTTCTCCAGCCCCTCCTCCTCCAGCATCTTGACCGCTTCGCGCAGGCCGTAGAGCAGGTTGGTCGCGGGCGTATAGGGGAAGGTGCCGAGCTTGTTGAAGCTGATGACCTCCTGCCAGTCCCAGTAGGAGCGCATGCCGGGGTTGGCCTTGGCAACAGCGAGCGCCTTCTCCGAGACGGCGTTGAAGCCGAGCCCCGGCGGCAGCATCAGGCCCTTCTGCGAGCCGGCGACCGAGACGTCGACGCCCCAGGCATCGTGCTCGTATTCCATCGAGCCGAGGCCGGAGATGGTGTCGACCATCAGCAGCGCCGGATGCTTGACGCGGTCGAGCAGCTTGCGCACGTCGAGCGGCGGCGTCACGCAGCCGGTCGAGGTCTCGTTGTGGACGACGCAGACCGCCTTGATCGCGTGCTGCTCGTCGGCGGCAAGGCGCTTCTCGATCTCGGCAAGGTCGGCGCCATGGCGCCAGTCGCTCGGGATGAAGTCGACGTCGAGCTTGAACTTGTCGGCGATGCCGCGCCAGAGCACGGCGAACTGGCCGGTCTCGCACATCAAAACCTTGTCGCCGGGTGCGAACACGTTGACCATCGCCGCTTCCCAGGCGCCGGTGCCGGACGAGGGGAAGATGATCACGGGCTGCTTGGTGCGGAACACCCGCTGCATCGAGGCGAGGACGGCAAAACCGAGCTCGGCGAACTCCGGACCGCGATGGTCCAGCGTCGGCATGTCCATCGCCCGCAGCACCCGGTCGGGCACATTGGTCGGTCCTGGAATCTGTAAGAAATGCCTTCCAGTATGCACGGTCATCGGCGTCCTTCCCGGTCTAGCCTTGGTTTGGTGGGCGCCGAATAGCACCATTTGACCGGCTTGTCCCCTCCTCCAAGAGGGCCCGTCCGTGCATAACGGGCCGGCCTGCCCTCGGCTGCCGCCCCCCTCCATCGCGCCCACCCTTACGTGCCGACGACCTTCAGATGCGGCGATGCATTGCCCGGCAGACGCTGCTCCAACAGCTTCATCGCGACATCGACGCCGCCGGCGCGATGCGGCACGCCGGCGACCGACAGGCCCATCTCGACGCCGGTCAGCGCGCCGAGCAGCGTCAGCGCGTTGCATTCGCCGAGATGGCCGATGCGGAAGACCTTTCCGGCGACCTTCGACAGGCCCGAGCCGAGCGACATGTTGTAATTGTCGAGCACCACTTTCCGGAACTCGTCGGCGTCATACCCCGGCGGCATCAGCACCGCCGTGAGCACCGGCGAGAACTCGGCCGGCTCCTGGCAGAGGACCTCGAGGCCCCAATGGTTGACGGCAGCACGCGTCGCGGCCGCGAGCCGTTGGTGCCTGGCAAAGACGTTGTCGAGGCCCTCTTCCAGCAGCATCGCGATCGCCTCGCGCAGGCCGTAGAGCAGATTGGTCGCGGGCGTGTAGGGGAAGAAGCCTTTTGCGTTGGGCTTGAGCATCTCCTCCCAGTCGAAATAGGACCGCGGCATCCTGTTGGTCTTCGATGCGGCGCGGGCCTTGTCCGAGATTGCGTTGAAGCCGAGTCCGGGCGGCAGCATGAACCCCTTCTGCGAGCAGCTGACGCTGACGTCGACCTTCCATTCGTCGTGGCGGTAATCGACCGAGCCGAGCGAGGAGATGGTGTCGACCATCAAGAGGGCCGGATGCGAGGCACGATCGATCGCGGCGCGGATGTCGGCGATGCGGCTGGTCGCACCGGTCGAGGTCTCGTTGTGCACGACCATGACAGCCTTGATCGCGCGCGCGGTGTCATCGGTGAGCCTGGCCTCGATCACGGCGGGATCGGCGCCGCGGCGCCAGTCGCCCGGAACGAAATCGACCTCGATGCCGAAGCGCCCGGCCATCTGCCGCCACAGCGTGGCGAAATGGCCGGTCTCGACCATCAGCACCTTGTCGCCCGGCGACAGCGTGTTGACGATCGCGGCCTCCCAGGCGCCGGTCCCCGACGAGGGGAAGATCACGACGGGAGCTTTGGTCTGGAAAATCTTCTGGCTGCCTTCCAGCACGGTTCGGCCGAGCTCGGCGAATTCCGGGCTGCGGTGGTCGATAACCGGCATGTCCATGGCGCGCAGGATACGTTCGGGGACCGGGCTCGGGCCCGGAATCTGGAGGAAATGGCGTCCCTGATGCATGAAAACCTCCCTCTCGGTGGGATTCTGGCCGGCCTTGTCGGCTATTTTGCATTCATTTTTTGTCCTTTCAATCGAAATTTGGTATTCGATTGTGGTCGTCGACGCGACCGAATGAGCAAATTACTGTGCTGCAAATGAAATCCACGATTCCCGACACCGGGGTTCCGATTGCCCCGCCCGCCGCAAATGGCGGCGACCGCCAGGAGGCCTCGCTTCATCGCGAGATCCTGCTGCGGCTGCGCGACTACGTGGTCGAGGGCAACATTCCGGAAGGCGGACGCGTTCCCGAGCGGCAGCTCTGCGAAATGCTCGGCATCTCGCGCACACCCCTGCGCGAAGCCTTGAAGGTGCTCGCTGCCGAGGGATTGATCGAACTTCTACCGAACCGCGGCGCGCGGGTGCGCCAGCTCAGCCAGCGCGACCTCGAAGAGCTGTTCGACGTGATGGCGGGACTGGAGAGCCTCGCCGGGCGCCTCGCCTGCGAGGCCATTACCGACGCGGAAATTACCGCGATCGAGCAGTTGCATTACGAGATGTACGGCCACTACCTGCATCGCGACATGCACGGCTATTTCCAGGCCAACCAGCGCATCCATGAAAGCATCGTCGCGGCCGCGCGCAACGAGGCGCTGAAGACGGCTTACGCCAACTTCGCCGGCCGGATCCGCCGCGTCCGCTACTCCGCCAATTTCGCCCGCAAGCGGCAGCGCTGGGCCGAGGCGATGCGCGAGCACGAGGCCATCCTCGATGCGCTGCGCCGCCGGGCCGCAAGCGAGCTCAGCGACATCCTGTTCCAGCACCTGCGCAACAAGCGGGCGGCCGCGATCGAGCATCTGACCGAGCCTCAAGAGGACGCGCCGGTCTCGTCCTGACGGCGGCCGGACTGCTCATTTTGAATTCACAATATAATCGAATGCGAAACATAGTGAATAACTCAGCAAGGCTGGACCACCTCGCTGGATCGGTCCGGGATCAGGGATGACAAACGCCTCCTCGCTCGAACGGCGCCTGCGCGCGGAAATGACCGGCGACGTCCTGTTCGACGGTTTTAGCCGCGGTCGCTATGCCACCGACGCCTCGTTCTATCAGATCATGCCGGCCGGCGTGGTCGTGCCCAAGAGCATGGATGAGGCCTTGCTGTCGCTCGCCATCGCCCGCGACGAGGGGCTGAAGGTCACTCCGCGTGGCGGCGGCACCTCGCAATGCGGCCAGACCGTCAATGGCGGGCTCGTGGTCGATCTCTCCAAGCATCTGAACCGGATCCTGTCGCTCGACGTCGAGGGCCGGACCTGCGTGGTCGAACCCGGCATCGTGCTGGACGACCTCAACCGCCAGCTCAACAAGCACGGCCTGTGGTTTCCGGTCGACGTCTCCACGGCCTCGCGCGCCACCATCGGCGGCATGGCCGGCAACAATTCCTGCGGCGGCCGTAGCTTGCGCTACGGCACCATGCGGGACAACACGCTGTCGATGGAGGCATCGCTCGCCGACGGCACGCTGAGCCGCTTCGGCGAGGTCTCCCGCGATCTCTCCGATGTTGAGGCCGGCGACAGCACCCGCGCCCTCTTCCGCGACATGCTCGATCTCGGCACGCGCGAGGCCGACGAGATCGCCGCGCGCTTTCCAAAAGTGCAGCGCCGCGTCGGCGGCTACAATCTCGATGCGCTGGTGCCGCGCAATGCGCCGAACAACATGGCGCATCTCTTGGTCGGCTCCGAAGGTACCCTCGCCTTCACCACCAAGGTCGAGCTGAAGCTGTGGCCTGTCATCCGCAACAAGGCGCTCGGCGTCTGCCATTTCGGCAGCTTCTATGAGGCGATGGACGCGGCCCAGCATCTGGTCAAGCTCAAGCCGATTGCCGTCGAGCTGGTCGACCGCACCATGATCGCGCTCGGCCGCGACATCGCGATGTTCAAGCCGATCATCTCCGCCGCGATCAAGGGCGATCCAGACGCCGTGCTGGTGGTCGAGTTCGCCGAGGAAGACCAGACCGACAATCTGGCGCGTCTGAAGCAGCTCGGCCAGCTCATGGGCGATCTCGGCTTCGGCTGGACCAACGACAAGCGCAAATGGGGCGGCGTGGTCGAGATCACTGAGCCGGCGCTCCAGAGCGGCATCGCCGATTTCCGCGCCGCCGGCCTCAACGTCATGATGTCGATGAAGCAGGAGGGGAAGCCCGTCTCCTTCGTCGAGGACTGCGCCGTGCCGCTGCCGCACCTCGCCGACTACACCGCGCGGCTAAACGAGGTGTTTGCCAAGCACGGCACCAGCGGCACCATGTATGCGCATGCATCCGAAGGCTGCCTGCATGTGCGGCCCGTGCTGAACCTCAAGCTCGAGAAGGACGTCAAGGCGATGCGCGCCATCGCCGAAGAGGCGTTTGCGCTGGTGCGCGAGTACAAGGGCTCGCACTCCGGCGAGCATGGCGATGGCCTTGTGCGCTCCGAATTCCACGAAACCATGTTCGGTGAACGCCTCGTCGCCGACTTCAAGGAAGTGAAGCAGCGCTTCGATCCCGACGGCGTGCTCAATCCCGGCAAGATCGTTGATGCGCCTGACATGGACGACCGCTCGCTGTTCCGTTACCGGCCCGGCTACCGCGTCACCGAGCTGAAGACCAGGCTCGACTGGTCCGCTTATCCCGGCGCCGGCGGCGGCTTCCAGGGCGCAGTCGAGATGTGCAACAACAACGGCGCTTGCCGCAAGCTCGAGGGCGGCGTGATGTGCCCGTCCTATCGCGCGACGCGCAACGAGAAGGATGTCACGCGCGGCCGTGCCAACACGCTGCGGCTCGCGATCTCCGGCCAGCTCGGTCCTGACGCGCTCTCCTCCGACGAGATGATGGAGACGCTGAAACTCTGCGTCTCCTGCAAGGCATGCCGCCACGAGTGCCCGACCGGCGTCGACATGGCCAAGATGAAGATCGAAGTGCTGGCCGCGCGCGCAGAGTCCCATGGCCTCACGTTGCGCGATCGCTTGGTCGGCTACCTCCCGCGCTATGCCGGCCTTGCTTCACGCTTCGCGCCGCTGGCGAATTTGCGCAACCGCAGCCTGCTGTTGCGAAAGCTGTTCGAGCGCATTGCCGGCATCAGCGCGCGCCGCGCCCTGCCCGCCTTCCGCAACGATGTCTTCGTGCCGCCGGCCGCAAGCGTGGGACCGGAGAGTGGCCGCGAGGTCGTTCTCTTCACTGATACGTTCAACCGCATCTATGAGCGCGAAAATCTCGAGGCCGCTCTGCGCGTGCTCGCGGCCGGCGGCTATCGCGTCCATCTGCCGAAGCCTGCGAGCGGCAGCCGGCCGCTCTGCTGCGGCCGCACGTTCCTATCAGCCGGCCTCGTCGACGAGGCCAGGGCCGAGCTCGATCGTCTCGTGGCCACCTTCGCATCCTTCGCCGCGCGTGGTGTGTCGATCATAAGTCTCGAGCCGAGCTGCCTCTTGACGCTGCGCGACGAGCTCACCTCGCTGCGCAAGGACAACAATGCCAAGGCCGTCGGCGCCCACGCGCTGACTTTCGAGGAATTCCTGGTGCGCGAGGCCGAGGCCGGCCGGCTGCAATTGCCGCTCGGTACCGTCGCCGACAAAGCCATTGTGCACGGCCATTGTCATCAAAAATCCTTCGGCGCGTTCAAGCCGGTCGAGCAGGTGCTGCGCCTCGTCCCTGGCCTCAGGGTAGAGACCATCGAATCGAGCTGCTGCGGCATGGCCGGCGCCTTCGGCTATGGCGCCGACACCTACGATGCCTCAATCGAGATGGCCGAGCTGTCGCTGCTGCCCGCCGTGCGGCGCGCGGACCAGACGACACTGGTCGTTGCCGACGGCACCTCCTGCCGGCACCAGATCCACGACTGCACCGAGCGCGAGGCCCTTCACGTCGCGCGCGTGCTGACGATGAGCCTCGATCGCGCCGAAACCAATTCCGCTTCTCCAGCTGCAAAGGAAACCAGCCATGGCTGACGTCACGCTCGACACCGCTCGCAAGATCCTCGACGCCGCCTTCGCAAAGGCCGGCGAGCTCAAGCTGAAGCCGCTGGTCGTCACCATCCTGGACACGCGCGGCGTGCTCAAGCTCGCAGCCGCGCAGGACGGCACCAGCCTGATGCGCGCCGAGATCGCGCACGGCAAGGCCTATGGCGCACTTGCGATGGGCATGGGCTCGCGCGCTCTATTCCAGCGCGCGCAGGAGCAGGCCTTTTTCATCGACGCCGTGAACACCATCGCCAAGGGCGCGCTGGTGCCGGTCCCCGGCGGCGTGCTGATCATGGATGGCACGACGCTGCTCGGCGCCGTCGGCGTCTCCGGTGACACCTCCGACAATGACGAGGCCTGCGCGGTCGGGGGCATCCAGGCTGCGGGATTAAAGGCCAATGCGGGGTAGGATTCATCCGAGTTCGGAGGGAAGCGCCATGGTTTCCGGACGATTTCACGCAAGCGGAAATCCAGCGCGCGTTGAGGTCAATGCCTCGCGTATCAGGCGTGGACGGACCAATTCAAGTGCAAGGGCCCGATGGCGCGATCGTCGAATTTCCGGCCGGCACCTCGCACGAGGAGATGACAACGGCGCTTCGAAAGCATTACGGAGTGCCTGCGCAACCACCATTGCCGCCGCTTCCGCCCGGCTACAAACTGGATCCGCCCGCTGCGGTCCCGCGACTAGCCGAAAACGAGCTTGCCCATGTGCGCTTCTATCGCAAGACGCTGGGCAGGACGGCGGTATCGCGCCCGGCCATCGATTTCGATGCGGGTATCAAGGCAGCCGCCCAGGCAGCCGGTCTCCCCGCCGACTTCGATCCGTTTGCCGATGACATGAGTGTCCTGCTGGGCGGCATGCTGTTTGAGGACGTCGGCGTGACGGCGTATGCCGGGGCAGCGCCGCTGATTAAGAGCAAGGAGTTCGTCGAAGCTGCGGCGGGCATTTTGGCTGTCGAGGCGTACCACATGGGGATGGCGCGCTCGCAGCTGTATTTGATGGGTGAAAAGGCCTGGAATGCGGCCAACGGCATTTCCGACGCCCGCGACCAGCTCGATGGTGGTCAGGACAAGGACCAGGGCATCCGGATGAACGGCAAAGCCAACGTCGTTCCGTCAACACCCGATGCCATTGCCTTCCGCCGCACACCGCAGGAGGTGCTGCATATCGTCTATTTGACCGAGAAGCAGGGCGTCAGCAAAGGCGGCTTCTATCCGAACGGAATGAACGGCGTGCTCAGGTCCACCTAGGCCCCCACTGGGCACAGGCCGGCCGTGCAGGCGGCCGGTCGTCCCCGATTGACGGGGAGGAATATCGCAGTGACCAAATTGAGGGGCCGCCATCGCCTGCGGTCAAGGTGGGCGACGGGACGAGGTCCTAGCTCGCGGCATCCTGCGAGTCGGCAGGAAACGGCTGAACCGGGCTTCTCCGAAAAATCCTTCGGTTATTGAGGACGGTAAGCGCTCAGCCAATACCCTGGCTTCGGGATTGGATTAGATGTGCGAAGAAGCCTCCGGCTTGAACGGAGGTTTGGGATGGGTTTGGACGGCAAAAAAGACGCCCATTTGGACAGCTCAACAGTTGGGTCTGGAGCAGTCAGTCGGCTTGAAGTGCTTGAGGGACCGTCCGGGCGTCGTGTGCGTTCAGATGCCGAGTGGGCTCGGATCGTCGGCGAAAGTCTGCTGCCCGGCGCTCAGGTGGCGGAGGTAGCGCGCAAGCACGGAGCGACGCGCTGGCAAATTTACGATTGGCGACGACGCTTCCGACAGCGCGGCGAATTACCGTCGTGCGAGGCTCCGCAGCCGCCGTTCGCGCCGCTGGTCGTGGACGGGCCGTTAGAGGAGCGTCACGTTCCGGCAGTCAAGCTCGAGATTGCGATTGGCGACGTCGTCGTGCGGACGGACGCGGCGATAGATGGGGAGCAGCTGTCTCGATTGATCCGCGCG
>NZ_FNCU01000076.1:0-29792 GCF_900099855.1 Bradyrhizobium sp. Rc2d | reverse complement strand
GCCTCGAAATCATGGTCGTGCTGAAGCCTTCGCCGTGTTGGGTGCGGGGGCAGCACCGGGAAAGCCGCTATGGTCAGGTTTACCGGTTCCGCCGGGGTCTCTGAGCAGGGCAGAGATACGGGATGGGTCGCCAGGAAACCTGAGAGATCCTGTTCGTGCCCACATGGCAAGCCGGCGTGGAGCACCGGCCTCAACAAAGCTCCAGGCCCGATGACCGACTTGGCGAGCATCGGGCGCGCGTACGCGAACACGAAACACCAAGGCATGTGGGAATCCCGAGGCGAAGACATAAGCTGACGGACATGCGCGGTGGGAAGTCGTAACGGCTTCGTAGTACCGAGAAAGGCGGGGAATTGGGCTCACCTGGACCCGCTGGAGGGAAGGGAGCCGTCACGCGTTAAGACCCATTGACGAGAAACACGGGAGGGAACGCTGAGCCCCACAAACCTGTCCACGGAACGACAATGGATAGCCGATCTGGCGAGGCAACATCCCGAGCGGGTGCTGACCTCGTTGCATCACCTGATCGACCGTATCTGCGCCTGCCGATAGAGCGGCAGGTGATCGGCATATTTCGAGACCAGGACGTGGGCGACGGTGGCCTTGGTTGGCAATCCACCCTTCGATCAGCCGGGCCGGGGCCAGCGCCTGCGTGACGCCGTCCTCGCAACCCCGGCAAGCGTTTTTCCGGAACTGTGGGACCAGGTCCAGCCGCTCGCTTCTATCCTCGCCGATCCGGTGTAACTCGCCCTGGCAGCAGGGGCAGATCTTATTGTCGATGTCGATGACGACCTCGATCCGCGGTAGGTGCGCCGGCAAGGCGCCACGGTTGCCACGGCGGTTGCGAGCCCGCACCTCACGGCCTTCAGGCGCACTAACGTCCTGCGCAGTCTCGCTGTACGCTGGCACCTGCTCGACGTCTTCCAGGCCCGTGCCTCATGCACAAGCCGCCAATTGCGCCGCCGACAGACGCACGACGCCGTCCTCGATCTTCGGCCAGCGGAACATCCTCAAGCCTCTTGGCGAACAGACACAGACCCGTTCCGTCCCAGAACACCAGCTTGATCCGATTCGCCGCTTAGCCCGGAACACATAGACAGCTCCCGAGAATGGATCTGACCGCATGCTCCCGCGCACCAGGATCGCAAGTCCTTCCATCCCCGTGCGGAAGTCTACCGGCTTGGTCGCCACCATCACCCGGACCGCACCCGACGGACCGATCACCGGCTCGCCTTCCGTGCCTGGACGATCGACGCAATCATTGTCATATCCGCACCACGACCGGCCCGGATCGTGATCGATCTCGACGATCCCGGCATCGCAACGGCGAGCCCGGGAATCCGCTGTGGCCTTGCAGCGCGCTACTTGCGCTCCCGGCCAAGAGCGGGCGCCGGCATCACGGCATCCACTACCGCCGGCACAAACTGTACTTCTTCCGCTTCAGAATGATCGCCCGCTGCTTCTCTCAACTGACGTCGCCCGCCAAACAACTGCTGCGGCGACAATCCGTGCGGTCGGGCTACCGAACAGACCGAGTCGCCGCTCGCCACGATCTCCGCAACGATCCGCGCCTTGTCCTCGTCGCTCCACTTCCATCGACGGCCGGCTGCGGTGAAGACCTCAAGCCGCCGCACCGGCTCCGTGACAGCAGTATGCACTGTGTCTTCTAAGCCTAACGGTCCAAACCGAACCGAAGACTCGCAGATCGCCCCACCATCTGGAAGGTGGCTGCTGAACACCGCTTACGCCTAATCACCGATTACGCCAGCATCATCTGCAACCTAGAAAAGCCCCGGATCGTCATCTTTGCTTTGGGATCGGCTGGCTGCTCATCCGAGGATCTCCGTCGTCCTCGCGATTGTGGTCGGGATACTGGCAACGAACTCTCATCGGGCTTTACTGAGCCGCCTGTTAGGTTCGTGACCAATGTCGGAGAGCTGACGATACGCAGTCTGGGACAAAGCGCAGAATCAGCAATTTCAGTTGGCGCGCCGCTTGCTTTGTTCTCTGCGTCATCACCGATCGCTTCCAAGGAAGCGGGTCGTTGGCCCGATTAACCAGAGGCGGGAAGATTAGCTATGGTGGAAGCCGAGGTGCGGCGATGCATCAAGAAGCTGGCGCAAGAGGGTCGTCCGCTCGAAAACCTCCAACAGAGCGCGACCCGTTTTGCACGGATTGCGGGGGCCGATTTGAAAAGACGCAACCCAACGATGTCCATAACCTAGTCAAGCCGCGTGCTCCTCTTGCTTTCCGGGCGAAATATCTGGGCATCTGTTTGGGTATTTCCAGGATGTGGTGGAAGTCATTTGTGCAGATATGAGTAAAAGCCCGACTATCCCGCCGATAAATGTAGCGACCACGCATCCTGCTGATGTGTATATGTCCCCCGTCAACTTGACAGCCAATGGCAGAGCACATCTGGGCCACGCTGCTGGGCCATTTCTCAGAATGGATATCGTACAGAAACATCTGAAGAGAGCGGGGCATCATGTCCGCTCTGGACTGACGACCGACGGCTTCGAGAACCATGTCTTGGTCCGAGCAGTCCGTGAGAACATTGACCCCTCGGACCTGGCACATGGCTTCCATACTAGAATTGTTGAGGATCTCGCCTCCGTAGGTATCGTTTTCGATCATTTCGATGATCCGGCGTATGGCAGGAATCTGCAGCGCTTCTCGAATGTCAGCAACGCGCTCATGGATGCCCTGTTTGCAGCGGGCTCGCTCCATTTCCGCGCAGCACGCTTACCAGTGGACGACGCGGGTTCTGCTGCCATGCAACCAGAAGAGCGCTTCTGCATTGGAGGCTGGTTTGGTGCAACCTGTCCGGTGTGCGAGGCATCTGCGGGTAGCTTCTTCTGCGAACAGTGTGGATATCATTTCGAGCCCGAAGAAGCTCTGAATCCGGTATCGAGGCGAGGGCGGATCGTAGAATGGACGGACAACATTTCCGCCTTTCTTTCAATTTCGGGAAACGACCGACTTTTCCTGGCGTGGGACGAGGCAGCCGTCGAATCTAGCTTTCTGGATATAGGGAAGCGGTATGTCGCACGCAAAGGACAGCAAATGCGATTGACAGTACCAGGCCTGCACGGGCTGGCTTGGGATTCGGGGCGTTTCGACAGCCAGCAGATATTGTTCAGCTACTCCTCGCTACTCTACGCTCATTCTCTCTATTGCGGGCATAAAGACACAGAGGACTCCGGCAAGCTCAATCCTTTTGCCCGTGATTCCGATACTTTCCTGATTGGCGCCACCGGCATCGATAACACAATTCCGATGCTTGTCGGAGTTACAGGATGCGCATTGGGCCAAAACTCGTTTCGTCCATTTGATCGAATTTTCTTTAATCATTTCCTTAGACTGAACGGATCGAAGTTCTCCACTAGTCGCAGTCACGTGATCTGGGCGGGTGAAATCACTCGAATTCCAAATATATCTATTGATGTTCTTAGAGTGTACCTGTCGGAAATCTGCCCGGAAGAAACCGAGACCGATTTGGTGTCAGAGCGGTTAGTCGATCGCTACAACGTAGTTTTCGATAGGATATCTGCAGCCATTGATCGCTGCACCGACTCCGTAAGCGCGATGCCGGCGCTCACCGGGTGTCACGTAGATGACGCGATGATGATCGCGCTGGATCGCCTCTACGAGGGGCAGTGCGCCGTCCTTTCGCTAGACCACCTGCGAGTGTCGCAAGCTTCGAGAGCGGTTATCGAATGGCTCGATTGTCTTGATGACAAGCCGGACCATCAGACCGCTTACACATGGCTGATGGGGTTCAGTATACTGGCCTGGCCGCTGATGCCCAAAATAACAGAAGCCTTGTGGCACTGGCTAGGTCATAGCGGCCATCCCGTTGCAGCATGCGCTTCGACGCCTTCATCCCAACGGATCGGAACAGTACCAAAAATCTATGGGCGCAGGTTAGCGGCTGCAGATATTGATCGATGCCTTCCGGGAAAATAGTAGCATGACACCTGAAGCGAACATCGTTCCCGCCGAGAAATTGCCCAATCAAGTCCCGTTGCAGATCTCAATCCCCTTTATGCTTGGCAGTATCAGCGTGGCCGCATCCTATGGCTCGAGCTTCTTTCTCGTGGATGCTCTGCGGTCCATTCGACAAAGCGCCACGACAGCCGGAGCCGTTATTTCGACCGGTACGATCGCCACAATACTGTGTTCGCTCGTAGCTGGCCGCATCGCGGACTCACTGGGCGTGATGCGAACCATCACCCTTGCCGCAGCGATGATGGCGATGGCGATGATATGTTTCGCATCAGCGCAAACTTTGACGCTTTTCGCTTACGTCGGCGGGCTTTTTCTTGGCATTGGATGGTCAGTCTTCTACATACTGGCGCCGCTTCAAGTCCTGGGTCACGTGCGAGCTGATGCTCGTATCAAGTATCTTACCTTGCTTTCGGGATCTCAAATGCTGGGCATCGGGCTTGCTGCCCCCCTCGCGCGCACCGTCGCGGAAAGTTCTGGTTCCTACATCGCGGTTTACGCTTTATTCGCGGCTGCATGTCTCGTTGGTGCGATGCTTTTGGAGTTCGCCGGTAGGGCCCTGGCGCAAGCTCCTCAGATCAAAATGCCAACTGTACGACTCACCCTTGAAGGCGTGCTAGGAGCCCTCAAATCGAACACGCGCTATCCGATAATCATGATAGGCCTCGGGGCATGCGCTTTCGCCGGTCTTTCCACGTTCCAGACGCTTTACGCGACATCGCGGTCGCAATCTGCCGACACGTTCTTTCTTGTATTCACGCTGACAGCCGTCTTCCTGCGGTTTGCGGTGGCCCCGATAATTGGAAAGTTTCGTCTTGAACGCGTAGCCGCGTTTCTTATCGTGTGCACCATCGCCGGGCTATTCATCCTATTCATGAATGCAGGTAGTGCGGCGATCTACATCCTCGGAACAGCGATGTTCTCACTGGGATACGGGCTGAGCTATTCGACTCTGAACGGTATGGTTGTTTTCATTGCAGGTACGGATGGGACATCATTTGCTGTTGCTTCTCAAGTCTTCACGCTCTCCTATTTCATTGGCCTGTTCGGATTTCCATACATCGCCGGGCAGGTCGTGAAAGCCAGCAGCTTCGATGAACTGCTAATCAGCATGATGATGCTGATCGTCGCGAATGGTGTCCTTCTCGCAACTCAAGTCGTCTCGACCGGCCGGAAGCATTAAGCGGCTGTTTGCAAGGATCATAGGATGCTGAAGCACGGCAACAGCGTTGACGTAATCGCGATCGGTGCAGGGCCGGCTAATCTGAGCTTGGCAGCCCTCGCAGCACCGATTCCGGAAATCTCTTTGCGAATCCTCGAAAGATCAGAAACGCTTAGATGGCATCCCGGTCTGCTTCTGGACGGTGCCGTTATGCAAACCAGCCCGCTAAAGGACTTGGTAACACCCGCGGATCCGACGAGCGCGTACAGCTTCCTGGCCTACTTGCATGATAAACGGCGGATCTACCAAGCCATCGTCCGAGGACTCGCGTGTGTTAGCCGGAGTGAATTTGACGATTATTTGCGATGGGCAGCGGAAAAGCTGGCTAACGTTCAGTTCGGCGAGCGTGTTATTGCAGTCGAACTGCGCGACGAATCCTTCGATGTCATAACTGATCGCCGCAACTACCAAACCAGTACGGCGGTGCTGGGCGTGGGTCGAGTCCCGTCTATTCCTGATTGGGGCAGGAATGCACCGCCAAACGAGGTGTTTCACAGCAGTACCCTCCTCGTGCAGCGCCGCGAGCTTTCAGGCAAGCGTGTTGTGGTCGTAGGTGGCGGCCAAAGCGGGGCTGAAATATTTCTTCGTCTCCTGAGGGGGGCATACGGTCCGCTGGAAGCCCTGACCTGGGTGACGCGCCGGGCAAACATATTCGCCCTCGAAGATAGCCCCTTCGTCAATGAATGGTTCTTTCCGCAATATGGCGGCTGGTTCTTTGAGCAAAGCGAATCCACTCGGAAGCAAATTCTTGAGCGGCAGTCATTGGCGAGCGATGGCGTCAACTCCGCGACACTTCGCACGATCTACAGTGCACTTTACGATCGCGAGGTCCATCGCGAGTCCTACCCGGCTCACGTGGAAATACGCGTCGACACCACGGCGGACGAGTTGCGCAGCGTGTGCCCGTTTCGCCTGGGCTTACGTCAGCAGACGACAGGTATTTGCTCAGAACATGTCGCTGACATTATCGTCTTGGCCACCGGCTACCGCACTGAAATCCCTTCGTTTCTAGAGCCGATCGCAAGCCGACTGGCGGTTGTCAGCGCGCCTGGTGGCTCTCGTGAGATCGTGGTCGAGGAGGACTTTTCGGCTCGTTTTGACGGTCCCGAAAGATGTCGTTTGTACATACAGAACGGCGCACGCTTTCAACACGGCATCGCTGATACGAATCTCAGCCTAGTCCCTTGGCGTGCTTCAACCGTGCTCAACTCGATCATCGGCCGCGTGGCTTACGATTGCGGGCCTGCAACGGGCGTCGTCAAGTGGACTAGCACGGGGGTCGAGAGCTCCCGTTGAGCGGCGAGCGGTCGGCAGCATGCCGCGATCCAGCAGGACTTATTGGGAGTAGATCATGAAGAATGCGCAGCTGATGACCTTAGGCGACATAACGGTCTATAGCCCTGGTGTACTAATACAGGACGTCAAGGGAATAGGTGATCCCAAGACCACTTGTCCGGTTGAACTCATCGAATTCCGGCTCGATCCATTCGCGGTGTCGACGCCTCATTCCCATCCTTCCACCGAGATCTGGCGAATCACGAGCGGCCACGGTCAGGTGATGACCGATGATGGTGAGTTGGCCGTCAAGTCAGGGGATCTTGTGTTTCTGCGACCAGATCGAACCCATTATTTGGAAAATCGCGGCAGCGAAGTTCTGAGCGCCTTGTCCATCTCCTGGAAAGAAACCCGATGACCGACAGGATCTATGACTTAGCGGTCATCGGTGCCGGCGTCATGGGGCTCACTGCCGCCTTCATCGCAGCGAGCGATAGCCCGAAGAAGAGAATCGCCATCTTCGAACGGGATATCGTTGGGGCAGGTGCCAGTGGGTTGGCCCCCGGAATCCAAATCAACATTTGTCGGAACGAGAAGGAAAGGAGCCTCATCAATCGTGGTTCGAAATTCTGGCGAGAGGTCTATCCCCATTGGCCCAATGGCCGAGACTGTGATGTGTTTTGGCTGACGCGCGATCCCAACGAACTCGCGCGACGGAGCAGCGTGGGCGGTACCACCCCATCAACATCTTTCGCGCTGGCCGAGAGACTTTCCTCGCTGCCGCGATTTTTAGTTCCGCCCGACGTGGCCGTGTCGCTGGATCGGGGGTCGTACTGCCCAGTCGATTCCATTCTTCAGGATCTGGCCCAAAGGCTCAAGACCGTCGGGATTTCGATTTACGAGGGCAGTTCAATTGAAAGGATATGGCAGGGACCAAGCGATATTCTTCTTCAGACCTCTCATGACAGCGAACTCTCGGCAAGGCGGGCCATCCTCGCAATTGGCCCCTGGTTACCAGAGTCACCATTGCGTCGGCATCTTACAGACGAACCGCGATTGCGAGTTAAAAAAGTCGTCGCGCTTCACCTGGCGGCGCGCCCCACCCCAAACTGTCCAATGATCGGCTTGTTCGACGACTACGCTTTCCTCATTCCCATGATTGAGCAAGGATATTGGTTGTTCAGTTTTACCTCGCAGGAATGGGATGTGAGGCCCGACATCAATGGGCTGCGCGTCAGCTCGGATGATCTGGCGCGTGCAACCGCAATACTTGCAAAATGGTTTTCCTCTGACGTTCCCGCGGTGGCGTCAGTGCGCGTGTTTTGCGACTGCTATTCTGACGATGGTGTCCCGTTCTCCCGTCCAGCCAGAGATGTCGCCGGTCTGCATGTCATTGGTGGTGGTGCGGGTAACGGGTTTCGTTTTGGGCCCGCGTGTGCGGAAGAGGCAGTACGATCCCTGTATTCTCCGTATCGACATGTCGGCGCGACATGAGGGGAAGGCATATGCCGGATACGATTGGTATCGAAGCCAACCTCTCTCATAATTTTGCGGATACCGGTTATGGCGTTACCTCGAGATCGACCATGATTGTTGATCTCAGCGCCATTGAATCCAATTATCGGAGGTTTCAGGCGCTTGCGCCGTACAGCGCTTGCGGCTTAGTTGTCAAGGCAGACGCCTACGGTCTTGGCGCGGCGCGTATAGCGCCGTTTCTCGCTCGCATTGGCTGCAGGCATTTCTTCGTAGCCGATGTGGAGGAAGGTATCGCCGTGCGGGATGTGCTGCCATCATCTGCGAGGATCTACCTGCTTCACGGCGTTATGCCAGGTATGGAGCTGGCTGCCGAGCAGCATGATTTATTGCCAATCCTGAATAGCAGCGAACAATTGGATGCATGGCTTCGGCATTGCCGATTTCGCAATCGGGCGTTGCCAGCGGGTATTCATGTCGACACGGGCTTGTCCCGACTAGGGTTTCCTATTGATGAGTTGCAGAAACTCGCCGACGATGAAAACGGGCTGTTGGAGTTGCCTATAGCGTTGTTCATGAGTCAACTCGCCTGCGCGGAGTTGCGAAATGAGGTCAGTCTTCAGCAATTAGATCGGTTCCGCGAACTGACCCATTTGTTTCCGAAAGCTATTCTGTCACTATCGAACTCGGCGGGACTATTCGCCGGAAGTGAATTTCATTTTGACCTCATAAGATCGGGTGGAGGGATTTTCGGCTTCTCGACCTCCGATGATCCCGACTTCAAGCCATCGCAAGTCGTCCGTCTGCGAACGCAAATCATTCAATGTCGCAAAGTGAAGCAGGGGGAAGCTATCGGATACCACAGGTCCTACACAGTGAAGAGGCGGATGCGTGTCGCTACAGCGTCCATTGGTTATGGAGACGGGTTTCCGCGTATTCTGGGCAATCGGGGGCACGTCTTCGTATGTGGTACCCGTGTGCCAATCGTCGGCTTCGTTTCGATGGATCTTATTACTATTGACGTAACGGATCTGCCCGAGAGTTGGACTCCGCCGGGTACGGTGGTCGACCTGATCTGCCCCGAGCAAACAGTTGGGGATGTGGCTTCAGCCGCGAAAATGCTGAGCGATGAACTGACCACCGCGATCGGACGGCGGTGCCGTAGGGTGTATGCTTCAGCCGAACGAGATGATATGAGGCACCCGTGAACTCATCCGCCCTCCACTCCCGGCAAGTCAATCGAGCGATCTATCTGGGCGACGAAGGGATACGTCTCATGCGTCCGAACTACTTCACCGCTCAGGTGCGTCAGTTCCATGACTGTGAGAGAGTCTTCTATCTCGATCTCTTGTGTTCGAACCGATACGATTTGATCATTGAGGTAGGTTGTAGTTGCTATCGCCTCATCGGCGTCAAAAAGGCTGACAATGACTACCTTGGGATCGACATAAACCCACCTCGTGCACGACGGTTAAAAAAGGGAAATGGAGCAGTTATCCGCTGTGAGGCTAACAAGTTCTTCAAAAGAACGCGGCTGATAGGTGAGATAATGCGGCGATATGACGGAAGGGTACTTTGTATATTGCCGTTTAATTTTCTTGGTACGATGGATGCGCCAATGGAGTTTCTCGCACGGGTGTGCCAGGCGCCCTTTGATCTCGCTTTGTCGCTCTTTTCAACTAGCGAGACGGCAACCGTAGCTCGCCTGGAATACTACAATCTTTGCGGCATCAACGTTCAGGGCGTGGTGCGTACCGATGACTATGTCCGCTTGGACTGCTCCAACGGTTTTCAGGCGTTCGCTTTCGATCCGCTCTTTCTGAAGAACCGCATATCGACCTTTGGCTTCCGCTTGAATGAAGCAGGGTATTATGACGTCTGTAACTTCCTTCATTTCAAAAAGAGCAGTCCTGAAGATTGTCCGCCTTGTAAGGCAAACTGAAGGGCTTGGGCTTTTGCGTGTGGGGCGGCACTGCGTCGTTGTTTAGGCCGACGTACGAACAAGAGTGGTACATGGCGTTTCTCGGGCGCATTACGAGAAAGATCTGGAAAACGCGATCCCTATCGCAGGCGGCTGGGGCCAAAGCACGGTGGCGTCAGTATCGAACATAGGAGACCCCGAAACGGCGGCTGGCCATCACGACAATGGGCGGAACGTGCTCAAGTTCATGGTGGCGGCCCACCGTTGTCGAGCCGCAGCCGGCCGAGGAGGCGGTGCCGGCTGCTCCTTTGCTGCGGCCGCCGGCCGACGTGGATGCCGTCAGCGCCGGCGCGTTGCCCGGGAGCGAGCTCGGGCTAAGGCCTCATAGCAGAGCCTGCCGGATTCAGAAGGTGGCAGTGCTCGGCGACGCCTCGGCTTTCCGCAGCTACGTCGTCGCGCGCGGCACTACCACGTGGAAAGACGTGCGGCATCCGCTAGATGTCAGACATACTGCACCAATTTGAGGTAATCATCTGTGAGGACAGGTGAGCGAATCGAACAAGCCGCGTCTTGAAGGAAGGTGGTCAGAGTCCGGCTGGCCCGATTGCGGGCTTCGAAAGATTGCCGTGCCGGCGCGCGAGTACGGAGAGTTGCTAATTCGGAACTGACCAGGTCAGCCGCTGCTGAGGCGCAATCTGAGGCAGAGAAGCAACCAGCAGACATGACAGCCTGTGCCAGTCCCAGTGTGGTGAGCCAACCCGCATAGATCAGTACGGCACCGTCTGTCTCATTGAGCCCAGAGAGTTGCTCAATTGCAGCAGCATGGACTGATGCCGCACCAACAGACCGAAAGAGATCGGCTATCTCGTCACGCGTGGCTCTTGAGAGGAGGCAGCGGCCGAGATGTGATAGGAGCGCCTCAGTCGGACCTTCGAAGATGCGGAGGATGCGAGCGTCTCGATAGATCTTGGCTAAAGGCGTTCCCTCATCGTAACCACGGCCACCTAACAGCTGGACACATTGATCAGCGACAAGGCCGCACCACTCCGAGGACAAAACCTTCGTTGCCGACGCAAGGTGGACGTTGGGCGCGCCCTGCGCTGAAACAAGTCGGCAGGATGCGGCCAGCATCGCCTTCACGACTTCCCGCCGCAGCACCATCTGCCCAAATAACTGCTCGATGTAGCTGTTCTCGATCATGCGCAGTTTACCGAGTCGACGATGGCTTGCATAAGAGGCTGCGACCTGGATAGCGCGCTCAAGCGCTCCAAGGCCCATAGCAGCCACACCGATACGGCCGCGGTTCATACTAGATGCCGCCGCGCCCCAGCCGTCTTGATCGCGAGAGAGCACGTAAGCACGCGGCACCTCGACATCCTGGAACTCCAGACTATTCTGAATAATGCCACGTAGACCGAGTGTGCGATGCTCGTGCGTGACCTTTAGGCCTGGAGCCTGCCTGTCAACGAGTACACCAACGAGCCGGCCTTTCGCATCGGCACCAGACGCGCGCGCAAAGCAAACGATCCAGCGAGCCCAGTCAGCGAGGCCGATCCAGATCTTGCGGCCAGAGATACGAACTTTATCTTCGCGCATGAGAGCCGAAGCCTCTATATGCCTCGGCGCAGAGCCAGCTCCAGGCTCCGTCAAAGCGAAAGCGCAGAGATCGCCGCGTGTTGCACCCCTAATGATATTTTTTTGTTCGGGGATGTGCGGTGCCGCTTCGATGCAGGGCAAGGCCAGGAAGTTATGGATAACGAGCGTAGAGGCAGCGGAGACATCGAAGGATGCAGTGGCGGAGATGAGGTTGATGGCCTCTTGCAAGGGAAGAGCTAATCCGCCGTGCTCTCCTGGTGTGGTGAGCCCGAACAGTCCATGCTTTGCCAACATGCTGTGTAGGGTCGGAGGGAATGCTCGGCGGTCATCCGCGTCTGCGAAATTCAGCTGACTGAGGTCAGCGATCAAACTGGAGTATAGTGCAGCTGCACGACCTTCAGCTGTGCGTTCCTGCGCCTCCCCGCATTGGGCGTAAACCTGAGTGTACATAGCCATAAGGCCCACAATGATCCCGGCCGCGCTTCGTGCCAATTCATCCCCGTGGCTAGCTCGGCTACACATTGGTATAGTGTGGATGCAAGCGCAGTATAAGCAGGTTGTCTGGACCGGCATTTTATTGTGGCCGCTGCGCGGGCTCCCATCAAGATGCGTCTTGTCGATATGACCTATGGGAGGCGCACGCTCGTTTCAGTGACCTCCCATTCTCCTCAAGACTCACTCAGGTTGTCGATTGGTGTTTCGTCCCAAAGAGAGCCGCTTGGGGAGAGATCCGTCATGCACCGATCGCCAGCATAGCGAGGCGATACGTGATATAGATGGAAGCGAGGATGTCGTCGGCGGACTTGGTCCATTTTGAATGGCCGGGGATCGGCGTTGTGATGATCGATGAAGTGGCAAGAAATACCCCGACGGCCTGCGTTGCGATGAAGCGGCCGTTGATGGGCGGAACGGTATGGAGATCGAGCGCGAGGCTAGGCGGATCCTCTGGAAAGCACATCAAGGCAGGATCGACGTCGCGCGGTTGGTTTTTATCGAGGAGACGTGGATCCTGCATCTGACTGCTCGGGACCTCCGCCGCGCGGCGGTCGACGATGGCCGTGCCAGCGAGGGAAGAGCTAGAGCTCCGGTCGCCCCGCCTCGCCGCGAAACAGCTCTGATGCACGATGCAGGACCGCAGCGGCACCGGCCAGTCGATTCCGGGGTGCTATTGCGCCCACGTTGATGCTCGCCAGAAGCTTCGGATGGCTCGAGAGGCAGTCTCGAGCTGGCCAAGATCAAGTCTTTGAGTCGAACTTGTATGAGGCCTGAAAGAATGTACCCCAGCGCTCCATACTGTACTTCGCAAATGAGGGCGAGTGCTCGATGCAGCCGTTACCGCAGTGCATGGACCCGGCGTCCCTTTTGGTCCACATGGCCCAATAGCGGCCACCAAAGCCGACGCTGATGTTGCTGGTGACGAAGTAGGACAGCACGCCTTCAAGCTGGACGCCGCCGCCACCATTGCCGCGTTGTTCCGTGAACGTGGTCTCGGGACGCAGGAGGTGATTGTCTCGCCCGATGAAATCAGTCCAGGGCAGGTAAGCGACATCAGCGTTCAAGCGCCAACGCTCGGTCAGCATGGTTTCGGCGCTCAGGCCGATCCGAGGCGCATTCCATTGAGTATCCTCGCTGCCAACGATCCTGTTGTCACCGGGCTTCAGACATCGATGCCGCGGATTAGCGAACTCAACGCAACCGATCGAGTCCGAGCTCTGGCCGTAATAGGTCCAGCCTATGAATCCACCGACTTTGTAGTTGGTGCTGCGCAGGAAATCGTAACCGACGTCGGCTGTGTAATATGTGAACCTTCCATTTGTCTGACCTGAAAGGGTGTTCTGGTAGGACCGTCCCTTGTGGGGCACCCAATCTTCATCGTTCATTTTCCCTTTGTTGAAGCCCCCGATACCAAGGTTGCTCTTCAGGAACACTCCCAAGGGACTGTCAACACGGCCAAATGACTCCCCGGAGAATCCGTCCAGTCCATGATACGTGAGCCTTGATATCAGCAAGCCGGGATCTTGGTCTTGGTCCGCTGCGCTGTGATCCCACTGGAATCTTCCCCGGCTGAGCCAGAGCCGCGAGCCGCCTTCGAATGACCAGCCGGGCGCGTAGGGGATGGGCTGCACGCTCGTGGGTGCCTTCGTGTAGAGCGGAGCATTAGACCATTCTGCGCCGTTTAGGTCGGCGTCGAAATGGTAGTTAAGGCCAATCCTTCCGATGTGGTAGTTGCTGGACAGGCTGGTTGTGTTCGCCGGCAGAATCGCAAACGGCGGAAACTGCACTGTCGAAGCCGTCGCGACGCCCGGTCCGCCAAAGTGCAGATAGTCATACTCGACGTTCACCGACCATGCAGGCGCAATCGCTTGCTCGATGCCCAGCCCGATGACGCCACCGAGACGACCATAGTCGAAATGGGTTTTCTCCTGAGGCACGTAGCCGGCTTCAAAGTTGTTGACGACATCGCCTCTATTGTTTTGCCAGGCTACGCCTCCTTTGAGATACGCCAGCGTGTGGCCGAGTGCGCCAAAGGCGTAACCAATTCGGCCAGTCCCGGTGGCGAAGAGGTTGGGACCTGCGATGCAGTTTGCGCTCACAACCAGGCCCGAATGAGCGAGGCAGGTATTTGTGCCTTCGGAAACGACAGCGCTGGCATCCAGTTCGACGCCAAACACCCAGCTGCTGTTCTGCCAATTGTAGCCGATCTGGCCACCCGCAAGAAATGCCGGGCTTTCCACGATACCGCCATAGATCGATGGACCGTAGGGATTGCTGAAGGAGGTTCGGCCGTACCCACCGCCGATGTGTCCGCCGATATAGCCACCCGACCAGTTCCATACGACCAGCGGCAGCTTCGGTTCTGGCTCAAGGCGCGCGTTGGCCGCACCGCTGGCCATGACTGCAATTGTCGTGGCACCCAACAGAAGAACTCTCGATTTCATCAAAGACCCTGCACTTTCCCGGTCCACACCGGCATCCTAAGATATCGCCGCACGGCAAATAGTCGGAGCAGACTGACACTCGCGGTAACGCGCGCCAGATCCGCTCCGAAAATCACCGCACTGCGTTAGGTGATGATGCACCGAAGGAAGCAACCCGCGTGCCGAACTGAATTCGTATGTTTTGCAGGAATTTCGTCGATTTGTTGCGTCATCTTGCTGACTAATTGTCTCAAGTTTTACAATCGGAGCTTCCGACAGTCCCTTCATCGCCGAATAATTTGCAAGGTAGGCTCTAATGCGCGACGTGCATCTGTCGTGGAGTGGTCGCGCGGACGCGCCGCTCGCGCATTCTGCCCTCCGAACCGGAGCATATCTTGTGCTTCGCGCAGACCCGGAGCGGCAAAGGCGTCGGCCTCGTCATCCCGTCGCTGCTGACTTGGCCAGGATCTGCGATCGCACACGACATCAAGGGCGAGAACTGGCAGCGCTTCCGTGCCCGGCACGGCCGCGTACTTCTCTTCGATCCGACCAATGCGAAGTCATCAGCCTACAACCCGTTGCTGGAGGTTAGGCACGGCGAGCGGGAGGTGCGCGATGTCCAGAACATTGCCGACATCCTCGTCGACCCCGAAAGGCAGCCTCGAGAAGCGAAACCATTGGGAGAAGACCAGTCACACGCTCCTGGTTGGCGCGATTCTCCACGTCCTCTACGCCGAGGAGGACAAGACGCTCGCCGGCGTCGCAGCCTTCCTGTCCGATCCCTAGCGGCCGATCGAATCGACGCTTGCGGCGATGATGCTGACCGCGCATCTCGGCGAGGCCGGCGTCCATCCGGTCGTTGCCTCCGCCGCGCGCGAACTGCTGAACAAGTCCGGCAACGAGCGCTCCGGTGTCCTGAGAGCAACGCGATGTCGTTCCTCGGCCTCTATCGAGATCCCGTGGTGGCCGAGGTGACGCGACGCTGCGACTGGCGGATTAGTGACATCGTCGGCGGAGACCGAGCGACCACGCTGTACCTCGTCGTACCGCCATCGGACATTAACCGCACCAAGCGGCTGATCCGGCTGATCCTCAACCAGATCGGCCGCCGCCTGACCGAGCATCTCCAGGCCAAGGCCAGGCGGCGCCGGCTCCTCCTGATGCTCGACGACTTCCTGGCGCTCGGCCGGCTCGATTTCTTTGAGTCGGCGCTCGCCTTCATGGCTGGTTACGGCATCAAGAGTTTTCTGATCGCCCAGTCGCTGAACCAGATCAAGAAGGTCTACGGGCCAAACAACTCGATCCTCGACAACTGTCATGTCCAGGTCCCGGCGACGATCTCGGATTGTGAGGCAGGCATGGTCGCGAAGAAGAAAGCTCAGATGTCGGTCTATTTGTATCGACCACTTCAAGCCGATTCAGCGAACGGATCGTATGGGCAGTCCATACGTACAGTTCTCAACCATCGGGCCAGCCCGCCGCAAAGCGTCTTCCCTCGGAGGCTTACTGACATATGGCATTTAAATCATGTTCACCGCCACTCCGTGGCTGTTCGGCATAGCGCGGACATACGCGCAGCACCAACGAACCAAAATGATCTGTCGCTCAACTGCGAGCGCTAGGCGGGTCCAACCCCGCTCCGCAAGCAAGAGACCTCTCGATAGCCAGACTTGTTGCAAAGCGCGCGCACCGTGTCCGAGGTGCGACGATGTGTGAAGATGCGAACAGGCTGCTTTGGGCGGCCAAGTTGTAATTCAAAGAGTTCCTTCTTGGCACGACTAATGCTTTGGGTTGGCCGGCGACGCCGCCGGACCAGGATAATACCCTCGAGCAAGCGCGACCTGGCGATATCCAAAGAATGGAGCAGCAGATAGATGACATTGATCATGATCTCATTCCTCATCCAGAAACAACTGCAATGGAGCTTGCAAAAACTCGTGCCACTCCAGCGGCGGACGAACCATGCCGATAACAATGCCGCGTCCAACCACCCGCCCCACCGTGCTTTCGTTCCAGTTCGAGTGCTGTCAAGGCGGCCGACATCTTCATCTCGATCGGTCGCGTGCCTTCTAGCGCTGGCCCTGACCTGCGCCTTCTTGACAGATGGCATGTCAGCCGAGGCTCCTTCGAGCTCCGTGAGGCTCTCCAGCTTTACGCTTGACAACGGCCTGCAGGTGGTCGTGATCCCGGACCATCGCACACCGGTGGTGACGCAGATGATCTGGTACAAGGTAGGCTCCGCAGACGAGACGGCGGGCAAATCGGGGCTCGCACATTTCCTCGAGCACCTGATGTTCAAGGGCACCTCGAAGCATCCGGTCGGCGAATTCTCCCAGACGGTGCATCGCACCGGAGGCAACGAGAACGCCTCAACCTCGGTCGACTACACCAACTACTATCAGCAGGTGCCGCGCGAGCAGTTGCCGACCATGATGAAATTCGAGGCCGATCGCATGACCGGGCTCGTGCTCAAGGACGACAACGTGCTGCCCGAGCGCGACGTCGTGCTCGAAGAACGCAACATGCGCGTTGCCAACAGTCCCGCGGCGCGGCTGAGCGAGCAAATTCAGAGGGCACTCTACCTCAATCATCCCTATGGACGGCCAATCATCGGTTGGCGGCAAGAGATCGAAAAATTGGATCGCGAGGATGCGCTGGCTTTCTACCGCCGCTTCTATGCGCCGAACAACGCGATCCTGGTGATCGCCGGCGACGTCGAGGTCGCCGACGTGCGCCCGCTGGTCGAGCGCAATTTCGGTCCGATCCCGGCACAGCCGGCGATCCCCGCGCAACGCATCCGTCCGCAGGAGCCGGAGCCGGCCGCTCCGCGCACCGTTACGCTGTCGGATCCGCGCGTCGAGCAGCCCAGCGTGCACCGCCATTATGTGGTGCCCTCGGCGATGACCGCCGCAGCCGGCGAGAGCGCCGCGCTCCACGTGCTCGCGCAACTGTTGGGCAGGGACTACAACTCTTATCTTTACCGCGCGCTCGTCGTCGACAAGCCGCTCGCGGTCTCGGCCAGCGCCAGCTATTGGGACATCTCGCTCGACCCGAGCCAGTTCTCGATCTCGGCCTCGCCCAAGCAGGGTGTCAGCTTCGCGGAGGTCGAGCAGGTGATCGACGACGTCATCGCGGACATCGTAAAGAAGCCGATTGGCGCCGAGGATCTCGAGCGGGTCAAGACCCAGCTCATCGCCCGGGCAATCTACGCCCAAGACGATCAGGCGGTGTTGGCGATCTTGTATGGCAGAGCGTTGACGATAGGCCTGTCCACCGAGGACATCCGCAGCTGGCCGGATCGCATCCGCGCCGTCACCGCCGAACAGGTGCGCGCCGCCGCGCAAAAATGGCTCGATAAGAAGCGCTCGGTCACCGGCTACCTGATCAAGGATACCGCCACCGCCACCGCCAAGCGCGAGGAGAAGCGTTCGTGACCTATCCGTTCCTCCGCATGCGCGGCATCGCGCTCTCCGTCGTGACCTCCGTGACGCTCTCCTTGGCATCCATCTCGCCCTCGCAGGCGGCGGCCAAGATCCAGCACCTGATCTCGCCGGGCGGCATCGAAGCCTGGTTCGTGCAGGACGCAACGGTGCCGCTGATCGCCATGGAATATTCCTTCGCCGGCGGCTCGGCGCAGGATCCCAAGGACAAGCCCGGCGTCGCCAATCTCGTCGGCGAGCTCCTCGACGAGGGCTCCGACAATCTCGACTCCAAGAGCTTCCATGAACGGCTCGACCGCCGCGCCATCGAACTCTCCTTCAGTGCTAGCCGCGACACGTTCCGCGGCAGCCTGCGCATGCTCCGCGACAACAAGGACGAGGGTTTCGACCTGCTCAGGATGGCGCTAACCTCGCCGCATTTCCACACCGCGGATGTCGAGCGCATCCGTTCCCAGGTCATATCCGGCCTGCGCCGCGACACCACCAATCCGACCGCGCTTGCCGGCCGCAAGTTCTGGGAGATCGCCTTCGGAGATCATCCATATGGGCGGCCGACCAGCGGCACGCTGGAAAGCGTGCCGAACATCACGGTCGCCGACATGAAGGATTACGTCGGCCGCGTGCTAGCCAAGGATACGTTGAAGGTCGCGGTCGTCGGCGACGTCGACCCGGTAACGCTCGGCCAGCTGCTCGACAAGACGTTTGGCAGCCTGCCCGCCAAGGCCAATCTCACGCCGGTCCCCGACGTCGAGGCCGCAAAGCCGCCGCAACGCGCCTTCGTGACGCTCGACGTGCCGCAGACGGTGATCGCCTTCGGTGGCCCCGGCGTGAAGCGCAGCGATCCCAACTTCATGGCCGCCTACGTCGTCAACCACATCCTCGGCGGTGATGGATTGTCCTCCCGGCTCTTTCGCGAGGTCCGCGAGAAGCGCGGGCTGGCCTATTCCGTTTACGAATCGCTGCTGTGGATGGAGCATTCGGCGCTCTTCATCGGCAATACTGGCACGCGCGCCGACCGCGCCGGCGTCAGCATCGACGCCGTCGAGAGAGAGGTCCGCCGGATCGCCCAGGCGGGACCGACGCAGAAGGAGCTCGACGAGGCCAAGTCCTACCTCAAGGGCTCGCAGATGCTGGAGCTCAACTCTTCCTCCAAGCTCGCGCAGGAGCTGTTGCAGTATCAGCAGGACAAGCTGCCGATCGGCTATATCGAAAAGCGCAACGCCATCATCGATGCCGTGACGATGGACGACGCCAAGCAGGCTGCCAAACGCCTGTGGGGTCAGGGCCTCCTTACCGTCGTCGTCGGCCGGGCACCCCAGGCGGCCGCGCAGCCCGCCGCAGCGAGCCCGCCGAAGTCGGACTGAAGTGCCTCATTGCCAGCAGAGCTCCATAAGTCGAGTTCGGCACCTCCCATCTGTAAGATATGTGGCGCTTCGCGGCCCAGTGGAAACCGCGTCGCGCCTCTTAGCGTTCTCAACGGCAAAACAAGGAGACGATGCATTTTGGCTCTAGAGGATCGCTGGCACGGGGCTAGACTGCATTTGTTGACAATGAGCATTTTGAACCCGGAGGGCCGCCGGCAGTATCGTCGGCGCCTCTTTCAAGGAGAAGCGGATGAGGATTGGGCTGCCCTTTGTCGCGACCAGCGTCCGGGCCACGTCGCGGCTTGTGTAACGGGCCGTACTCCGCGGGAGAGCGTCAATGCGTGATTGGAAGAGCGAACTCGATGCGCTCGTCGCTGAAGCGATGGCTTTCGCCGGATCGCTGAAGGTGGAGATCGGGCAGCCCCGGCCTCAACCGAAAGAAGTCATCGACCGGGATCGCGTCAGCCTGCCCGACTATGGTGGCAGCGAACGCGATCAAATTAGGAAGCGGGTCGAGAGCTTCAAAGCGCACCAAGAGCGCTTCATCCGCGAGCGCGAGGAATATGCCAATACGCTGCTGCGCCGGATCAGGCCGATCACCAAAGCTTAGAAGAGTTCGTTGAACCTTTTCACGAGCCCGCAGGCCGCTTTAGTTATGCAGCTCAAGCAGTGCTCGAGGGCAAACCTGTGGGCCGAGAGTTTTCCGCCATTTCGGTCATTGATAAGCTGACCCTAGACTTGCGGACCTCTCGAACCGGCGCATTCCGGAGAGCTAAAGTTCTCAGGCTCTCGTGGTGCCAGGGTTACAAGTCGCGGGATCTTGCTCCGAACTGCGGCGTCGTCACGCTCGGGCGTTTTTTCGAAGGTGCCGATCGGCAGACGGATTGCGACCAGCTATTTGGCACACAGGTCGCGATGATATCCCGCGGCCATAACGCGAAAATTCCGCCGCGCCCTCGTCTCCGGCCAGAAGCGCGGGTTGTTCGGCACGATCACGCGCGAGGTACGCCGCCACTTGAAATTCACCCCATCATCGGAGACCTCAAGTGGATCTGGCGGCCTTACGATTGCCGAAAGCTGGCCAGTCTCGCAACTTCGACATTGCAAAGCGGCGATTGGGCCGATCCCGACGGCGCCGACGTTAAGAATTCTTTGAGAGCACGTTCATCTTGAGAACGCCGAACGAGCGTCAGACTTCCGCCCGGCCTCCGAAAGGAGGCCGGACTGTTTCGCCACAAACAGCTCTCGCAAATCCCGAACGATTTGAATCGGATGCTAACGCTTCACCGTGGCCGCTGTTCGCAGAAAACCTTCAACCACAGTTGCCAACCAGAGCTTTGTGGGGCGTACGTGCTGGCTTCAGTCGGTGTCGGCGCTGCCACCATTTGCCGAATCGTCAATAATCGCTTTGGACGGGGCCGTGCCGGTGGTGCCGGTCGTACCCTTAGTCCCCTTAGTTGATTTTATGCCCACCTTTCCGCCCACGGAGCCGGGGTGCGCGCTCAAAACCTCATCATCGATCTTGGTGCCCTGTGTTTTCTTGCCTTGCAAGCCGCTGTGGGGCTTCGTGGACTCGGAAGGAAGTGCTTGCGCGAGGACAGGGCCGACAAGCAAGGCCGAAAGGGCGCATGCGATGGCAGAGGTTTTCACTAAGTTCATCCAAATCTCCTGGATTGCTTCGCGATGAGACGATTCGGTGACTTCCAGCCATTCGCATGCACCGGACCGATCGCATCGCATAAGATGGTGCGAATGGCGAAGGGGTGCATCAATCTGCTTCGTGTGGTCATCGTGCAGGGATTTCAGGGCAATTTTGCGGAAATGCCCACCGCATATGCGGCGACACGCAACCCGCACGGCAACGTGCGGAGGGCGACGTCGCGGTGCTTTGCTGAAGCCTTAGTCCCACCTTCGGATCAATCCAAGAGGCTCGCCTTTTCTATGGCGGCGGACAAAGGGAAGCTTGGCTAGGTTTCGCGGAAATCATGCTCAAGAAAGAACCTAAACCGCGATGGTGATTGATCCTTTGGCGCGCCGCCTTCGCGAGCCCTTCATCTTCTCAGTCTGCCGCCAGGTAGATCACATTCCATGACGCCGGCTTGAGCCTCGCCTGCAACCTCCCGCGGTCAAAGGCCACGCTTTGCAAGGGCGCCGGCTTGACCTTGTCCGGCGTATTCTCGGTATTTGCTGCCATCAGATCATCGTGCCGGAGCTCGAGCCGCTCGTGAACTGTCAGGGGACCGAAGCTTCTGGCCTCGACGCTCACCTCCATCTCCTGCTTCAGATCACGATTGAGCAGAAAGAGCGACAAGCCGCCGCCTTGTTCGGCGACTGCCGCTATTTTGAGATACGGCACGTCAGGCACTGGAAAGGTCTCGGCCGGTCTACCGTCAGGATTGTTGTGCGACGCACAGTAAGCCTCCGACTCGACTTGTGCGCGCAAAATCCTGCCCCGACCAAAGCGGCTCATATGCGCAAAAGGAAAGAAGATGGTTTGGCGCCACGCACCTGCGCCTGTCTTGGTCATGATCGGCGCGATGACGTTCACGAGTTGCGCCAGGCAGGCAACTTTCACCCGATCGGCGTGATTCAGCAGGGAAATGCAGGCGCCGCCGAAGGCGAGCGCGTCCTCCATCGTATAGATTTCCTCAAGGATGGGTGGTGCCACTGGCCAGCGGTCCACCACCGGGGCAACCTCGTTGCGCGTTCGATACCAGACGTTCCATTCGTCGAAGCTCAGCATAAGACGCTTTTTGGAGCGCCGCTTGGCCGCAACCGCATCAGCTAGGACGACGACCTCATCGATGAAGCTGTCCATCAGGTCGGTGCTCGCGAGAAACGATGCGGTGTCCTGACTGTAATTCTCGAGATAAGTATGGATTGAAATGTAGTCGACGTAATCGAAGGTGTGTTCGAGGACCGTTTCTTCCCATTGGCCAAAGCTAGGCATGTTGCGCAACGATGAGCCGCACGCCGCAAGCTCGATGGTAGGGTCCACCCACCGCATCATCTTGGCCGCCTCTCTTGCAACTGCCCCGTAAGCGGCGGCGCTCTTTTGCTCTATCTGCCAGGGCCCGTCCATCTCATTGCCGAGGCACCACAGCTTGATCCCATGGGGCGTCTGCCAGCCGTGCTTGCGGCGGAGCTCCGACCACGCAGTTCCCCCGGGATGGTTGCAGTATTCGACCAGATTGCGAGCAGCGTCGCCGCCGCGGGTCCCCAGATTGACGGCCATCATCGGCGCGACATCGGCGGCCCTGCACCAGTCCATGAATTCATTGGTGCCGAAGCTGTTCGGCTCGGTGCTGAACCAGGCCAAGTCGAGACGCGCCGGCCTCGTCTCCAGTGGCCCAACGCCGTCCTCCCAATTGTATCCGGAGACAAAATTGCCGCCAGGATATCGAACGAGGGTCGGGCCGAGCTCCTTCACCAGCGCCAGCACGTCCTTCCGAAAACCTCTCTCGTCTGCGCTCCGATGGCCGGGCTCGTAGATGCCACCATAGACGCATCGGCCCAGATGTTCGATGAAAGCACCAAACAGACGAGGGTCCGTGTGACCAATGGTGAAGTCGCGGTCGATCAGAACTTTGGCTTTTCTCATGTTCTTCTCGGGTGGCCTGAGGCTGATGACGGTTACGAAGGTGTGCGAAAGAAACGAATCAAGATTCGTGCCGTTTGCACGGAGAAAACTCCATTAAGCCGATCCGCATCTAGGATTTGCGGAGCGCGAGCCTTCCGCGGCAGCGACGTCGTGGACTGGAAAGGGCCTGCAAGGAAGTCGGATCTCCGACGACGATCCGCGTCGATCAGGGCAGCGAGCTCGGGTCGCGCAATCTTGACCTGCGGGCTTACCAGCGCGGCGTCTCGCCGGACTTCTCGCAGCCCGGCAAGCCAAACGACAATTGCTGGTCCGTTTTTACCTTGGCGGAGGCCCTGTCGCCGCCGCAGGAAAAGTCAAACCAAGCAAATTAGGTCTGGGCCAGACCGCCGCTCACACGGATAGGCCAATGGTTGGGCCTTTAGGGCTCTCGGCGCCGTCTGCCCATCCAGGCTCGCAAGGGCTATCGACGGTTGCAAGCTCGCCCGAAGCAAAAAACCCTGGCATTCCTGCCAGGGTTTTGCATGTCATCGACATTTTGAGAGGCTCGATCAGAAGTCCATACCGCCCATGCCGGCGCCCGGAGGCATCGCAGGACCGGCCGTGGCCTTCTTCGGCAGCTCGGCAACCATCGCTTCCGTCGTGATCAGCAGCGCTGCCACCGAGGAGGCGTTCTGGACCGCGATGCGCACGACCTTGGTCGGGTCAATGATGCCCTTGGAGACAAGGTTGCTGTACTCGCCTGTCTGCGCATCGAAGCCATAAGAGTACTGCTCGTTCTCGAGAACTTTGCCGACCACGATCGAACCGTCTTCACCGGCGTTGATCGCGATCTGGCGGGCCGGCCAGGACAGGGCCTTGCGCACGATCTCGACGCCGGTCTTCTGGTCGTCGTTCTTGGTGCGCAGGCCCTTGAGCTGCTCGGAGGCACGGAGCAGGGCGACGCCGCCGCCCGGCAGGATGCCTTCCTCGACAGCCGCGCGGGTCGCGTGCATCGCGTCATCAACGCGATCCTTGCGCTCCTTGACCTCGACCTCGGTCGCGCCGCCGACGCGGATCACCGCGACGCCACCCGCGAGCTTGGCGAGACGCTCCTGCAGCTTCTCACGGTCATAGTCCGAGGTGGTCTCCTCGATCTGCGCCTTGATCTGGGCCACGCGCGCGTCGATGTCGGCCTTCTTGCCGGCGCCGTTGACGATCGTGGTGTTCTCCTTATCGATCATCACCTTCTTGGCGCGACCGAGCATGTTGAGCGTGACGTTCTCGAGCTTGATGCCGAGATCTTCTGAGATCGCCTGGCCGCCGGTCAGGATCGCGATGTCCTGCAGCATGGCCTTGCGGCGATCGCCGAAGCCCGGAGCCTTGACGGCCGCGACCTTCAGACCGCCGCGCAGGCGGTTCACGACCAGGGTGGCAAGCGCTTCGCCTTCGACGTCTTCAGCGACGATGACCAGCGGCTTGGCACTCTGCACCACGGCCTCGAGCAGCGGCAGCAGTTCGTTCAGCGAGGAGAGCTTCTTCTCGTTGATGAGGATGTAGGCGTCGTCCATCTCAACGCGCATCTTGTCGGCGTTGGTGACGAAGTAGGGCGAGATGTAACCGCGGTCGAACTGCATGCCCTCGACGACGTCGAGCTCGGTCTCAAGCGACTTGGCCTCCTCGACCGTGATCACGCCCTCGTTGCCGACCTTCTTCACGGCGTCGGCGAGGAACTTGCCGATCTCGGCATCGCCGTTGGCGGAAATGGTGCCGACCTGGGCGATCTCCTCGTTCGAAGTGACCTTCTTCGAGTTCTTCTGGAGATCCGCGACGACGGCTTCGACCGCGAGGTCGATACCGCGCTTCAGGTCCATCGGGTTCATACCGGCGGCGACCGACTTGGCGCCTTCACGGACGATCGCGGCGGCCAGGACGGTCGCTGTGGTGGTGCCGTCGCCGGCAGCATCCGCCGCCTTCGAAGCCACCTCGCGCACCATCTGGGCGCCCATGTTCTCGAACTTGTCCTCGAGTTCGATGTCCTTGGCGACGGCAACGCCGTCCTTGGTGATGCGAGGCGCGCCGAACGACTTGTCGAGCACCACGTTGCGGCCCTTCGGACCGAGCGTGACCTGCACGGCATTGGCGAGGATGTCGACACCGCGCAGCATGCGATCCCGCGCGTCTACTCCGAATTTGACTTCTTTGGCTGACATACAGAATTCCCTCAGTTCTTATTTTCTCATCCTTCAGCGCGCCCGGTGGGCGCTCGTCAGGGGGTGAGCTGTGCGAGCGCTGGGTTAGGCGGCTTTCTTCTTGGAAAACACGTCGGTGAGAACGCCCATGATGTCGCTCTCCTTCATGATCAACAGGTCCTGCCCGTCGATCTTGACCTCGGTGCCGGACCACTTGCCGAACAGCACGCGGTTGCCGACCTCGATGTCGATCGGAATCAGCTTGCCGGTCTCATCGCGGCCGCCCGGTCCAACTGCAATGACTTCGCCCTGCGAGGGCTTTTCCTTGGCTGTGTCGGGAATGATGATGCCACCAGCGGTCTTCTCATCGGCGTCGATGCGCTTGACCACGACGCGGTCGTGAAGCGGACGGAAATTCATACAACTCTCCTGAGCGTTTGAACAAGTTGGAGATTGGCACATTGTGACCAGCCCAATTATAGCAAGAGTCAGGCCAAAAATGAGCTGAAGATCCATGCCTGCAGTTCTGCTGAATCGTTGTCTGGCCTGCGCGTGTCTTTGTCCGGAAGCAAACGCCCTCAGGTACACAGCCCACCAAGCTGTTGGGAAAATGACATCGCGTTTCGTCGAAACACCCGGATTAAGCCTAGGGTTCCTCAACATTGCACGGGCGGCCGTTACACCGATCGAAGCGCCGCGTGTTTCGACGACGGCGGCCGGGCTGCACATGATTGCTTCGTCTGACGACAGCATCTAACAGCTGACGCCGCCGAAGCGTGCGGTGCACAAGACTCATCGAAGAGCGGCGCTCGATGAATCTGACGTAGCCGCGCATAGTAACAAGTATGCCAACTATCTCGAAAACTCAGGCGATGTTTCCTGTAAAAGGCGGCGGCAAGACAGGCCATCATCGGATGATATCGAAGAGATCTGCCGCGATCGCCGCGGAGGCTTGTTTGCGCGCAGCAACCCGTGCGCCGGGGCTTTGACCGCGTACGCTCTTCTCCGAAGAACAGATGATTCCGAGGAAGCAATCGCCCGGAGCTGCTCGCAAATTACGTCCGCGAATCTGTGATGGCGACCGTCAGTCGGCAGAGCACATTTCGCGCAACTGTGATCGAGGTGATTGGCTATTGCCGCGCACGAGAGATCACTCTGCCCACACGCTCCAGCGAGAATAGCCGACAGGTGACATTCGAGCGAAGCCGATCTTTCCGCCGCCCCGAAAGGCGAACCGGAGACGACGATCTGGCTCACAGTTGGGCGCGTCTCCCGACACTGGGTAGGGCAGTGGCTGCATCTCCCGATCCGACAGAATTCCCTTGATGTCGATGGCATCCAAATAGCCGTCATGGATCAAGGGGATTGACGGGCATATGAATTATATACGTTGATATACGTTGTGCCGGCGCGTCTGGCGTGTGATTGCGGCTTCAAAGACGAAATTCACCCGATCTCCGCGCCCAATGGAAAAAGCACCTGTGTCGTCTGTAGAAGTACACCAGCACATTGTCTCACTTCTTCAGAAGCCGAATCCCGTCATCCTGGATATCGGCTGCAATGATGGGACCGATACGCAACAGTTTCTAAACCTGTGCCCGCAAGCTCAGCTCTACTGCTTTGAGCCGGACCCCAGAGCGATCGCACGCTTCAAGAAGAAGCTGGGCCCATCCCTCAATAGGGTGAAGCTGCTTGAAATCGCGATCAGTGATCGAAACGGGATGATCGACTTCCATCCAAGCAATGCAGATGGTGATGCGAAGGAATGGGACCTCTCCGGCTCAATACGCCGCCCGAAGAATCATCTTACTGAGTATGATTGGGTTCGGTTCGATCGCCCTGTCTCGGTTGAAACGCGGCGGCTGGACGACTGGTGCAGCGAAGCCAAGCTGAATACGGTCGATTTCATCTGGATGGATGTCCAGGGAGCCGAAGCTGATGTTATCGCCGGCGGCATGCAGACCTTGAGCAACACGCGCTTCATCTACACGGAATATAGCGACCGCGAGCTCTACGAAGGGCAGTTGTCCCTGCAAGCCATTCTTGACCTTTTACCATCATTCGAAGTGGCGGCCCACTATCCCCGCGCAGTGGAGGGTGATGTATTGCTCAAAAATAAGCACTTCTAGTGGCTACTCATATCGAGCGCCTCATTCATTGCTGGAAGTCCTGACCAGCGCGCTTATGCCGCCCAAAGCTGCACAACTGGTGATCATTAAGGCGAGGGGATATCGGTAGCCGAACGGGCACGCCGGTTTCCGGTTGCCATTGCAGACCCCCGAGCGAGCACTAACGCTTTCGCTGGAGATCGGCCGATGACATTCGAGCGATCGAGACCCGCGCGATCGAGGTGATCCGCCACGCGGATCACTTCACCGCATCGCTGTTCCTCGGGCGCGGTCAATACCGCGTCGGCGGTCCACCGTTCTTGCAGCGATGCAAGCCGCCCGCGAGATCGAGCAAGACCCGGCGGCGCATAACCGCCGCGCGCTTGTGTACGCCATCGCGCCCGACGGTCACGCCACCTGACCGCCGCGCTGATCGCAAAACTGCTTTCCCTCAAATCGTAAGGACGTCCGTTTTAGCCCGCACACTGAGGGTGAGCGTGGACCAATGACCAAGAGATCGTGGGGGGAGGCACCTCGCGCCAGCTCCGCAAAAAAGATCGAGATGTTGTTCGCGCACCTCAAGCGCATTCTCAAGCTCGACCGTTTGCGTTTACGAGGTCCAAACGGCGCGTGCGACGAGTTCATCCTCGCAGCCACCGCCCAAAACCTTCGAAAGATGGCCAAGCTGATCCCGATGCCCACCCCGACGCTCGCATAGGTCAGTAGAGCAGTTCCGGCCACGTCGCGACGGAGCTATTACAACGAAATACTGCCGGCCTTTTTCAACGGAATCGGCCAGTAGCAGACTCATGCATCGCCGCAGCAAAGAGCATCTCTATTCGATCACATCGTCGGCGCGGACGAGCAACGAAGGCGGCACGGTGAGGCCGAGCGCCTTTGCAATCTTCAAGTTGATCACCAATTCGAATTTGGTTGGCCTCTCTACCGGCAACTCGGAAGGTTTGGCGCCTCTTAATATCTTGTCCACGTAACTGCCCGCGCGGCGCATCAGATCGCCTACGTCGGCCCCGTATACCGACAATCCGCCATTGGCATATTGTCGGAACATGTAGTTTGCCGGCAGATGATACTTCGCCGCCAGCGCGATTATTCGCGGAGCCTCGACATAGGTGAGCGAATCGCCAAAATCCACTATCGCATCGGCATGTTGGGCGGCGGCCGAGGCAAAGGCGACGTCGAGGTCGTCGGCCTTGGTCGCCTCAACTATCAGCAGAACGATACCGAGCTGACGGATAATGCCGGATATCTTCTCCGCCAAGTATGGCCGTGTCATTGGATTGTCCGGATTGATCAAGAGCGCGATTTTCGAGGCGCCGGGTACGAGTTCCTGAAGGATTTCGAGACGTTTTGCGAGGAAATCATCGGGTACATTGGTCGTAAAACCCGTTATGTTGCCACCGGGTCGCGACAGGCTTTGCACGAGGCCCAGCCGCACAGGATCGGCTATCCCTACGAATACAATCGGAATGGTCGAAGTCGCCGATTTCATGGCCAGGGCTGCCTGAGGTCCCGCTGCAAAGAGTACATCCGGATTGAAGGCAACTAGGTCGGCAGCGGCAGCTGGCACTCGATCCGGGGGGTGGGAAAAGCGATACTCGATTGCAAGGTTTTTTCCCTCCACCCACCCGAGACTTCGCAGCGTTTCAAGGAACACACGCTCCGCCTGATTGAGGGCCTGCCCGCTCCCGTCGCCTATGGCAAGAAAACCAAGTCGACGGCGAGCCCCCTGAGCCCCCGCATGCCTCGGCGAAGCGAGCAGCGCCGCAGTAGCCGCTATGAACTCCCGCCGCTTCATTCGATCGATCCTCATCGCAGCTTGAGGACGATGGAGGACAGGGTATCACGTTCGGTGGTCGCATGAACTGCGATGCTGCGTCGCAAATGCGACGTGTGGCCCAGGCCGGCAACAACGCCGCTCGGCCGCTTCCGAGGCGGCGCCATTACATCGCATTACTGCTGCCTTTTTCAACGGAATCGGCCATTTGCGGAAGTCGAGCACTGAAGTTTTTGAGCTTCAATCGCAGAGCTCACCGGCAGGCTTGATCGGAACGGCAGCTAGCGCCGGCCTCCTTTGCAATGCTTACGCTGGGGAAGGAACTTCCCAAACCCTCGGGATATTCCTGTTATGCACAGCACTCCTCACATATACCTTCGTTTGTGTTGACAATCTCAAAAAAAGTTTGGGCGAGAGTCGCAAACCGAACCGACAGTCCCGTTTTCTCTTAGCACAAAGTCGTATGGGTCGGGGCTAACTCAAGGCTCATCCAAAATCTGATCGAACACAGAGCGTGAGCTCTCGTGACGCAAGCGAGCGTTGCGAGGAATGCTTTCGCTTGAGAAAGGGAATGTTGCGTGAGTGAAAGCGAAATGAAATTGACGCCGAACGGAACGAATGTTTTCGGGATGCCATGGTTGGATTTCTCGAAGGCCGCCTTGCCGGGCGTGGGGCGCGAGCTTGCCGAGCAAGGCCTCGCCCGCGCACGGGAAGGCTGCGAGAAGATCAAGGCCGCCTCGGAAGAGATGACGGAGGTGCTGCGCGAGACCTATTCGAGCAATGCGAGATGCACGACCGACTACGGGCTCAAGGTGTTCGAAATCTCAAACGCCAATGCCGCTTCTGCGCTCGATTTCTTCGTCCATCTGTTCGGCAGCAAGTCAGCGACCGATGTCTATACCT
>NZ_FNCU01000059.1:0-51632 GCF_900099855.1 Bradyrhizobium sp. Rc2d | reverse complement strand
CCGTATTTCAGAAGGTCCTCAGGCTCGACGTGACGGAAGATCTCGCCGGTACGGCGGTCCTCCGGCGCGAGCACCTGGGCACCGAAGCCGATCGAGGTCGACCGCCCGCGCGCCGAGATGATCTTCTCGAGGCCGGCGAAGGCGCCGCCGCAGATGAATAGGATGTTGGTGGTATCCACCTGCAGGAACTCCTGCTGCGGATGCTTGCGGCCGCCCTGCGGCGGGACCGAAGCCACCGTGCCTTCCATGATTTTGAGCAGCGCCTGCTGCACGCCCTCACCCGACACGTCGCGCGTGATCGAGGGATTGTCGGACTTGCGGCTGATCTTGTCGATTTCGTCGATGTAGACGATGCCGCGCTGGGCGCGCTCGACATTGTAGTCGGCGGACTGAAGCAGCTTCAGGATGATATTCTCGACGTCCTCGCCGACATAGCCGGCTTCGGTCAGCGTCGTCGCGTCCGCCATCGTGAACGGCACGTCCAGGATGCGGGCGAGCGTCTGCGCGAGCAGCGTCTTGCCCGAACCGGTCGGACCGATCAGCAGGATGTTCGACTTCGCGAGCTCGACGTCGTTGTGCTTGGTCTGGTGATTGAGGCGCTTGTAGTGGTTGTGCACCGCGACCGACAGGACCTTCTTCGCATGGCTCTGGCCGATCACGTAGTCGTCCAGAACCTTGCAGATTTCCTTCGGCGTCGGAATGCCGTCGCGCGACTTGACCAGCGAGGATTTGTTCTCCTCGCGGATGATGTCCATGCAGAGCTCGACGCACTCGTCGCAGATGAAGACCGTGGGACCCGCGATCAGTTTGCGAAGAGCATTGTTGGAGAGTGACTGAACCGACATCGCGGCCTCAAACCACATCAAAGTGGTCATAACCGGGAACATGATCATCCGAGGACCTCGTGGTGGTGAGGATCAGCTTCCGCATTTCGTCGCAAACAGGTCGTTGAAAGCGTTGATCACGGAATTGAGCGCAGTAAACATCCGTGCGCCGTCGGCGCGCTCGGCAGCGGCTTGCCGCAGCATCTCGGACTCATAAAATGAAGCGGCGTAGGCGCGACAAGTCTTCCCATTGTCGACCGCATTATCCGATTTGCTGTGGACAATCGCCGATACAGCGCGAGCGGCATCAACATCCTTGTTTAACGTGGACTCCGCCGCAAAACCGGGAATTGTAGGTGCATTGATCAGAGCAGAAGCGATGAGAACAGCCATGATCCTCATGAGCGGCCTCCAGACGCGAGTTGTCGCGACGAGACTTACATTTCTGGCGGTCTATTTTCTATTGCACGTGGGTTGTTCGATGGTACGGCTCTCGTTGCGCCACATAAACCTTGGCTTAGAAAGCCGAGTGACTGTTTCGGATGCCGGCAGAGAGGCCGCCGCCCTTTCCCTCTTAACGATTTGACGGCGCTACACCCAGTCCGCTGCGGATCGGTCGCCTGTAGTTTCTAGCTAAATTGTTGCGCTCAATTCTCGCGAGCCGATATCGCGACTGAGGCGACGAAACAGTAGCCGCGTCCGGGGATGTTGATGATGAAGCGATTCCCGTCCCGACCGTCGCGCAACGCGCGACGCAACGCTGACATATGAACCGTGAGGTTGGCGGGTTCAACGAAAACATTGGGCCAAACGCGAGCCATCAAATCCTGCTTGCTAACTAACTCTCCGTGGCGTTCGAGCAAAGCAATCAGTATTTCCAGAGCGCGACTTCCAAGAGGCACGGGCTTGTCACCTTCCAGCAAAAGGAACTGCGTTCGAAGCAGGCGAAACGGTCCGAACGAAACCTCTGTTGGCGTCGAGCCGGTTGCTTCGGTTCGTTTCGCGAAGAGTGGCCTGGCCGCAGCGGGGTGCTGGATGATGCGTACGACGTTAAGCTGCGGCTCAAGATCAAATTGCTCCAAGCGTCCGAAAGCTGCAGTCGATCGCATACTGACCTCACTTGCTTTGACAAGACTAATCCAGGCAAAAGATGCTAGTGACCCGTAATCTGACCATTTGGAGTGTCGCGAGCTATTCCACGCGGGTGGGTCGCAATGACCGATTGGTTGCATCGCGTAAACCTAGATTTAGAAGCCGGGCGACGGCTTCAACTGGACGGCAGATTGTAAGTGCTGTGGCGGGATCAAGTCAGAGGATATCTCAGTCGTGATGGCAGCACTTGGCGCAAATCACACCGTCGCCCAACAACCGCGCAACCGCGCGGCACTTCGTGATCAATCAATCGGCGTCGGATTCGTTAATGAAACTTCCTCCGTACATCGCTGCACCGAGTTACGATAGAGACGGCGGTCCCCTGACTGCCAAGTGGACAGCAGCCCGCTCCTGGTTCGCTCTGGAACTCGGTGCAGAGAATCGCAGCGGAACCGGACCCGAGAGCCGCAGTAGCAAGAAAGGTCGGCGGCGTAGTGCCCGCCGGCCATTCTCTTGATATTTGCTTTGGAGATCGCGCTACTGCTTAACTCATCCGGCCTTGCGAATAAACTCGCCCAAGACCTTAAGAGCGCTGCGGCGTATCAGGCACCAGCTTGAGCTTGTCAGCCATCCGGCCGAGTTCTGGAAGCGAACCGGCCTGCATCTTCTGCATCGCCCTGCTGCGATGCACCTTCACGGTGGCTTCGGTGATGCCGATATCGTGAGCAATCTGTTTGCTCAGACGGCCCCGCGCCACCTGAATTACGATCTCGCGCTCCCGGGGGCTTAGGGAGGCGAAACGCTGCTTAAGGGAGACCAAGTCCTTATCATTCTCCCGCCGCGCACGATCCCGGGCCAAGCCAAGCTGAACGGCATCGAGAAGATCCTGGTCGCGGAACGGCTTGGTCAGGAACTCGATCGCACCCCGCTTCATTGCCTGCACAGACATCGGTATGTCTCCGTGGCCGGTGACGAATATGATCGGGATCTCCCTGTTCGCCGCAGCTAGCTCACGCTGGAAATCGAGGCCGCTTTGGTCGGGCAATCTGATATCGAGCACCAGGCAAGTGGGGCAATCCGGTGGATCGGACTTGAGGAAGTCGGAAATGGAGGCAAATAGCTGAACGTTAATGCCGAGGGATCGCAGCAGGCGCCCGACCGACGCGCGGAGATCCGGATCGTCGTCGATGACCAATACCGTGGAGGTTGCCTCAGACATCGCTGCCACTCGGAAGAGATCGCGAAAATCAGCCTGCATAGTGGTTTGCAGGTCCGGCAGACATCGCATTTCTAATCCCAATCCTAGAACCTGAACAGTCCTTTTTTCTGAAGGATGCGCACGGGGTAAACCAAAGCTCGCGCGCTGATGCAGCTCGCTCGCGTCCGAGCTCTGGTCGGCTTTCGGCCTAAGTTCGATCTCGCTCGGCCGATACTTGCTCAGGCCATCAGCTCACGTATGCGCTCGTATGCAGTGCTAACAGCGGACCAAGCAATGCTTTCCATCCTTGAGCGAAGCCTTCTCGGCTCGCCGCTCGTAGTCGTCGGCAAGTCCATTAAGTTGAGCCGCAATTGCTCGGTCCGTCATCGTTTTGGCATCCGCGAAGCAAAGTCTGCACTCTCTTCAAACTTGCTTGCCTCCTTGTGAGATCTGACTCGTCACGACGCCCTCGCATGGTTTTCAGGGGGCTGGTCAAGAACGATTTGGAACCAGCCCATCCAATTGTGGTCACTTTGGCGGCGCTCCTTGAGGCGATCGACGCACTCCCTGGAACAAAGCGGCGTTCGCCATGAATAGTGCCGAACGAGGCCAAACTTGCCCTCACAGACCGCACATCGCATGGCCCTATCAGAACTGTGACTTTCCAGGCGGTAAGGCATTGTGTTCTCCTTTTGGCCCGTGCACATTTCGGATGCACCAAGACTAAGAGGAATGTCATCAACCGCTCAATTGCGCGCAGGTTAAGCTCTGGCATCCAAAAGGGGCGGGTCGATGATACGAAGGCTTAGGACGCTTGGACGCGTCCTGACGTCGCCCGCTGCGATCCCGCGACTGCTTTCGTCCGGCGGACGCCTCGATCACAAGCCATGCCGGATTGGCATCGCAATCATCATCCAGATAAACCAAAGTTTACGGGGCACAGGCGGCACGCTGGTGGCATTCTCTGAGCTGACAGCCAATTCGGCGCGGAGCTCCACTCCAATTGGATAGTTGTCTGCCCGTAGACGCGTCCAGCGAACGGCCATGGGCGGTATGATGAAAAAGGTACTGGTTTCGGTCGTTGAAGATGATCCCTTCTTTCGTGAGTCCATGTACAGGCTCATGAGATCGCTGGGCTATACGGTCGAAGTTTTCTCGTCTGCACCCGATTTTCTCGGCTCGCCGCGGCTGGCCGAAACAGCATGCCTGATCGCTGACATCCATATGCCTGCCATGACCGGGCTCGAACTCTACCGGCGCCTTGTCGACACGGGCAACGCGATACCGACAATCCTCGTGACGGCGTTTCCCAGCGATGCTGACCGGGCTCGCGCCCTGAACGATGGGGTCTTGTGTTACCTGCGTAAGCCGGTGGATGAGGACCATCTCACACGATGTGTTTGCGCGGCTCTCAGTTCCGGTGGCTCGCCTGAAGAGGAGTCGTGAGCTCGCTTCCGGCGTCGGGCAACGTGAACTGAAATGCAGCGCCGCGAGGTTCGTTCGCTCCCGCCCATAGCTTGCCCCCATGAGCATGGATGATGGAGCGGCAAATCGACAACCCCATGCCTGTTCCACTGGACTTCGTGGTGTAGAAGGCGTCGAAGACCCGATCGAGATACGCCGGATCAATGCCCGGCCCGGAATCGCGCACGGCCACGAGGGCGCCTGCCTGGTCCTGCTCGGTGCTGATCAACAGCTCTCTTGCTTCCTCGTCAACCGAGCTCATCGCTTCAGCCGCATTTAGAATCAGATTCAGCAAGACTTGTTGCAGTTGAATGCGATCCCCCAGAACCGGGAGCAACCCCTCCGCAAGCCGGGTCTGGACCGAAACACGATTTTTGAGGGTTACGCTTCGCGCCAATACGATCACCTCATTGATTGCCGCATTAAGATCGAAACGTTGCTTTGGCGGCGGCACTTTCTTGATTTGCTCTCGGATGCGATCGATGATTTCTCCAACTCGATCAGCGTCCCCAACGACACAGGAGAGTGCCTCCCTGACCTCGCCCAGGTCCGGCGGCTGCATCCTCAGAAAATTCTGGGCCGCCCGGGCGTTGTTGCGCGCGCTGGCGATCGGCTGCGCGATCTCGTGAGAGAGCGAGGCTGCCAATTCTCCCATCATGCTCACGCGGTTCACGTGGGCGAAATCCGATTGCATCTGCTGCAACCGCGCCAACGCTTGTGTGCGATCGTCGATGTCAGTTAGCAGGCAGTACCAGCGCGTGATACGCCCGGACTCGTCGCGAATTGGGGCGCCGCGATTTTCAAACCACCGATATTCTCCGTCAAAGCGCCTCAGGCGTAGTTCGTGATGGAAGGGAGTACCAGCGGCGAGTGACCTCTCATAAGCTTCAAGGACACGGGGGAGGTCTTCAGGATGTACTGCATCGCTTGTCCCCCAGTTCTTCAGCTCTTCAACAGTCCGGCCGAAATACTCGGTGAGTGGGCTGTTGACGGATTCGAGTTCGCCGCTCGGAGCCATGATCGCAACGAGTCCGGCTATCCCGTCAATGGCTGCCCGAAACTTCGCTTCGCTCGCCCGCAGCGTCTCTTCCGCACGCTTGCGCTCTGTCAAATCGAGCACGAATGCAAGGCCCTCGTCGCCTCCTTCCTTGAACAGCGCGGCGCCCACAAGCACCGGAACGCGGCTGCCGTCTTTCCGAAAATACTCCTTCTCGAAGGGCTGAACGATGCCGGTTGAGTTTAGTTCAGCCTGGGTGAGTACGTCGCGCTCGCGCCATTCGGGCGGGGACAGCTCGGTCCAACGCACGCGGCCCGAAACCAAGTCTTCACGGCCATATCCTACGAGACGTAGAAACGCGTCATTGGCTTCAAGAATCCGACCTTCGCGGTCGGCAATGAAGATCCCGATGATGTTGGCGTCGACCAAACGCCGAATCTTCCCTTCCCGATCCGCGAGGTCGTCATAAAGCCGCGAGTTTTCGAGCGAGATCGCCGCCTGCGACGCAAGCACCTTCAATACAGCGACGCGGCCTGGCGTGAACACGTTCGGGGTGAGATTGTTCTCAAGGTAGAGAATGCCGATGAGTTTTCGCTGGTTGATCAACGGTAGACAAAGAATGGAACGCGCGCGACGCTGAACGATGTAGGGATCGCCAGAGAACGGATTCCGAGATGATGCATCATCGAGAATCACCGTCTCGTGAGTGCGCGTTCCATAACGAGCCAGCGACTCCGGCAGCGCCGCTGCAATGTCGGCCCCTCGCGGCAGATGCACTTTTACATTCTCTCCACTAGTGATCGCTTCGGCCTCTATCCGCAGCTCATCACCTTGAGGGACAATCAAAAGACCTCGTTCGGCGCCGGCGCGCTCGAGGGCTGTGCGCATCAGTTTGTCGATAAGCTTTTCCAGCACCATCTCGCCGGAGAGCGCTTGTGAGACTTCGATCATCGTCGCGAGATCGAGCTGTTCGACCCGTGCGTCGATCGTGCCTGTTCGCATGGGCGTGCGCTCGTCCTGTCTCAGCCGCGGATGGAGCTCGTCGAGTTGCCGCACCTTTCCATCGGCCCCCCATCTGACGTAGCAACGACGAGCGTCTCGCAAATAGACATTCGCAATCTTTTCGAAGCCACGCGTCCGGTAAAAGCGCGCCGCAAGCTCATTCGCAAGTGCTTCGTTATGCACAAATCCGTTTGATCGCGCGGATTCTATGGCGCCTTCATACAGGTCTTCTGCATCGAGACGGCGACCGTCGATACGCGCGATCTCAGCGTCCACGAGGGCGACACGATTCTCGTAGTTTTCTGGACAATTCCGCGCCCAAATTTCAAGCTTCTCACGATCGGCGAACAAAGCATCCCGATATATGCGTCGCTGGTCTGCCGTCGCGAGATCCCAGGCCGCCGCGCGGCAAAGTGCGCCATAGAAGTGATACTCGGCCATCTCCAACAGCGACAATGATGTCCACAGCATCGGATGCGCCTTCGATGCCGCGTAGATGCCCGCAGCGTAGTCGCCGGCAAAATAGCGGGCTTGCAGCTTGCGGATCCAGTACCAGCACTCTGGAAGAGCGAGGGCCGGATTACTGGCAAGGTACTTCTCGAACCTGACCTCATCAAATCCCTCCTCGTCGAAGCAGCCGAACTTCTTCGTCAGACCGCGCAACGTGCGAATGAGGCCGAGCTGTCCAGTGCTCCAACCGACGATCAGCCCGAACCGTACCTTCTTTGCAAATTCCAAGCCCTTTTCTGCTTCTTTTTGCGTGTCAGCAAGCGCATCTCCCGCCATGAGATAGTTGGTTGTTATCTGACCGCAGGCGTAACCCGAATAAGTGATGTCACCGTTGCGATTTGCTATCTCGAACGAACGAACCAAAAGATCTCGACCAGACCGAACGTGCTTCGTCCACGGTATAACGAACCCGAAGGTTTCGTACGTCCGGGCCTGGAAGCGGTTCAATCCAGGTCGCTCGGCCAACTCACATCCAAGGCGCCCGAACCGATATCCTGCGTCGTAGTCGCCAAAATGGGGCCCGGCCAACATAGCGAACAGTTCATAGGCAATACACGAGGCATCGCTGTTGCCCCGTTCAAGGCTCAAGCTGACCGCCCTGCAGACCGCAACGGCAAATAAATGTGACGACGAAAAGAACGCCGGGACCGCGACCCTTATCAGGAGATCCAGCATCGCGAGGGAGGTGGCATCGCTCATCAACGGAGAGTCGATGATATCTTCGATTCGTCGACTTCCAAGCCAGGACCAGATGCCCTCATATTCGCGCCGTGCTTCTTTTTCCGTTGGACGCGAGGGCCAGTCGATGCCCAAAGATTGGAGCGACTCAAGGCCAACGGTCACGGCATGGTCGCTTCGGTCAATCGACATGTACAAATCAACCCGCAAGCACGCGACGGTCGTCTTCTCTTCCGTTGTCGCAGCTCGAGTCGAAAGTACATGTAGATGCTCCTCAGCTTCGGTAACCGCGCCGGACACGAATTCACATTGTGCGCGCGCCAACTCAAGCGCGAAGATAAGATCATGGCGGCGTTGCCAGCAATCATCGAGCAGCAGTGCCAAACCCGCCGTTAAATAACTGAGAGCCGAGGTGTAGGCGGCGGACGCTTGGGCGCGCTTGCCAGCCACTAAATTGAGCTCGGCTATCTGTTCGCAGTCGTCGCGTGAATTAACAAGCGCAACGCCACGGTTGAGTTGATTTACGATGTCGAAGATGGCTTCGTCCCGCTTTTCAGGTGGGATATGCGTCGCCAGCAGCCTGCCAATTCGGAGGTGAGCTTTGGCGCGTTGGCCTTTCGGGATCAGCGAGTACGCCGCTTCCTGGACCTGATCGTGGACAAAACGACAGGTGCCCTCCAAAATGACGATGAGTTCGGTTTGCAGAGCTTCTTGCAGCTCACGACGTAGCTCCTCGTCTGAATACTCGCAGACGATTGCGAGGTGTGCAAACTCGGCTCTATTGCCGAGACAGGCGAGCCGTTGCAAGAACTTTCGGGTGCGAATCGGCAGGCGACTCAGCTTGCCAACCATGAGGTCGACGAGGTTATCCGTATAGCCCTTGGCGTGAATGCGGACGAGATCCCAGAGCCAGCGCGCCGCACTGTAATCGAATGTGACCAATCCTTGCTCGACCAGCTCCGTAAGAAACTGAATCACGAAGTATGGATTGCCGGCTGTCTTCTCAAGCACCAGTTCCGCCAGCGGAGCCGCACCCTCGCAGTCACAGTAGAGCGAATCCGCAACTAATTGGCCAACGTGTTCGAGGGCGAGGGGCGAAAGGACGATATCCTGCACCGGTGCTCCAGCAGCTCGAAGCCGATCGAGGGTGCGCATCAGCGGATGAACGGACGTGACTTCGTTGTCCCGGTACGCGCCGATCAGCAGCACGTGCTGCACGTCCGGATGGATTAACAGATCTTCCAGTAGATCCAGCGTGGCTATATCGAGCCACTGTAAGTCGTCGAGGAAGAGGGCCAGCGGATGCTCCGACCGGGCGAACACCGCAAGGAAACGGCGGAAGACCATCTGAAAGCGTCGTTGCGCGTCCTGGGGTGGCAGCTCGGGGACGGGTGGGGGTTCCCCGATGATGAGCCTCACTTCTGGAACGAGATCCGCAATCAGTCCTGCGTTCGGTCCCAGCGCCTCCCGTAACGCATCGCGCCAAGGCGCAAGGTCGGCTTCGTTTTTGCCGAGCAGTGGCCGGATCAGGCTCTGAAAGGCCTGTGCAAGAGTCGAATAGGGAATGTCGCGTTTGTACTGATCAAACTTGCCGGAAGCGAAAAGGCCGCGTGGCGGCACTAGCACCGGCTGCAGCTCGTTGACGACCGATGACTTGCCGATGCCGGAATAGCCCGAGACCAGGACAAATTCCGGGGCACCGCTGTTGACGACGCGATCGAAGGCGGAGAGCAAGGTCTCGACCTCGCTTCGCCGCCCGTAGAGTTTCTCGGGGATCAGCAGTTGGTTCGGCGTGTCCTGCAGGCCGAGCGGGAAGTCATCGATGCGGCAGCGCGCTTCCCATTCCGCCAGACAGCGTCGCAGATCGCGCTCGACACCGCCAGCGGTCTGGTAACGATCCTCGGGTGTCTTGGCGAGCAGTTTCATGATGATCGCCGAGACGGGCGCTGGGACACTCTCTAAGCGTTCCCCTGGCGGCACCGGCTTTCTGGCAATATGGCAGTGCACCCACTCCATGGGATCGGCCGCCGTTAAGGGCAGAACGCCCGTGAGCATCTGGTATAGCGTGACGCCGAGGGCGTAGAGATCGCTGCGGGCGTCGATCGAGCGGTTCATCCGCCCGGTTTGTTCGGGTGCCATGTAGGCAAGCGTACCGGCGATGGTCTCGGGCGGCTCGGGCGCCTGCCGCTCGCGGGACAGGCGCGATGCGATGCCAAATCCGGTGAGCCGCACGTGTCCGTTCGCTTCGTTGAGCAGGATGTTGGCTGGCTTGATGTCTTTGTGGATGAGCCCGCGCTGATGCAGCTTGCCCAGAGCCGAGGTAACGGCGATAGCCAGGCGCAAGAAGCGTCCTATCTCCATGGGCCCACCGAGCAAACGGTCGAGCGGCTCGCCACCCAGATCATCGAGCACCAGCACGGTCCGACCGGCGTCGCGCATGAGGGCCAGCGGCCGCGCCGCCCATGCGGTGTCGAGCTCATCTTTCAGCTCGTATTCGTGCGTGAGGCGATCGAGTCTTGAGCGGGATGGGTGGTCGGTGGCAGGGGCAACAAGCAGCACGGCGAGCCGGTTCCCATTTTCGTCCAGTCGCCAGCCACGGCTGAACACGCGATCGCCGTCCTCCCACAACACCTGAGAGCTACCGTCCGAGTACGCGATGTTCAGCGACTGCTGCACCATCTGTCAGACTCCGGTGTCGGGCTTCGGCTTGAAGTCGGCTGATCAAGCTCTTCGTGCGCCACACGCGCGGCCTCTCTCCAGCCTGGAGAAATCGTACTCCATCGCCCGAGAAATGCCAGCCATCCCATGGTCTTGCCGGATGCGGCAGACGTGGATCCTCCTTCTTTTTAGCAGCAATTTGCAGCGATTTGCCCGGCTTTACTCGCTACGGCGGCACACGCAGGTCAATAAGCACCATACCCGCTGGTCCCAAAGGAACTCGGAGCGCAACTGCGACGCAGAAGGAAAGATGATGACGGAACTTGAAGCAAGCAAGTCGATCTTTTTCGCTTCCGCCGAGCAGGGGAGCTTAGGATCGCCGCCGTCCGCGCTGTGGTGGCGGTCGCCGCCGCGCTCGATTCGATCCTGACAGCGTTCGCGCTGGCCCCGGCCTCCGTGTAGCCCGCCCAGAGCGCGCCGAGCGATGAACGACCGACTCTCAACACTCAGACTGTTTGTCCGCGCCGCGCGCGTCGGGAACTTCTCCAGTGCTGGCCGCGAGCTCGGCCTGTCGCAGCCGTCTGCATCCCGGCTGATCGCCACGCTCGAGGAGGAGGTCGGCGCCAGGCTCTTCAGCCGCACCACGCGAGCGGTGACGCTGACCGAGGCTGGCGCGACGTACCTGATGCGCGTCGAGGCGATCCTGGCGGCGCTCGACGAGGCCGACCACGAGGCGCGCGGAACGGGAGAGTTGCGCGGCTCGCTCCGCGTCGGCACATCGTCAAGTTTCGTGCTCAGGGAAATCATCCCGCGGCTTCCCGCGTTTTTGAAGCAGCACGCGACGCTGAAGATCGAGCTCGTGGCGAACGATCGCTACCAAGACCTCGTGACCGAGGGCATCGACGTGGCGTTCCGGTTCGGCCCCCTGCCCGACTCGAGCGCGATGGCGCGCAAAATCATCCACCTGCCGAGGATACTCATGGCCTCCCCAGACTACCTACGGGAGCGCGGCACGCCCACAACGCCGTCGGACCTCGCGCACCACTCGGTCATCATCGGTCCGGCGCACCCCTCGCCGACCTTCTCCTTCCGCAAGGACGGCCGCGTCACCTCCGTGCGCGTTGACAGCCAGCTCGCTATAACGATCAACGAAGGAGCCACGGCAAGCGCCGTCGCCGGGCTAGGGATTGCCGCGTCGAGCGAAAACAGCGCGCGGGCAGAGCTCGCGGCCGGGCAGCTCGTGCGGGTGCTGCCTGACTGGGATTTTGGCTCGATGGAAGTGAATGCGCTCTTCGTCGGCGGAAAGACCATAAAGCCTGCCGCGCGAGCCTTTGCGGACTTCCTACTCAGGGAGCTCCGCCCACCTCGCCGCGAACTAGCCCGCTTCTCGGGGCCTCCAGAAAGCGTGTCCGTGCGTCCAAACCAATAGACCGAGCCGTTCCAACGCGTGCATGCAAGTGGCGTCCATACGCCATGATTGCGGCGCGCCCCGTCACGTCGTCGAGGCAACGGCTCGTCAGTATAGACAGGAGCAACTTAACGGAGAACGAGCCATGGAGCTTTATCAAGTTCGCTACTTCCTCGCCGTCGCGTCCACACTCAACTTCACCCGCGCAGCCGAGCAATGCAATGTCACGCAGCCCGCCCTGACCAAGGGGGTGCAGAAGCTCGAGCAAGAGCTCGGCGGCCAGTTGATCTACCGCGAGCGCCAGCTGACGCAGCTCACCGACCTTGGGAAGGAAGTCCTTCCGATGCTGGCGCGCACAGTGGCCTCGGCAGAGACGGCGCGTCGCAGAGCCAAGGAGTTCCAACGCAAGGAGGTCGCGCCACTGAAGATCGGCCTCGCCCCCTCTATCTCGGCGTCGCTCATCCTCGATCTGATCGCGGAGATCGCAAAGTTCGTCGCTGGACTTCACGTCGAGCTGCGTGAGGAGACAGCCGAGAAGCTCGTCGACCTCTTGCTTGCGGGGGAGATCAACACCGCAATGGTCGGGGACGTGCAGGACATTCCCGCCCGCATCGACGACTGGTTGCTGTTCGAGGAGCGCTACGTCGCGGTTCTCGCGCCGACACACCGGCTCGCAAACCGTCCCTCGATCGGCATCGACGACCTCCGCGAGACGGTCTTGCTGGAACGCGCCGGATGCGACGTCGCCCCGAAGATCCAACGGTCGTATTTCCCCGAGGAACCGCCGCGCCTGGGCCACTGCAGCGGTCACGACTTGCACCTGCAGCACATGGCCGCGGCTGGCTTCGGCGTGGTACTCGCGCCCGAGCACATGCCGCGCCTTCCGACGCTTAAGACCATTCCTCTCGAAGGCGACCCGGTTTTGCGGCAGGTGCGGCTGTTGGCTGTGCAGGGGCGCCGCTACTCGCCGGCGCTGGACGCTTTCGTCAAGGTCGCGCGGCTTCGCGACTGGTCGGTCGAAGTTCCCCGCCGGGACATGTCGCACGCAACGCTCCCGGAGATGGCAAGCGCGCCCGCATGACCACGACGCGCGCACGCCGGGGGGCTGGCTGCGCGATACAGACGTGGCATCGCCCTCGTTGGACGGGGATACTGCAGCAGACTTCCTTCCGCCAGACTCCGAGGCCATCTCCACTCCTTCGAGCAGCTGCGCAGCAACAGAGCCCTCGTCCTGAGTAAGTTGCGAGGCGACGGGTGTCTGCTCTGCACCGCTGAGCTGTGCGCCCAGGCCGCGAAGGAGTTCGAGAGCGTCGGCGCGACCCTCTAGTCGCGACACTCGAGACGAGGGATTTCCCGCGGCGGAAAGGCAAGTCCGCGGATCGCGCCACGAATCCACAACCCGTCGCCGTTCGTCCAGACACACGGCTTGCGCCGCTCGCCGCGGCTGTGGCCGGCAGACCATCGCTAACGGGCCTACTAACTTTGTCGGCTTGGGCGACAGAGACAGAAGCGACATCCGGGATAATCCGAGCCATGAGCCGGTGAAATGCCCCTTGGCGACGGCGCGCTCGCAATCGCCTACTACAAATCGAAGACAGACGGGTTGTCCTGCTCCATACGGAGGTGCCGCAAGAGCCGTCGGGCCTGGGCATGCGGTCGGCGCATGGTGTTTTCGAAGCGATGCGACACGACGGGAAGAGTGATCGCGAAGTGCCCTTTCATGTCTTCCGACGCGGCGCGCCCCCCGAGTACGGCGCACTCCTCGACGGCTGATCGCAGACGGACGGGACGCCGGCGCGCACAGCGCTTTTGGACGACGATACCTCACGCCTATCGAATGCATGTCCAAAGGGAATTTCTAATTTCGCGGGCCGCGTCCGATGCTGAGGTCCGCCGGGCAGGCCGAACACGCGCGGCCGCCTCGACGGGGATTGAAGCCGTTGCGCCGTATGCCGCGCGATCAACAGGGAGACCCCCCATGAAATTGTCGAGCACCGTCGGCCTGGCTGTCGCCGTGCCGCTCCCAAGGTTCCTGCCCCCACCTACCCGTAGTAGCGCGCAATTATGACAACAACCGAAGCGCTTCGCGGCATCCTGCGCACTTCGCGTGGCCAACCCATCCTCAAGCTCCAATCCGCGGAGCAGCGAGCTTCTCTTGCCCTCGATCTTCTTTCGCTGGGAAGCCGCGCCGCATTGGGGGTCTCGTTCCTCTTGTCGGTCAGCGACCGGCTCGGGTTCTACGGCAATCCAGGCGGGCGCGGAGTTTCCTGGGGAACATTCGAGCGATTTTTGGCCTACGCGGCCAAGGTAAATGCATTCGCACCAGCATGGATGATACCCTTTCTCGGCACGGCCGCGACGGTGCTGGAGCTCCTATTTGGCGTTACGCTGGTCCTCGGACTCGCGCTGCGGTGGGCGGCTTTCGGCAGCGCGGGCCTCCTTTTCCTATTCGGCTCGGCCATGGCGATCTCGTTTGGGATCAAGTCGCCATTCGACTACTCTGTATTCGCTGCGATGTGCTGTGCCCTATTTCTGGGTCTCGCCGGCTCGAAACGATGGACTGTCGACTCTCTATTATGATGCTCCACAGCTTGAGAAACGTGCGATAAGCTCTACGCGACTCCTTCAACCAGGCCTGGCTCGCGCCTGGCTGAGGCGCACAGCGCGGCCTTTTTGTTTGCAGATACGGCGCGGCTCGACACTCTCGAGTACAAGGATGTTGTCGACGACGAAGACAGAGCGGCGACGCTGCCGCGACTGCCGACCGGGCCGCAGTCTCCGTTGGTGTCGAGCTCTTTGCGGCTTGTGCCGGGCTACGTGTCGGGTGAGGTGTACCAACCTGTCCTTCGTCGTGGCATCAGTCGCGAGAGCCCACCAGATCACCGACGCCTACAAGTAGCGAGGCGTCGGGCTCAAACGCGTGCTCAGTAATCCACATCGACGTGGGAGGGAATAAGCGCTGCTGAGAATCTTGACGCCTGGGTGCGCCGATTCCAGTCGCGTCCAGCGCACCTCACGCGGTCGCGCGCGGCGGCGCCTACGCTCTCGCGGAATGAACGCTTCTCACGCGGCGTCGGATTCCACGATCGCATCTTCCGCCGGGCCCGCGCTTGAGAACGGGGCGCGCTGCGCTTTGGAGCGGTATTCTGACGGGTCGCTGCCGTAGTACCTGCGGAAAGTGCGCGTAAAGCTGCTCCGGCTCTGGTAGCCGACGCTTAGGGCGACCTGGTCGATCGACAGCGCGTTGGCTGCGAGCAGGTCAGCAGCGTGGCGCATCCTCACGCGGCGCAGCAGTGACATGGGCGACTCTCCGAAGGCGGCGGAGAACCGCGCCATGAAGGCTGAGCGGCTGAGACCGACGGCGTGCGACAGACTCTGAATGGTGTGCGGAAGGGACGGACGCGAGGCCATCTCGGCGAAAGCCCGTGCGATCGGCGGGTCGCTCAAGATCGAGAAGCGCTCCACCCACGCTTTCGTCGAGACCAAGCAACGCCGAAGCAGCGCGAGCAACACGAGCTTCAGCAGCGCCGCCGAAATCGGCCCTCCACCGACGTCCTGGGCCGCGAGCTCCGCCGTTGCATAGGCCATCACGCGGTCGAGCTGGTCGTGCACGTCGAACGTCTCGACAATGGGCGTTGCAAGGGATGCGAACAAGTCCAATGCTGGCCCGTAGTTGGCTCGGAAGGTCCCGCACACAAGCACCAGTGTCGGCTCCCCGTCTCCGACGGTGTGCCGGTGCGACGAGCCCGGCGCGAAGGCGCCTTCGCCGTGCTTGCCGACGTTCCGTGGGGTGGTCGGGCGCTCCGTCGCGACGATTGTCATTGCTCGCCCAGGCGGGACTATCACCAGCGTATGCGGCATCAGGTGTATGGGCGTTTCGTCGTCTAGGAGGATGAACCCGGCGCCTCGAAGACAGTAGTGGATGGTGGAGGCTTCCGCGCGGGCAACCGCCAGGTGGGCACCCGCCGCAAGCGCGCACTCCGACAGCCTGACGAAGGTGATGTCCAACGTGGTCATCAACTTGTCGAGGTCTTGTCGCGATATACGCCAGAACGGCTCAGCTGCCACGTCCAGAAGCCTTTATGGTGTTCAGGTCCACATCAGCTCGGCTCCGGGATGCCATCTCACGCAGGCAGCCAGCGTGCGCAACTGGGCGAAGAGGCCTTCCGCACTCCAACCTGATCTGGGATTTTGATCGGTTCGATCTTCGTTGCCTTAACTGAAGATGCTCAACAAATAGCCCGTTGTGGCTGACCGACTAGTGGTTGCAGCCGAATTAGATATATTCAGCCGCAACATGAATAATCCGACAGAACGTCTCAGCAACCGGCGAAACTTTATGAATTCGCGCGAACGCATGCCGAGGCGTGTCAGCAGGAGGCCCCAGCTTCGATCGCAGAGCCGGGCGGCCGCCCTAATGACGCGAGGTGATGCGGCCCCAGCGCTTGCCCCCAGTGCCCGGCTCGCAAACGATGGCCTTTTCCCTCGGGGCCGGTGGTCGTGATTTGCCGACGAGAAGGACAATTAGCGAGGTGGTATCGGCGACACTGAAAGTTCACTCAACCTTCGCCTTTAGCGCCATCTCGCCCGTACCAATACCCGAGCAGAAGGATAAGCCATCCGGCGATCAGCATCGGGATCCCTGCAAAGTAGAGAATGTGTTGCGCGCTGAGGTGATACGCGAGCAAGGCGCCAATCAACAAGGGGCCGCCAATGCCGCCTAATCTGCCAATCCCGAGAGCCCAGCCCACGCCTGTGGATCTGATCGACATCGGATAATAAATCGCCGCCAGCGCGATCGCGCTCTTCTGTCCGCCACTGATGCAAAAGCCCGCACAGAAAGCAGTCGACACCATCATCCAGCTCGGCTTGTCGATCGAATAGCCGAACAAGATAACGAACAGGACGCCAGCCAGATAAACCGTGGCCAGCGAGCCATAGGGCCCGATGCGGTCCATCGCCGGGCCGATCACGAATGCGGCGACGATGCCGCCGACAGTGGTCATGGTGGTGGCAAGCGCGACCGTGTTGAGAGAATGGCCGGCATTCGTCAGCATCGACGGCAGCCAGCTTTGCAGCGCGTAGAATTCGGCCAGGTTAAGCATGAACACGACCCAGATCACCAGCGTTCCGGCAGCGCGGCCGGACGAGAACAGACTTCCAACCGCGCTGCGCCGCTCAGCTGCCTCAGTGACGAACTGCGTCGGCCCCTGCACCGGCAACGCACCATCGACGCGACGCACCACGCGCCAGACTGCATCCGGTTGCGCCTTTGTGCGGATCAGAAAGTCCATCGACTCCGGCAAGAACATCAGCGCCAGGATTGCGACGACCATGGGCGCCGCTGCGCCGATCCACAGCATCGATCGCCAGCCATATTCAGGAATAGCCCACGCCGCGACAGCCCCGGCCGCGACGAAACCCAGCGAGAATCCGCAATAGATCGCGAGAACAAACGTCGCACGCAGTCGCGCGGGACTGAACTCTGTCGTCAATGCGATAGCGCTGGGCACCACCGACCCGAGCGCGATACCGGTCAAGAATCGCAGTGCGATCAATTCGGTGACATTGGTTGCGAAGACGGTTGCGAACGTCAGCAACGCGAAAGCAAAGGTGCTGATGATGACGAGCTTGCGATGCCCGTAGCGGTCCGAAAACGGCGACACGAGCAAATAGCCCACCATCAATCCAGTCAACGCCGACGAAAAGATCGGCCCGAGAAGCTGCTTATTGAGCCCCCACTCTTTAGCGATCGACGGCGCCATATAGCTGATGGCCTGCGTGTCGAAACCATCGAGAAACATGACGAGACTGCACAACAGGACGACACCGTACTGCGTGACGCCAGTGCGGCGCGAATTAATGAAGGATGGGACGTCAAAAGTAACCTCGGTACTCATTTCCTCACCTCTGCTGGCCAAATTATTTTTGGCCAGATTTGTTTTTTGATTTGATGACAGCGCGGCGATCGCGTCGCGCGCCAGGCACGAAGAATGTGCAGAGATCGTCACTCAACGGCTTGCAGGACTTGCAGCTGGTTTGTGTCGGACGATCCACTTGCCACGAAGGCATCGGCGTAGAAGCGGTCACTGTGCAATCCGCCGCGCGTCTTGAATTCGGTGCGCGCAGCTACGATCATCATCGGATTGCCGCAGGCATAGACATGGCGGTCCGACAGATCCGGAAGATCCTCGAGCACCGCGGCGTGCACCAGTCCATGACGTCCCTTCCAGTTCGCGTCGGGTTCAGACAGCACTGGAACGAACGTGAACCATGGATAGCGCTTGGCCCACTTCTCGCAGGTCTCCGCGAGATAAAGGTCGGCCCTGCTGCGTCCGCCCCAATAGAACTGCGCCTCGAGGTTGAGCCGCCGCCGGATCATGTCGTCGATGATTGATTTCAACGGCGCAAAGCCGGTGCCGGTCGCGACAAAGACGTAACGCGCCTGATCATCCTCGCGGAGGTGAAAATCGCCGAACGGCAGTTCGACTTCGAGCTTGTCGTCGAGCTGCAAGGAGGCCAGCACTTTTTCGGAGAACGCGCCGCCGGGCACATGCCGGATGTGCAGCTGGACGCCATCACTTTCCTGCGGCGCGTTGGCCATCGAAAAGCTGCGCTCATCGCCATCGGGCGTTCGGATGCGGAGATACTGCCCGGCCTTGAACTTGGCGCGAATGCTGGCCGGAAAGCGCAATTGCAGGATGGCAACATCATCCGCCGGGCGGGACATGCGAAACACCCGCGCCTGGATCTTCTTGCGCGCCAATGGGTCGTGGCGCTGGATGCGCCGCGGCCGAATGGTGAGATCGCTCTTGGCAATGGCGGTGCAGAACAAGACCTTCCCGGAGGGACCTGTGATTTCCTTCAAGCGTTGTTTGACGTCGCCCTTGCTCAGAAAGCCTTCGCAGGATGCGCAGACGCCCTTTCTGCAGGAATAAGGCATCGTGTAGCCCGCGCGCTCCGCTGCAACGAGAATGGTTTCGCCATCATTGCAGGTGAAGCTGATGTCGGCGTCCTCGACTGCGATCTGGTGCGTCATGCCGTTTCCTTGAATTGATTGGCACCTGCCACGAGTTGGATACAGCGCAGGACGGGCGTGGGATCGGCAATGCCCTTCCCTGCAATTTCGAACGCACTGCCATGGCCGACACTCGAAAACATCAAACCGGCACCGATCGACATCGCAGCCGAATTCCGGCCCGCAAGCAGCTTGATCGGGATGTGTCCCTGATCGTGATACATCGCAACGAACGCATCGAAGCCTTGCTGACCAAGCATCAGGTCAGCGCCCACCGGCCCCTCGATATCGATGCCTTCCACCTTCAGCCGTTCGACCAGCGGCTTAATGATGCGGTCGTCATCATCGCCAAAAAGGCCGCCTTCGCCCGCGTGGGGGTTGATGCCGAAAACGCCAAGCCGCGGACGCGGAATGCCGCGCAAGGCATCGATCGTTGTGCGAATGGCGCGCTCGATCAGCGTTGGCGTGATCCGATTGAGGGCGTCGAACAGCCGCTCATGCAAGGTCACGTGAACGATGCGCAGCCCGGCGCCGACCAGCATGAGGAACACCTCATCCTCCGGCACCTTCTTCAGCTGCGCCAAGAGGCTCGGATAACCGGAGAACTTAATGCCCGCGGCATTGACGTTGGTCTCGGAGTGCGGACACGCCACGATGCTGTGAGCACGCCCCTGCTTCATCAGGTCGAGCGCTGCCTCGACGTAGGCGACGGTCGCGCGACCGCCTTCCGCGCGGCCTTGCCCCGGCGTGAAGGCCGCGGCATCTAGTGCTGCGACAGGATGATAGAGCAGCGCCTGCCTGTCAGTGGATGTCACGGCCTGCGTCAGCGCTCGGCCGGGTGCAAATTTGTCAGCATAAAACTGAATGACGTGCTCATCGCCGACCAGAAACGGACGCGAGTCGGCCTGCGCCTCCGCGCACAGCACCGCGGCCTTAACCGCGATTTCAGGACCGATGCCATTAGGATCGCCAATGGTCAGCGCGACGGCTTTCGGCGTCATAACGGGAGCGCCAGCAGCGTGTCGATCCGCGAACTGTCACACACCACCGTGCGCTCGTTCAGTTGCGCCGTCCCATCGACGATCTCGTAGACATCGAAATAACGCCCGGTGGCATAAATCGATGTGTCACCATCCTGCAGGATGCGCGCCACCATGAATGGAGTTTCGCTGCGCACCTTTGCACCGTCCTCTGACAGGATCGACGGCAGGCCAAGGATGTGGCGATAGGTCTGCCGCTCATAAATATTGGCTTCGCGCAGGGCGGAGACACGGTCCGTCAGCATGCCGCGCGAATTGGCGAACACGATTCCGGCCTCGAGCCCGTCACGATAGTTCGATGCGGTCGTGATCTTGTAGTGGCACGGACCGTGAAACAGGCTCGGCCATTCCTCGAGACGATCGTCATCGATGCAGCGTGCATAATCCGCCTGCGCCTTGGTGATGTATTGCAGAGAGTTACCACTCATGGCGCTGTCCTTAGATTCCCATGTTGGAGCGATACGCCTTCCAGAAGCCGCGCACCGACGCCTCGGTCACCCGGCTCTCGCTGCTATTGGCCTCCGTGCCGCCCATCTCAAGGACCGCCTGATCATCGCTTGCGCCGGCAATGCCCCGCTGCACGAAGCCGCCGACACAACCATCCTCCATCGAGATGTAACCGGCTGGCCCAACGAGATTGCCCTGCTTGATGCGCGTTAGGCGCTGTTCGGGCGTGTCATCGGCGAAGCCGAGATAGGTCCAGTTCAGATCGGTTCTGTCGACCGCGCGCGGCACAATCTGGCGTACAGCGATCGCGTTCTGGATCTGCTGCAGCACGAAGGTTGGAAACACCGACAGGATCTGCAGCGTGCAGCCGTCGTGATACTCATCGAAGCTTTCCAGCAAGGTCGGATCGGCGAGCTTGTACTCGCTCTCGGAGCGCAGTTGTTGCTTGGCGTAATCGACATCTTTCACCGCCTCGGGATCGATCGCCGAATAGCTGACGTGGTGTCCGCCGCTCTCATCGACAATGATGCCGCCCTTCATCGACAGCCGGTTCAATTCGAAGGTCGTGAAGAAGAGATGCAGTATGCTGGCGTGATACGAGTCCTTGACGTTCTCCATATAGAGCTTCCAGTTGTTAGGAAGCACCTGCGTGAAGCGCCCGAGCACCACGGGCGTGCGGCCGCCGAGCACGCGCTCGATGCGGCTCATAATCTCTTCGCCGAGATATTCCTCGATCGATGGCACATCCTCGGAGAATGAGCCGAAGATCAGGCCGTGAATGATCGCGATGCGCAGCTTGCGCGGACCGTGCTGCTCCATCTTGAACAAGTCGGGCATGCCGCCCTTGCCTTTGATGCCGTCCTTGAAAGCAACACCTGTCAGATTCCCCTGCGGGTCGTAATTCCAGGCATGGTACACGCAGCTGAAATCCTTGCGATGCTTGCCGCGGTTTTCCAGGCAGATCAGCGCGCCGCGATGGGCGCAGCGATTTTCGAACGCATAGATTTCATTGTCGGTATCGCGGGTGACGATAACCGGCGTGTCGCCAATGTACGTCGTCAGGAAGTCGCCCGGCTCAGCCAGTTCGACTTCCAGGGCGAGGTAGTGCCAGTTCGATCCCTGGAATATCCGGCGCTGTTCCTCTGCGTAAACCGATCGATCCTGAAACACCCAATACGGCACGCGGGTAAGGCCTTCCGGCCAGTTGAACGGATGCGCGTTTTCCGGCGGCAAGACGATCTTATTCATCGGCGCTTCCCTACGCTTGACTCGAACTTGTATATGTTCGAATATCGAACATATACTTCATATTCGAACACTTTGAGCCACTCTAAATCGGCTGTCAAGGCGAGCTCCGCTATGGCGATCGCGGGACCCAAAGAGAAACGCGAAGGAATGGCGGGGCTCGCGAAGGGCCTCGCGATCATCGAGGCGTTCTCAGTCCACCCAGTGATGAGTGTCGCGGACGCAGCGCGCGCTTCAGGCGCCACACGCGCCGCTGCGCGCAGGTGCCTTCTCACTCTGGTCGAATTGAATTACCTGGAATTGTCGGGACGAGACTTCCGCCCCCTGCCGCGGTTGCGCCGGTTGGGCGGCATGATGTCCGAGCGCGATAAACTCGCGCAAATCGCGCAGCCTCTGCTGGAGCGCGCTCGCGATGAAGTTGCGGAATCGGTTTCGCTCGCAGTGCTTGACGACGATCAATCGCTTTTCATTGCGCGCGCGCAAGCCGAGCACTACGTCCAGACCGGCGTTCGCGTCGGCACCTATCTGCCGCTCTATTGCTCTGCCACGGGCCGAGTGCTGCTCGGCCACCATGCCGATGATGACATCGCGCGGCGGTTGAGCCGGCATCCAATGAACGCACGCTCGCCACGGACACTGACCACGATCCCGGAAATCCTGACTGCGATCAGAACTGCCGCAAAGAACGGCTACGCCATCAGCGACGAGGAGCTGGCGCCGGGGATCAGATCAATGGCCGTCCCGGTGTTTGGCGCCAAGGGCGACATTGTTGCCACCGTCAGCGTCAGCGCGGCCTCGGCCCGCGTCAAAGTCAGCGATCTGCGCAAACGCCTACTGCCTGTGCTGCTCCACTGCGCAAATCAGATCGCACAGCCGTTGAAAGAGCTGCGCTGAGGCGCTTTGACGCCGTTCGTACAGCGAGGGCGGTCATCCAAGCTACGCGGAGTGTCGGCTTCTCCCCGTGCGTCCCGTCGATTGCCCGGCGCTCCTAATAAGGCGGCTCCCACCGCGCCTTTGCGGCCTCCGCCCACCAGGCTAGGTCTTCTCCGCGCGCGTTGCTTCGAGCCGCGCGATCTCCTCGAACAAGTCGGAATCCCGTTCGTCATACAGCCAGCGGCACGGGATCGTCTTTTGAAGGCGGGACAGTCCCTCGAGACGTCGGAGCGAAAGAGGTTGTGGTCGCTATGGGGCAGCGTTGCAGTCAAATCGTGCATCGAACGCGTGTTTCCTTCAATGGCCCAATCGGGGGTGCCGCGGACCGCACGCCGCCGCGGCGGAAAGTTAATCCGCGGATCGCACCGCGAATCCACAATCCGTCGCCGTTCGTCCAGACACACGGCTCGCGCCGCTTGGCGCAGCCGTATCTGGGACAGTCCGGCCATGAGCCGGCTTGAAATGCTCTTCGGCGACGGCGCGCTCGCAGTCTCCTACTGAAAGCCGTGCATCGTCCTGCTCCATACGGAGGTGCCGCAAGAGCTATCCGGCCAAGTGTACGGATCGCGGCGGGCATGGCGTTTTCGAAGCCTTACGACGCGACGGGAAATAGAGTGATCGCGAAGTGCCCTTTCATGTCCTCCTCGCCGCCCGAGATCCCGAGTACGGCACACTCTTCGGCGGCTGATCGCAGACGGGCCGGACGCAGGGCGCACAGCGCTCTTGGAGACTATACCTCACGCCTATCGAATGCATGTCCAAACGGAATTTCTAATTTCGTCCGCTGTACCCGATCTTTGAGTCTGCTGGGCCGGCCGAGCAGACGCGGCTGCCTCGACAAGGATTGAAACTATTGCGACTAAGCCGCCGTGACGCGCGCGGGCAGCGAAGGAGCCCCCATGAAATTACCGAGGACTGTCGGCCTGGCAGTCGCCGTCTCGCTGGATGCCGGCACCGCGGCGGCGCTCGCGTTGATCAGTGGAGCGGCTCTTGCCGGCCCGACCGCGAACGTGCGTCAGGCAAACTGAGCTCCGCATCAGACGACCCAGCTTCCGCCGCACAAAGGGGCCGCCTCGCACATGGATGATCACGCGATTATGCCGCGATCAAAAAAGTGGACTGCAACTCCGATGAGCAATGATCAGAGCGACAAGACTTTCCATCCGAGCCGTCGAGGCTTTCTCGGCGTTGCCGCTGCCACGGGCGCCGCTTCGCTGGCTTCGGGTGCCCTGATAGGAACCACCGCGACGACCGCGGCTCTCGCGGAAGCATCTGAACCGGCTTCCTTCCGTGCCGTGGATGCGTCCGCGAGTACTATCGCCGCCAAGTTGCCGTCGCCAGTGCCCGGCTATCTGTCTTTCGGCCCGGACGAAGCCGGCTTCGTCGAGGTAATGGTCAACGTGATGTGTCCCGCGGATGCGCTGACACCCGGCGGCGTCGATTGCGGGCTTGCGGCCTACATCGACCGACAACTGGCAGGTGGTTTCGGTAAGGGCGCGCGCCTCTATATGCGCGGCCCCTGGCGAGAGGGTAAGCCTGAACTCGGCCATCAATTGCCACTCACACCCGAGCAGTTTTTCAAGGTGGGACTCGCCGCCGCGGATGCGGCCTGCCGGAAACGCAATGGCAAGGCCTTTAGTGAATTGGACGAGAATAGCGTCGACCGATTTCTCCATGAAATTGCCGACGGCAAGGTAACGGACGAGCGCGTCCACCTCGCCTCGTGGTTCAACGAACTCGTCTATCCGCTATTCGAGCAGGCCTGCTTTGCCGATCCCATCTATGGCGGCAATGTCGGCAAAGTGTTCTGGAAGGCGATTGGCTATCCAGGGCTCCCTGCGATTCATTCCCAAGACATGATCGATTTCCGTGGCAAGCAATTCCCGGGTGCTGCCGATCCGAAATCTATCGCCGACTTCGCCTAAGGGAAGAAATCATGGCTACACGCTTGAAACATCGCGCCGTCGTTTTCGTTGGCGGCGGATTCACGGCGGCGCTGGCTGCTCGCCAGCTGACAGCCAAGGGCGTCGATGTCGTCGTCCTTGAACGTGGAATCGACCGCACCCATACCGCCGCGACAAACCTGCCATCGCAGCGCGACGAACTGCGCTGGGACGTGCATGGTGATCTCTTTCAGGATTGGTCCGTCCAGACCTACACCCTTCGCCATAATGACGACGAAACGGCTCTGCCGATACGGCGTCTCCAGGCCTTCAAGCCCGGCGAGGGAATGGGCGGTGCGGCCAATCACTGGAACGGGCAGACCTGGCGCTGGAGCGAATCTGACCCGGTTTTGCGCACCCACCTTGAGAACCGGTATGGAAAGAAGGCTATTCCAACTGAAATGGCCATCCAGGATTGGGGCGTCACCTATGCCGAGATGGAGTCCTATCACGATCAGTTCGAAAAGCTGTTCGGCATTGCCGGCAAGGCAGGAAATCTGCGTGGCCGGATGCAGGAGGGCGGAAATCCGTTCGAGGCACCGCGACAGAACGAGTTTCCGCAAAAACCTCTGCCTATCACCGAAGCGGGCGTGATCTTCAGCGAGGCAACCAAGAAGCTAGGCTACAAACCTTTTCCGTTGCCGGCGGCGAATTCGCCGGAGGCCTACACCAATCCCGATGGTATGCAGCTTGGTCAGTGCCAGTTCTGCGGCCATTGCGAGCGCTTCATCTGCGAAGCCAATGCCAAGGCCAGCCCCGAAGTTCTACTCTATCCGTTGCTGAGAAAGCGCAAGAGCTTCCACTTGCGTCTGCAAACGCATGTTCTCAATATTCTTTATGATCGCAACGCCAGGCGCGTGACTGGCGTTCGCTACATCGATCGCGTGACCGGCGATGAGTACGAACAGCCGGCCGACGTCGTCGTACTTTCTTCTTTCACGATGTCGAATATTAAGTTTCTGCTGATGTCGGGGATCGGGACGCCTTACAATCCGAAGACTGGTCACGGGGTGGTCGGCAAGAATTTCTGCCATCAGACAATGTCCGGCACGCGCGTCTTCTTCAAGGACCGCTGGATCAACCCGTTCCTGGCCTCCGGTGCGTCACAGACCGTGATCGACGAGTTCAACGGCGACAATTTCGACCACGGCGGTCTTGGCTTCTTTGGAGGCGGCTACATCTACGCCAACGTGACCAATGGACGGCCGATTACGAGCCGTGCAGTGCCGCCCGGAACTCCGAAATGGGGCTCGACCTGGAAGAAGGCCAACGCCGATTGGTATGCCCACAATTTCACCATAACCGCCCATGGAAGCTGGTATCCGCATCGCGAGAATTATGTCGACCTCGACCCGACCTATGTCGACGCCTACGGGCAACCGCTCCTGCGCATGACATTCGACATTCGCGAGAACGAGCGCAAGATGTCCATCTATCTGTCGAAGAAGATCGACGAGATCGCCAAAGCAACAGGCGCGGACATTGCGCCGACGACAGCGCCCCGGACAGGGCCCTACGATAGCCGCGTCTATCAGACCACCCATGTCACGGGCGGCACGATCATGGGAAGCGATCCCGGCACCAGCGTTGTCTCCCCTCATCTGCAACACTGGGATGCGGAGAACCTGTTTGTCGTCGGTGCATCCGTCTATCCCTTCAATGCGGGCTACAACCCGACGGGCCCGCTAGGGGCACTCGCGCTTCGACTCGGCGACGATCTCAACGATTACGTTGCGCGGCCGCGCCACCTCTGATCCCGATCCAAAAAGGATGTTCCCAATGAAAGGCGCAGGGAAGATTGGCGCGTTTATCGCGGCGCTCGTATTTGCGGGAGCAACCGCGAATTCAGGCTACGCGCAGGACGCCGAGCACGGAAAAACCATCTTCAATGCTTGCGCAACGTGCCACGCTACGGATCAGGCCGATCGCGTCGGGCCGGGCCTGCAAGGAATCATCGGCAGGAAGGCGGGCGCGGTTCCCGGCTTCCGCTACAGCAACGCGATGAAGAAGTCCGATATTGTCTGGGATGCGAAGATCCTCGATGCGTATCTGGAATCGCCACAGAAGGTGGTTCCCGGAAACAGGATGCCCTACGCTGGGCTGAAGAACCCGACGGACCGGGCCGACCTCGTTGCCTATCTTGCGACGTTGAAATAGCGGCTCGTTGAGCGAGACGTCAGCAAGACACCATCCATTCGGACGTTAAACATCTATACAGCCGACTAATGTGTGCAGGCGTCCGAATTGCGCGATCCTGTGTCTGTCGGCTGATGAGCGAGGGAGACAGTAGGTGGAAAGCAACATCCGGGACAATCCGACCATGAGCCGGTTTGAAATGCCCCTCGGCGACGACGCGCTCGCAGTCGCGTACTACAAGGTCGAAGACGGCCGCGTCGTCCTGCTCCACACGGAGGTGCCGCAAGAGCTGAACGGCCTGGGATACGGATCACGATTGGCGCATGGCGTTTTCGAAGCGTTGCGACGCGACGGGAAAAGAGTGGTCGCGAAGTGCCGCTTCATGTCTTATGCCGCACGACACCCCGAGTACGGCGCTCCTCGATGGCTGATCAACGACGAACGAGACGCGCGCGCGAACAACGCTTCTAGGCGACGATCCCCATGATTATCAAATGCATGTCCAATGGGAATTTCTAATTTCGTCGGCTGTGTCGGATCCTCGCGCTGGGCGGGCCGAACGCGCGCGCCGCCCCGACAGGGATTGAAGCCGTTGCGCCGCGCCACGCGAGCAGCAAAGGAGACCGCCATGAAATTATCGATGAGCGTCGGCGTGGCTGTCGCCGTCTCGCTGGTCGCCGGGGCCGTGGCGACGTTCGCTCAGACCAGCGGAGCGGCTCCGGCCGACCCGATCGCGAACGAGGTGGACGCTGCCGGACACCTACGCGTGCCGGCTGACTACCGAACCCTCTACCAAGCGCTCGGAAACTGGGCGATTGCCGGCGACAGCGGCCAAGGCTCGAAGGAAATGCACGCCGTCTATGCGTCCCCGGGGGCGATCGACGCCTACCGGAGGACTGGGCACTTCCCAGACGGCGCCGTTCTGGTGAAAGAGGTCTTCGCGACCTCAACGAACGAGATGACCACCGGCACAGTAAGCCACGCTGACAAGCTCAAGGGCTGGTTCGTCATGGTGAAAGACAGCAAGGGAACGCACCCCGGCAACCCGTTGTGGGGCGACGGATGGGGATGGTCGTGGTTCGACGCGGACAAGCCGCTCAAGACTACCTCTACCGACTACCACACCGATTGTCAGGGGTGCCATGTGCCCGCCAAGGCCACCGACTGGATTTACGTGAACGGATATCCGGTCCTGCGTCACTAGGCGGCCGCATGCGTAGACGCTCTTCTCTTGCTGCTGCTTTCCAGAGGCCAATGTCGAGCCCGGCAAGCTGATGCAGCAAGCCGCGAGACAGATGGAGTTATTGTAACCTTTCGTTTCGGTTATCGACCTATCGGGTCCGACCGACGTTCAGACTACAACGAGCGCGTGGAGGTCAGCGTGTCCTTCTCGGTCTATGACATCACTGTTCCTGTCATGGTACATGGACTGAACGTGATGGACGACTATCTCGACGACGCCCAAGCGCTCGAACGGTCCAAGGGGTTTGAGCCCGGGAGGGTTCTTGGCGAGCGGCTCGCGCCCGACATGCTGACTTTCGGAGAACAGTTCTCCGTAAGCTGCAACAAGGTCGAGGCGCACATGGCGAAGTTGATGCAACACGATCCGCCGACACCCCGTAACACCCCGATGGTGTATCCGGCGTTGAAGGGGCGGCTCCTTGAGACTCGCGGTTTCCTCCAAAACGTGCAGCTGGACGAGATTGCTGGCGCGCAGTCCCACACATACGAACTGACGCCGCCTATCGTGCGCGGGTGGTTCGGCGGTGACGACTACATCCGACACCTAGTGCTGCCGGACTTCTTCTTCCACATCTCGATTGCGCACGCGATCCTCCGGCGCCTCGGAGCGAAGATCGGGAAGCGCAACTACCTCGGCAACCTCACTCAGCAAAGCGGCGGTGACTACTCATGAGAGGCGGGCGCAGTGCGCGGCACGGGCCGAGGCCTTCAAGACAAGAAAGCGAGTTTAAATGACACCGATAGTGAGCGAGTTGCGAGAGGTCATCGGCGCTTCAGCCCGGTAACTAACGACCGCGGGACCGAAGACAGTCTCGATTGCCTCGGCGCGCCCCCGATGGTTGCCGTAGCTCTGATTGGGGAGATCACCGCCGGTATAGCAAGCAAATCCACTCCGTGATTTCGACTGCCCGCCTCAATGGACGAAGGAGCGGGTTCTTCGCTAGTTTCCAATGACGGCTTTGGCTGCAATCATGGATGTCTCGAAGAAGCTCCCACCGGAAATTGTGATTGCCAGCCTAGTGAGGCCGCGCCCCATGGATGACAGCCGCAAGTCCGCGATCTCGATACCAGCCTGCGCTTCTACAAGGCGGTGCTGGCGCTGCTCGGCCACGGGGTCTGCTCCCCCTACGATACCGATTCCGGCCTCGGCCCAACCTACTACCCCTTCTTCCTGATTGATCCGGACGGCAACAATGCCGAGGCGGTGTGGATGGGTTAAGGCCCCATGGGCTCCGTCATCCCGTGCGCGCTGCGACGCGCACGGGATGACGGGCAAGGACTATGACGACGACTTGAGCCACTCCGTATCGATCGGCAGGCTGCGCACGCGCTTGCCGGTGGCGACGAAGATCGCATTGGTCACTGCGGCACTGACAATGGCTGTCGGAGCTTCACCAATGCCACCCGGAGCTTCCGCGTCCTTAATCAGGTACGTCTCCACCACCGGCACCTCGTCGATACGCATCGGCAGATAGGTGTCGAAATTGCTCTGCTCGACCCGTCCATCCTTGAAGGTGATCGAGCCATGGAGCGTAGCGGTCAGCCCGAAAAGCGTTCCACCCTGAACCTGCGCCTCGATCGTATCGGGATTGACGTACATCCCACAATCAACCGCACAGACGATCCGCTTGACTTTGACAGAGCCATCGGCCGCCACTTCGACCTCGGCGACCTGCGACAGGTAACTTCCGAACGCGAATTGGACCGAAACCCCGCGGCCATGCCGCGCGGGAAGTTGTGATCCCCACCCCGCTTTTTCCGCCGCAAGCGACAGAACAGCGAGCGCTCGCGGATTGTGACCGAGCAATCCCTTGCGGTAGGCAACAGGATCTTGCTTCGCGGCATGCGCGAGCTCATCCATGAAGCTTTCGACCACGAAAACATTGTGAGTCGGTCCGACGCCGCGCCAGAAAGCTGTCCGGACGCCAGGGGGCTCGACCCGGACAAAGTCGACGTGGATATTGGGCAGCGCATAAGGCCCGGCCGCCGCTTCTACGGCATCGGGGTCCAATCCATCCTTATACCAGTGAGGAATATAACGAGCAGTGACTGAGGAGCCAGCTATCCGATGCGTCCAGGCAACCGGCTTGCCGGTCGCATCAAGTCCAGCCGACAGTCGCTGGAAGTAGTACGGCCGATACATATCGTGCTGGATATCTTCCTCGCGGCTCCAGATCACCTTCACCGGACCGTCGACGTGCTTGGCGATCTTGACGGCGAGGATCGTGCCATCAGCTTCCAGCCTTCGGCCGAAGCCACCGCCAATCAGATGATTGTGAATTTTGATCGCGTCCTTTGGCAGGCCGGTGAGTTCGGCCACCTGAGACTGCGTGAGCGTAGGCGCCTGCGTCCCGACCCAGATGTCGCAACGATCCTTCTGCAGATGAACGGTGCAATTCATCGGCTCCATCGCCGCATGGGCCAGGAAGGGCACCTGATAGATGGCGTCAAGCCGTTGCGCCGCCTCCGCAAGAGCCTTCCCTACGTCGCCTTCGTTACGGCCAACCACGCCTGGCTTCTTCGATTCCTCTTCCAATTGCTTGACGATATCGTCGTTACTGATCTTGCCGTTCGGCCCGTCGTCCCACGTGATGGCGGCAGCCGCGAGCCCCTTCTTCGCCGCACCCATGTGATCCGCCACCACGGCAACAGCTTCATCGATATTGACCACCTGCCGGACGCCCTTCACCGTCAGCGCGGCCTTCTCGTCCACCGTTTTCGCCTTGCCACCGAGCACTGGCGAAATAGCAACCGCTGCAACCCTCATGCCCGGCACTCGCGCATCGATGCCGTAGAGCACGCGCCCATCGACCTTTATCAATGAATCCACGCGCTTGGCACGCGTGCCGATCAGGGTGAAATCCTTCGGATCCTTCAATTTGACGTTTGCTGCAGGCGGCACAGGCAATTTCGCGGCAGCCTTCGCAAGTTCGCCGTAGCTCAAATGCTTCGAGCCTGACGCATTGAACACGACGCCATCCTTGGCGCTGCAAGTCGCTGGATCGACATTCCAGCGCTTTGCGGCTGCCGCAATCAGCAGATTACGACCCACTGCCCCTGCCTGGCGCAGCGGCGTCCAGAAGGCACGTACAGAAGAGGAAGCACCTGTAGTTTGAATGTGCAGGAAAGGGTTGGCGTAAAGCGCGTCATTTGCCGGCGCGTGCTGAACCTGAATTTGATCAAGTCCGACTTCAAGTTCTTCGGCCAGAAGCATCGAGAGCGCCGTGTAAACCCCCTGTCCCATCTCAGCCATCGGCACGACCAAGGTCACGGCGCCGGTTGGATCGATCCGTATAAATCCATTCGGCGCGAAAGTACCCGTGACCTCGTTTTCGACCACCTGCGAAGCAGGCGCCGCGAAGACGGACTCGGCGCTTGCACCGGTTAGCGCAAAACCAAGCAGCAAACCTGCGCCCTGAAGAAAGGCGCGCCGCGACACCGCTGTTTGGCCCGCAACCCGATCTTTCAGAATAAGCTCACCCATGATCTCAAACTCCCGCAGCGTGTTTGATCGCAGCGCGGATGCGCTGATAGGTGCCGCATCGGCAGACATTGCCCGACATGGCCGCGTCGATTTCGTCATCCGTCGGCTTCGGAGTGTACTTCAGCAGCGCCGTCGCCGACATGATCTGGCCGGACTGGCAGTAGCCGCACTGCACCACCTCCAGCTCCAGCCACGCCTTCTGCAGGGCCGCGCCCTGCGGCGTCTGGCCGATCGCCTCGATCGTGGTGATCGCACTGTCGCCGACACTGTCGACCGGCGTCTGGCAGGAGCGGACCGGCTGACCGCCGACATGCACGGTGCAGGCGCCGCACAGCGCCTGGCCGCAGCCGAACTTTGTCCCGGTCATGCCGAGTACGTCGCGCAGCACCCACAAAAGCGGGATGTCGCCGTCAACATCGACCTCATGGAGGGTGCCGTTGATCTTTAACGTGAAAGCCATGGATGCCTCTCGGTGGCTAGGGCTGATAGGACGCAGCCGGTCGACCCGGACCGCGCCGGCCGACTGCATGCATGGGCACGCGTCCCTACGGACGAACGCGGATGATTGTCTTCCCCTTGCGTCGCTTGGTCGGGTTGAAGGCGGCGACGGCATCGTCGAGGGATGAGACGGTACCGATGTTCGTCCGCAGTCGTCCGTCCCGCACCCGCTGGACGATCTCACCCAGTTGGACACGATCGGACTCGACGATGAAATCGACCGCCAAGCCGTTGGCGGGCCGTGCCTCGGTCGGGCCGGCGATGGTCACCAACGTTCCTCCGGCTCGAATCTGGGCTGCGGACCGCTTCCCGATGTCGCCGCCGAAGACATCGAAAACCAGATCGACTGGGCCGACGTCTTCCAAAGCGTCGTTCTCGAGGTCGACGAACTCTTGCGCGCCGAAGTCGAGCACCGTCTGACGGTCGGGGGCGCGTCCGGTGCCGATGACGTAGGCGCCGGCCTCTCGTGCGAGCTGCGTTACCATCGAACCGACTACGCCGGCCGCGCCGTGCGCGAGGACGCTCTGCCCTGCCCGAAGGCGGCCGTGCTCGAACAGTCCCTGCCATGCGGTCAGGCCCGGCATCGGCAGGCTCGCGCCCACCGTGAAGTCGACGTCGCCCGGCAGCGGCGCGAGGTTGCGCGCCTCGACTGCCACATACTCGGCCAGGGTGCCGTCGCGAGTCCAATCCGTGAGGCCGAACACCCGCTGTCCTACCGACAGCCCCGTCGTGCCATATCCGAGCACGGTGACCACTCCGGCCAGCTCGTGCCCAGGGATCGACGGTGTTCGGTCAAGATCGAGGCGATCGGTCCAGGTCGGGGGCCACGTCAGCTCATCCCAGGTGAATCCCGACGCATGAACCTGAACGATGACGTCGTTTATCGCTGCCTGCGGCTCGGGCCGCTCCACCAGCTTCATCCCGGCCGTTCCCGCAGCCTGGTCCGTCACAACGATCGCCTTCATGGGAATTATCTCCTCGGTCATTTGTCTCTTTGGTGGAATGCTGCAAGGACGGAAAGCCGTCGCGCATCAGCATCACCGCAACTCACTCCGCCGCGGCCGCCATCGTTTGGGTCGGCTTGCCCTCGTTCTTGCCTTCCGCAAGGTTGCGCACCACCATGTAGAAGACAGGCGTGAAGATCAGGCCGAACAGAGTAACGCCGAGCATACCGAAGAACACGGCGACCCCGACCGCCTGGCGCATCTCGGAGCCGGAACCGGTCGACAGCACTAGCGGCAGCACGCCAAGGATGAACGCGAACGACGTCATCAGGATCGGCCGCAGGCGGAGCCGGCAGGCCTCGATGACAGCCTCCAGCCGCGGCCTGCCCTCGCGCTCGATGTCGCGCGCGAACTCGACGATCAGGATCGCGTTCTTGGCGGCAAGTCCCACCAGCACCACGAAGCCGATCTGGGTCAGGATGTTGACGTCCTGGCCCATGATGCGCACGCCGATGGTCGCCGCGAACAGGCACATCGGCACGATCAGGATCACCGCGACCGGCAGCGTCCAGCTGCCATATTGCGCCGCCAGCACCAGATAGACGAACAGCACACAGATCGGGAACACATAGAGGCCGGCATTGCCACCCGTCACCTGTTGATAGGACAGATCGGTCCATTCGAGGGAAAAGCCGCTCGGCAATGTTTCGTCGGCGAGCTTCTTGATGGTGTTGAGCGCCGTCGTCGAGCTTACGTTCGGCGCCGGCTCACCCTGCAGTTCGGACGCCGAGTAGAGATTGTAGCGCGCGACACGATCGGGGCCCGAGATGTTCTTAAAGTCCACGACGCTACCGAGCATCACCATATCGCCGGCGGCGTTACGAGTCCGCAGCCGCGCAAGATCGGTGGTCTCCTTGCGGAATGGCAGGTCGGCCTGCGCGGTCACGTGATAAGTGCGGCCGAACAAATTGAAGTCGTTGACGTAGGTCGAGCCGAAATAGGTCTGGATCGTGTCATTGATGTTGGCGATCGGCACCCCGAGCTTCTGCGCCTTGACGCGATCGATGTCGACGAACAGCTGCGGCGTGTTTGCAGAGTACGGCGAGAACACCGAAGTCAGGTTTGGCGACTTCCGCGCGGCGGCGACGAATTCGTCGGTCGCGGCCGCCAGCAGTTCAGGGCCGCGCCCTTGCCGATCCTGGATACGGATGGTGAAGCCGCCGCCGGTGCCGATGCCTGGCACCGCGGGCGGCGGAATGACGATGATGAAAGCGCCCTGGATCACCGACAACCGCTTGCGCAGTTCGGCGGTGATCGCGGTTGCCGTCATCCCCTTCTTCAGCCGCGCCTCCGGCTCGTCGAACACCGGGAACAATGCCGCGGCGTTGCCGGCCTGCGTGCGCGTCGCGCCGGAAAACCCGGCAAATGCCGCGACGCGAACGATGCCGGGCGTGTCCAGCGCAATCCGCTCGATTTCGCGGACCACCGCGGTGGTCCGCGCCAACGACGCGGCGCCTGGCAATTGCACTGAGATGATGAGGTAACCGCGATCCTGCGCGGGAATGAAGCCCTGTGAGGTGGTGGCGAGCAGCCAGCCGGCGCTGCCGATCAGCGCGAGGTAGATCACAAGCATCACCACCGTATGCCGGATCACGAAGTCGGCGGCCGCAGCATAGCCGTGCGCTAGGCCGTCGAAGATGCGGTTGAACAACGCGGTGAAGCTCTCCCAGCCTCGCGCGATGACGTTCCAGCGCGTCGGCGGGCGCTTCTCCTCGTGCGGCACCAGGATCTGCGAGGCCAGCGCCGGCGACAGCGTCAGCGAGCAGAAGAGGGAGATCGCGGTTGCGACCGCAATGGTGACCGCGAATTGCTGGAAGAACTGTCCGGAGATGCCGCCGAGGAAGGCGGTCGGCACGAACACCGCGCACAGCACCAGCGCGATCGAGACCAGCGCGCCACCCACCTCCTCCATCGTCCTGAGCGCCGCCTCGCGCCGGCTCATACCGTGCTCGAGATGCCGCTCGACATTCTCGACCACCACGATGGCGTCGTCGACCACGATGCCGACCGCGAGAACCAGACCGAACAGCGTCAAATTATTGATCGAGAATCCGAGCGCGGCCATCACCGCGAAGGTGCCGACCAGCGACACCGGGATCGCAATGATCGGGATGATCGCGGGCCGCCAGCCCTGCAGAAACACAAGCACCACGATGACGACGAGCGCCATCGCCTCATAAATCGTCTTGATCAGCTCATGGATAGATTGAGCGATGAATTCGGTGGGGTTGTAGCCGATATTGTAGTCGAGCCCCTTCGGGAAGCTCGTCTTGAGCTGCGCCATCGTGTCGGAGATATGCTTGGCGGTCGCGAGCGCGTTCGATCCGGGCCGTTGCGTCACCACCATTGCGACGGCCGTCTTGCGCAAGATTAAGCTGTTGGTGGCGTAGGACAGCGCACCGAGTTCGACGCGGGCAACGTCGCGCAGCCGCACGGTACGGCCATCGGAGCCGGCCTTCACCACGATGTCCTCAAACTGCCGGATATTCTTGAGGCGGCCGGTGAAGACGAGGTTCGGCTGGAATGCGCGATCCACAATCGGCGGCTCCGCGATCTGTCCGCCCGCGATCTGCAAGTTCTGCGCGCGGATCGCTGCCAGCACCTCGGTCGAGGTCAGACCGAGATTGGCGATCCGGTCGGGATCGAGCCACAGCCGCATCGAGTAATCGCGCGCGCCGAACATCTGGATGTCGCCGACGCCGTCGATCCGCAGCAACTGCTCGCGAACCTGGAGCAGCGTGTAGTTGGAGATGTAGAGCTGGTCGAAAGTGTCGTCAGGCGACAGCATGAACACGACCATCAGGATGTCGGGCGAGTTCTTGCGCGTGGTGACGCCATTACGCTGCACCTCCGCCGGCAGCCGCGGCTGCGCGATCGCGACGCGGTTCTGCACCAACACCTGGGCCTTGTCGAGGTCGGTGCCGAGCTTGAAGGTGACGGTAATGGTGAGCTGGCCGTTCGAGGTCGCCTGGCTGTAGAGATACAGCATGTCCTCAACGCCGTTGATCTCCTGCTCGATCGGCGCGGCAACGGTGTCGGACACGGTCTGCGCGGAGGCGCCCGGATATTGCGTGGTGACCGTGACGGTCGGCGGCACCACTTGCGGATATTCTGAGACCGGCAGCGTCTGGTAGGCGATCGCGCCGACAATCAAGAGCACGATCGACAGCACCATCGCCAAGATGGGCTGGTTGATGGAGAGCCTTCCGAGATTCATAGCTTGGCACCTGCCGGAGCCTTCTCGCCTACCGGCGACTGCGCCATTTTCGGCGTCACCTTGGCGCCGACGCGGGCACGCTGCAGGCCGTTGACGATGACGTGATCCTCCGCCTTAAGGCCCTCGCGAATCACGCGTAGCCCTTCGTCGAGCGGCCCGAGCACTACCGGCCTTACCTCCACCGTGTTGTCGTCCTTGACCACGAACACGATCTTGCGCGACTGGTCGGTGGCGATAGCGGTGTCAGGGATCAGCAGCGCCTCGTAGGGCGCGGAGCCGATGATTCGGACGCGACCGAATTGCCCGGGCAGGATCGAGAGATCCTTGTTCGGGATCACGGCGCGGCTGCGCAGCGTCGCGGTGGAGACGTCCAATCGATTGTCGAGGAAGTCCATCTTCCCGTCATGCGAGGGCTTTGTCTCGCCGGTCAGCGTCACCTGCACCGGGTTCGAAGTGTCGCGCGAGCTCGGACGCTTGCCTTCGAACCAGAGCTTGCTGTTGCGCTGATAGGTCTCCTCGTCGACGTCGAAGTAGATGTAGATCGGATCGAGCGACACGATCGAGGTGAGCAGCGTCGCACCGCCGTCGCTGCCCTGCACGAGGTTACCGAGGGTCACCAGATGCCGGCTGACGCGGCCGGTGATCGGCGCGAGCACGTGGGTGAATTCGACATTTAGCTGCGCGGCCTTCAGCGCACCCTCGGCCTGCGTCTCGGCCGCATGAGCCGCCTGCAAGGCCTGACGGCGCTGATCGACGACCTGTTCGGAAACTGCGCTAGTCTGGACCAGTTTTAGCCCACGATCGAGCTCACGCTTGGCAAGCTCGGCCTTGGCCCGCGCGTCGTCGAGTTGGCCCTGAGCCTGCAACGCGACCGCTTCGAACGGGCGCGGATCGATGATGTAGAGCAGATCGCCGGCATGGACGATCGCACCGTCCTTGAACTCGACGCTGTTGACGAAGCCGCCGACGCGGGCGCGGACCTGGACCTCGTCGATCGCCTCGAAGCGGCCGGTGAACTCGTCCCAGTCGGTGACCGTACGCTTGACCGGTTGCGCGACTGTCACCGGCGGCGGAGGCGCGGCCGCCCGCGATTGCGCCTTCTCGTTGCAGCCAGCGAGCGCCAACGCGAACAGCATACCGATCGATGCGCTGCCGCATCGTGCGAGGCGACGCAACGAACCACGATCGAGCCGGGTCGCCGGAGCCGGATGCTCCGTTCTGTCAGTCGTACTCACTTCCGTCTCTCTCCAAGGACATAGAATGTTGCAATTAAATTGGACAGGTCGCGTTCGCGTTGTTACCGTCGGTCGGTCTCGTCGTGACATTGGAGTCGAACGCTCGCCGGAGCACTTCGTCCGTCATGCGGCTTCCGTTGTCCGCGACGATGATTTCTACCACCCCAGTCGACGCTCCTGCGGCACACTGTTCTTCGCAAAGATTACGACCTCGCCACCGTGTTGCAGCCCGGCGCTAGTGTCCGCAAGGAAGCAGCCGCGTCTAGGAAAGGGGAACTCCGCTGACCCCACCGCCAAGAGGCGCAACGACTTCAATTGCGCCGTTGCTTTGCATATCGAGCCTCAGGCTTCTCAATCCGGCATCGTGTTCCGCGCGTCGGTTTCGGCACTGAAAGTTTCGGTTGGGAGAGTGACCTTGCAACGCCGGCGATGGAAATCACCTCTCGGCATAGAGTCGATAGACGCCAGTTATTATCGCTCGCCGCGCGACGTGATGCCGTAGCGAGCAATGCCACGAGCCACATCGCACCTCGAAACCACGCTTCTTTTCAGCGGAGATTTCTAAGCCACGATCAGTCGCGAAGTCGGCAATGAAGCCGTCGCGGCTTGCTTAACCGGTGCCGCGAAATTCGCGCAGTGAGCCCCGAGAGATATGATCGCACATGGCACACGAGAACGGCAGGAAGCGCGCGGGGCTCTCTGGGCCATTCATAATCCGCATGAATAACTCAAATACACTTTTACGATCTAGCGCCTCTTGGACGAATTGGTCACTTTGCGCACCAACGCATGCGACGATCACTCAGGAGATGACCAGCCTCCGCGGAAGCTTCAGTCTGAAGCTACCCTCGCGCGTTGCGTTGACGCCGATCGGCGCATTCACTGGCTCAACGGCGACGGTGATCGCCAAAACGAGACATCTCGCGTATTATCTTTGTAAGCGAGATGTGGCATGCATTTTCGGCCACGAAACCCGGTCGGGAAATAGGACGAAAATAGAGAAGCGGTGAACGACTCTACCCTCTTTTCGTGAACGTTCTTTGCCGAAGAGTGAGTTTGTGGCTATCGAAACAATCAAGAATCGATGCGGTACCTCAAGGCAATACGCGAAGACAAGTTTTCGAACCTGTCTTGTTGTCTCGCACACCGGTTTCTTTGTTGTGATTCTGTAGGTCGATGATGGAAGCATTCGTTCGCCAGCAAAATCGCAGACGGATTTTTGCGAAGCGCCTTGACTATTTGGCTCTGGTTCCCGCAGCGGGGGCGGTTTGTGATCCATTTCTGCTCAATGCTTTTCATGCCATCGTCGGCCCGCAAGCCGTAAGCCTGCCACCGCTCGCAGTCGCCAGCGCGACCTTCATCCTCGTCGTTGCGTTCGTCGTGCCCTTTCTTGGGATCGCTCTGGCTTGTCGACGCATATCCGATCCCGGTTCAAGACGCCTCGCCTATGCGAGCGTTGTGTCGCCAACGCTTTATGTGTTTCTCGGCGTTGTCCAGGCCTTGATCAAGAGCCCTATTCCGGACGAGGTCGTCTGGTGCGCGATTTGGCTGGCAATTGCGATCTGGTCGCAGTCTGCCCGAGATCCGGTCTCGGCAGCTGTGCCTGCAGTCGGGGGGTGGCGGGTTGTCCACGGGGTAACGGCCGTGGTCCTGAGCCTATATGTGGTGTTTCATCTCACCAATCATCTGTTCGGCTTGATAGGACCGGATGCGCATGCGGCCGTTATGAAGATCGGACGCGTGGTTTATCGCTCTGCCGTAGGCGAACCGTTGTTGGTGGCGGCCATGCTTTTCCAAACCGGGACCGGCCTCTTTCTGGCGTGGCGCTGGAGCGCCACGGCGCATGACTTCCAGCGGACCTATCAGGTTGCTTCGGGAGCCTATCTCTCAGTGTTCATTCTCGGCCACATGAATTCGGTCCTCATCTACGCGCGAGGCTTCCTCGGCATACCGACGGATTGGAATTTCGCGATCGGAGCCCCGACTGGGCTCATTCATGACGCATGGAATATCCGTCTGTTGCCTCACTACGCGCTCGGCGCCTTCTTCGTCCTGAGCCACCTTGCTTCAGGGCTGAGAGTGGTGCTGATCGCACACGGTGTCGATCAACGCAATGCCGATCGCTTTTGGGGTGTCTGCGTCGCGATGAGCGCCATCGTCGCGGCAGCAATCATCGCGGGAATGTCCGGCGTCAGGATCGGGGCATTGGCTTTGTGACTTGCGAACGTGATTATCGCGGTCGCATACGCCGTTCCCCTCAAAGGGCGGGACTCCCTGACCCTGGGTGGCGCGCGGTCTGAGAATTTTTCTTACTTGGTTTCCTGTCGGACGCTCCGGAAAAGAACCGTGCTCTCGTCTATGCCGCAGCCAAGGGATAACCAGCGTCCGGCGACCGATGGTGGAGGTCGCAGGGAAATCCTGACCCAATCCGCTTCATACTCAGCTGCTTCGTATGTTTGCTACCGCTCTCTCATGTCGACGGGACTAGCCGAATCGAGAGATTATGAAGAAAGGCGGTCGGTGTCATCTTTGTTACTTGTCGGAAGGCAAATGAGAAGGCCGTGGTGCTGCCGAAGCCTACATCTGCCGCCACCTGCGAGATCGCACACCCCGCCGAGAGTTGATCGATTGCGAGGGCTACTCTTGCTCTTTGCCGCCAGGCCTTGAAAGTCAATCCCGTTTCTATCGGGAACATGCGGCTGATCGTGCGAATCGACGTTGCTGCGCGACGGGCAAGATCACTTATGCCGAGGTGCATCTGCGGATCCGCTAAAGCCAGATCAGCGACGCGTCTTCCGACCACGCTTGTTGGCATCGGAAGGAATACCGGAACGTCGGGCGTCTCGGTAAGCTCGTGAAGAATCAATCGAACGGCAAGCTCGGCTTTTTCGGACTGTATATCGAGCTTAAAGGCGGCGAGGATTAATTCCCGTAGAAGAGGTGTAACCGTCAAGGCAAATATGTAATCCAGTGGCCTTTCCGGCGCCCACTTCTGTAAAGCCGATGGGTGCCAATAGATCATCCGCAATTCGGTGTCGGAAAGCATATCGACCCGATGAGGTATGCCGGCTGGCATCCAGAGCGCAAGTTGGGGCGGGACGAACCATCCTCCAGACGCAGTGTAGACCTGCAGCGTTCCCGAAGTAGCAAAGATCACCTGTGCTTCTTCATGCGCGTGCAATCCGACGGCATCACCTCGGGGGAACGTCCTGCGAAGAATCCTGAACGGCATAGGTATCTGCGCTTGGCGCGTCATATACGTCGATTGGCCACACATCGTTGACACGCGTTGGTATCATTGCGTGACGAATTGGTCGAGCGTCCCGTCGCCCAGACCGGATTGCCCATTTCGATCCCGACCTGTTCTAACAAGAGAGCTAATGTTGAAGAGAATACCGATTACTGGCGTGCAGTTATGGCCGACGCCACTCACCTGTTCGCTCAACGTTAGGTGCCGATCTGCGGAATCCGTTACTGAGAATACGCGCAAGATCCGCGGCCCAAAGTTCGCACCGAAGATTGCATCCTGATGGGCGGCGAATGTTTAATGGCGTCGCAGCGCCGCCGGGCGATGCTCTGCATCTTGCTTGGACTTGGTCTAAGTTCCCTCGGAAGCGCGATTGTTAATATCGCCTTGCCAAGCATGTCGCGTTCATTCGCAAGTAGTGGCGCGACGACCGTGTGGGTCGTGAATGCCTATCAGCTCTCGGCAACGGTCTGCTTGTTGCCCGTTGCAAGTCTGGCCGAATCACTCGGTCTAAAGCGCGTTTATGCCTCCAGTCTAGCTATTTTTGTCCTCGCGTCGCTGGGTTGCGCTTTCGCTCCAACACTTCCGATGCTGGTGAGTGCGCGCTTGATTCAAGGTGCCGGAGCGGCCGGGATTTCTGTGGCCGGCATTGCACTTGTACGCGCGATCTATCCGCAGCGCATGGTCAGTAAGGGCCTCGCGCTGGTCGCATTAGCGGTGGCGATACCTGGAGCATTGGGGCCTACCATCGCCGCGACAATACTTGTCGTCGCAAAATGGCCTTGGCTGTTTCTGGTGAATGCGCCGTTCGGCCTCGCCGTACCGCTATTTGTTGCCGCTGCACCACCAGACGTTCGGGTTGCTCGCCCTCTCGATCTGACCGGCATAGCTCTCAGTGCTTTAGCGTTCGGGCTTTTCGTCGCCGGTATCGGCACGCTGGGTATTGGCGATGGACGCATTGCGACGGGAGAGATCGTAGTAAGTTTTTTCTGTTTTAGCCTCTTCGTTCGACAACAGCTTCAGCATCCTTTTCCGATGTTGCCATTCGATCTTTTCCGTATACCTCTGTTTGCCCTATCGGTGTGGACATCTGTCTGCTCCTATGCGGCACAAATTCTGGCTTACGTCTCCTTGCCGTTTTTATTTGAGACGGGGATGCATCTTTCAGCCGTGGAAACGGGTCTTCTCGTGACGCCCTGGCCGCTCATGACTGCCGTTACGGCTCCGATCGCCGGTCGCTTGACAAGCCGCTACCCCGCCTCGGTGCTTTGTAGCATTGGCTTGATGTTTTTGTCGGCCGGTTTGCTTCTGATGGTCTTCTTGCCGACAACTCCGTCGAAGTGGGATGTCGTATGGCGGCTGGCCCTTTGCGGTATCGGCTTTGGCCTTTTCCAGACCCCGAACAACACTGCGATGATGACGGCTGGACCCATAGGGCGTAGCGGGGCCGCAAGTGGGATGAATGCTGCGGCTCGCTACGTCGGATGGTCACTTGGTTCCGCCTTGGTCTCACTGATCTTCGGTTTGGGCGGAGATCATGGCGCGGTCTTTTGTTTGGCCGCCGGAATGGCTTTCGCTCTGATGGGAAGCGCTACCAGCAGCGCTCGTCGCTTCAGATAGCGTCCAAATGCGGGACGGCAGTATCTCGTCAGAGCTTTGTGTGGCGATATCTGCGCTATGTGCTCGCCGCTGCACACAAACGTAGCTTTCGACGAGCCGCCGCCGAACTCGGGGTTCGGGAATGGACGATCAGATGTAGCATCCGAGACTTGGAAGATGAAGTAGGGGTTCCGAGCTTATACGGTACCCCTGGTGGCGTAGACGCTCGCCAACGCAGGCAAAAGATTCCTAAAATCATGCTCACAAGGCGATGGGTCGCATCAAATACGCCTTAGACGATGGCGTCCGGCGTCGGGGTTATTGCGGCCGTAAAGGCGCCGCCGATCGAGGTCGCGGCGGCTACGGCGAGACCGACCTCGTAGCCAGACTCGAAAGACACGACACCGGCGGCCAGTGCCACGCCGACAAGCTGCGCGATCCGGCTCACCGCATTGTTGATGCCGGAGGCGAGCCCTTCGTTCGTCTGATCAACGCTCGACATGACGGACGCGGTGAGCGGTGCCACGAGCACTGCGAAGGACAGGCCAAGCAGCGTCATGGGTGCGATAACGCCAAGTATCAAGGATTCCTTCTGACTGAGTGCCATCCAAACATATGCCAGTGCGGCACCTACCGGTCCCGCGATGAGCATGGTCCGCGCGCCAATCTTGTCCGCCAACCCGCCGAAGACATTCGACAGGAGTCCCACGCCGAGCGTGAAAGGCACGAATGTCAGCCCGGCATCGGTCGTCGATAGGGTGCGGCGATCGACGAGATCAAAAGGTAGCAGGAAGAACATGATCGAAATCCCCGTATAGATCATCAGGGTCGCGACGTTCAGCCCGAGGAAGGCGTGGTTCTCAACAAGGCGCGGTGGCGTCATCGGATGTTCGCTTCTGCACTCCCAGAACGCATAGACCGCGAGCCCGACAATGCCGAGCCCGGCGACGATCGCGATCGTCGTGCCTGTCCGAGCCGGAGCGTCCGCGACGCCCTGAGCTTCACTAGGTCCGATCTGGCTGAGCGCCCAGGCGAGCGCCCCGAGCGCCGAAGCCAGGATCGCGGCGCCGATCACGTCGAACCGGCGCTGAATGCGGCCATCTTTGGGCGCAAAGACCAGCAGAACTCCCACCGCTATGAGCGCGAGTGGCAGGTTGATCCAGAACACGGATGGCCAGCCCAGGATCTCGGTCAGCCAGCCGCCCAAGACAGGGCCTCCAGCGGTGGTGAGAGCCGACGCCGCGGCCCATACGCCGACTGCTCGATTTCGCTCCGTGCGCGGATAAGTGGCCCCGATCAGGGCGAGACTGGCAGGGGTAACGATTGCAGCGGCCGCTCCCTGAACGACGCGCGCGGCGATCAACCAGGCGGGCGAAGGCGCCAACGCGCAAGCCGCGGACGCCAGACCGAACAGGACGCAACCGAGCGCGAGCATGCGCGCTTTGCCGCAAATATCGGCGAGCGCACCGCCGATCAATGTCAGCGAGGCGAGCGCCAGCATATACCCGTTGAGAACCCATTGAACGGAGGCGAGGTCCGCACCGAAATCCGCGCGCAATCTCGGCAACGCGACCGGAAGCGCCGTCCCGTCGATGAACGCCATCGAGGATGCGAGCACGCAGGCGACCAGCACCATGCTCCGGTGTCGACCCTGCTCTCCCCGCCCGAGCTCTCCCGGGCCCGATTCCGCATCGATAACGCCGCGGCTGCATGGCTCTACGGACGGCCGTGCCATTCATCGACCTCCCCGCCAATCCGCTGGTCTTCAGTTCTTTGCTAAAGATTTGAGGTGGCGGACGAAGCCGAGCACATCATCGGGCATCAGACGGCCGATCGCGCGGGTCGAATAGACGGCCGTCACCACTTGGCCTTCGGGATTGAGGACGAAGCCGGTTGCCTGGAGACAGACGGGATCGTCATTGACGAAGGCGCCGGTGACCGCGGAAACCGCTCGCGCGTCGGCGCCGTAAGCGACCGGGAAACCAAGCTTGTGCTTTTCGACGAGTGTCTCCGACTTTTCCCGATCGTCTACCGATACCGCGACGACCTTGATACCTTCCCCAGCGAATTGGTCCGCCGCGCGCGCGAAAGCGGCAAGCTGGGCGTTGCAGTACGGACACCAGGAACCGCGGTGGAATAAGACCACGCCGAACCCACCAGCCAGATCCACCGGCAAATGGATTTCGCCGCCACCGACGCGAGCAAAGGTAAGAGAGGGAAAGACATCGCCATTTTGCAGCATTACAATTGGTCTCGTTGTTTGAACTGCCGGGCGCTCAACGCGCCTGCAGTTCCCGCGAGAACGGCCGTCGCATCTAGGAATAACGTAACTTCGCTGATCCCACCTCCGAGAGGCATGACGACTCAATTACGTCGTTACTTTGCATATCGAGCGCCTAGCTTCTCGATTCGGCATCGCGTATCGGTCGCGGCAGCGAAGGTCTACGACGAGGGTTTTGAGAATGACCTTGGAAGGCCGGCGAGGGAAATCACCTCTCGTTATACAGTCGATAGACGATCGTTATTGCCGCTAGCCGCGCCACGTGATGCCGTATCGAGAAATGCTATCAGCCGCACCTGCAGAGACTTCTAAACCCGTTCGCTCGCCGTATCGGCAACTCCCGTGGCGGCTTGCGCGCGGCTCGTGGCTATCCGCTCCGGAACTGATAAGTGGGCATGGCGTCGATGATGTGTAACTGGTGTTGCCCGACGGCAGTACGCTTGACGCATGGCCTGCCCGATTTTCCAGGTGCGTTGCGGAGAGGCAACACGCTCTTCCGCTGGAGACCGGAGCAGCAGCCGTCTCTACGTACGCCATCGACACCTCAAAGCCGCGGTGAACGCGTGGGAATGGAAACCATAACAGTTAGATATTTCCCGAGTGAAATGCCGCCGGCGTAGCATCGCCCAAGAGGCGCTTTGGAGTCGTTGAATTGATGTCGCGAGGAGTGACCGGCGAACGGACGCGGCGGCGCGGCTTCAAGCTGCCGGCCAATGATCTCGCGCGCCGCCGATCACGCGACCTAACCTGAGGGATTGGGTTGTGAGCAGCGCGCCCCTGATCCAGACCGGCCGCAGCCTGGCGCTCTCCGAGCCTAAGGCCGTTGGCGCGCAGGGCGGCATCAAAGTGCTCGGCTCCGGTCTGAACCTTCGGGTGCTCGTCCCCCTGATCGTCGGTCTGGGCGGCCTATTCGGCCTCATCGTGAACGAACGGCGATTAGGCGGCAACGCCATGCTGCCCCCGTCCCTCTTCGCCTCGCGGTCGGTCGTCGGCGCGAACCTGTTCACTGCGCTCTTCGACGGGCCGTTCACGGTCATGCGAACCTTGATGCCGTTCCTGATGATCCGGGACTCGCACCTGCCGACGCTGGTGGCGGGCCTAGCATTCATTCCCCTGCAAGTGCTGCTTACGGTCGTGTTGCCGCTCGCCAGCATGCTTTGCCGCCGGTTCGGCTGGCGCTTGCCATTCTTCGCCAGCAGCGCCGTCGTCGCCTTGGGATGCGCCGTCGCGCTCCGTGTCGGTTCGAACGCGACTTATTGGACGCACATATTATCTCCTATTCTGTCGTTGGCGCTGGGCATGAGCCTGGTGATCGCGCCGTTGGCGACTCTCGTTCCGCGCCGGAACCGCATCTGGCGTCAACAGCGCGGTCTCGCGCGCCGGGTCGCTCTTCGCGATCGCCCCGCTCGGCGGCATCCTGCAGCAGGGCGGTCCCCAGCTGCTCTCGGGATTCCACATGGCGATGGCTGGCGCCGCGGTCGCTGCGTTCTCGCCACGCTCGCGGTGTTCATTATCGAGCCGGGGCCCCGCGTCGAGTTCATCCCGCCCGCCTGACCCGTTCGGCGCGGAACAAGACCATCTATCGGAAGAAGGAGAAAACCCATGAAGATCCACACCATCATCGCTGCCGCCTGCGCGGCCCTCGCCATCCCGATAGCCGGCGCCGTCTCGGCCCATGACGGCAAAACGGAAACCGTCACGAAGAACTTCGAGGCGGCAATTCCCAGTATGCCTGGCAAGTCGCTGCTCGCGGTGGAGGTCGATTACGGACCGGGCGCGGCCTCTCCGTCCCACACCCACGCGAAGTCGGCTTTCATCTACGCCTATGTGATCTCGGGTGCGATCGAGTCGAGGGTGAACGACGGCGAGACGCGCATCTATCGAGCCGGCGAGAGCTGGTCCGAACCACCGGGTGCGATCCATTCGATCAGCCGCAACGCGAGCAAGACCGAGCCGGCAAAGCTGCTCGCTGTCTTCGTACTCGACACCAATGACAATCCTCTTACCGCGCCCATCAAATAAAGGCTATCCGGATTTGCGTGTTAAATCTTGGCAATCCAGGGCACACGCGCTCCGGATTATCGTGTTGACGACAAGTTGTAGGATCCGCACCCAGGCGACCACCGCTCGGCGCTGCGCGGCGCGCCAATGCGGAGGCGGAAGGAGAACGCCCGTTGCAGTCGTTCACAGCGTGGGAATGTTTCCTTGCCCGAATGAGAGCGCGATGACCGAGAAGCTGTTGCCACCGTGGGAAGAAGTCCTGTCAGCTGCATGTCTACTGCAAAGGATTCTCCCGGATGCTGTGCTGGTCGGCGGCACCACCGCATCGCTTTACGCCAAGCACCGCTTTTCGCGTGACGCCGACGCCGGATCGAGACCGAGCCGGCCCGCCAATGTAAGGCGCGCGCTCATTTTGTGAAACGGTGAGTGGCAGGCCGCAGGGCATTCACCACGAGGTCACCGTCTCGCCGCCGCGGGGCGGCGTGAGAACCGGCTGCTGGACTGACATTTGTAGCCTCCTGATCGTGTTAAAGATGACTATCCACCACCCGAAGAGAGTGACCTTGCAACGCCGGCGAGGGAAATCACCTCTCGCCATAGAGTCGAGGGGATCGTTATTGCCGCCGCGCCGCGGAGGTGGTCGGCTTTAGAGGTCGAGCGCCATAAACCTTCGTATCGTATCGGTGCCTCCTTTAGATGCCCGACAGTTACCGACGTTCAATTGAGCCGCTGATCGCGATCATCTTAGGTTGGATGCGTTGGAAAAATGCATAGGCTGTGAAGTGCGACAGGCGCGAGATGAACAATCACTTTTGGCATACAACACTTGTTGCATTCATCGTCATGCTGTCGATTTCCACAATCGGTCAAGCACGCGCCCACGATCATCAGCACCCTGAGTTGAACAGTTGGTATGAGAGCTTGTACAGCGGCAAAGGGCCCTGCTGCGATGGCAGTGATGCGAAGCGCGTTGATGACGCCGATTGGAACACTAAGGACGGTCACTATCGCGTGCGCATTGATGGAGAGTGGATTGATGTTCCGAACGACGCTGTCGTGGATGGACCGAACCGCGCTGGTCGCACGATGGTCTGGCCCTACTATCTGAACGGCGCTTTAGTTGGCGTCAGATGCTTCATGCCGGGGAGCATGGGCTGATCGCGAGCGCAGGGCGATCACGCTCTTGCACATAAGCGTGAGTGAGACATGTCCAATCCCGTCGCAAAGATCGTCGATCGTCACCTGAAAATCTGGAACACTCGACACGCTGCTGAGCGCATCACAGCCATCCCTTCAACCTATGCAGAAGACGTGGTCATCGGCGAGCCGGCAGCGTGGTTTTCAGGTTTTGCGGGCGTTGAACTTGCAATTAAAGCAGTACAGGCGCAGATGCCGGGAATGGACCTCGCGGTCACTGGCCCGATCCAAACAACGGGGGACATGTCTACGTACACTTGGACGCTCGCGGGGAAAGATGGCAACCCCGTCGTCAAGGGCCGGGAATGTGATCACGGTGAAGCATGAACGGATCATCAGCCGATACATTTTTTTCGACATCTGACCTTTACGACGCGCGCGGCCTTTGCGCCCCTCGTTTTTCGGGGGCAGCTCGGATCGAATGGCGGATCGGGGGACTTGGCTTCGTGTCACCACGCCGGATTCTCGAAATGCTTCTGAGGCGACCTGCCCCATCTGCAAAATGGCGATGTCTTTTCCTCTCTTATCTCGATCCGGCATCCGGTCGGCGACGTGGCGCACGACAAATCCACCGCAGGAGCGGCGTCATAGTCAAGGACGGCGGCGCGCGTTGGCGGCGGCAACGGGTTTAGAAGTCTCTGCAGATGTGGCTGGTGGCATTCCTCGCTACGGCATCACGCGGCGAAGCGGCAATAACGATCCTCTATCGGCTCTATGGCGAGAGGTGATTTCCCTCGCCGGCCTTGCAAGTTCATTCTCCAAAGCATCGTCTTACCGAAACTTTCAGTGCCACCGCCGAGACGCGATGCCGGATTGAGAAGTCAGGAGGCTCGAATGCAAAGTAGCGACGTAAACGCAGCAGCAGCGAATGGTAAAGAGGCCACCTATTTCGGTGTGCCGTGGGAAGATGCCTACGGATACGCACAGGCGATCAAGATTGGTGACACGATCCATGTCTCCGGCCAGCTCAGCCACGACGAGAAGGGGATCCTGATCGCGCCTGCTTCTCTCGATGAATTCGGCAAGCCGGCCGAGCTCTCGATGATGGAACAGCAGATGCGGGCGACCTATGCCAATGCCGTCAAGCTTTTGGCGCGCTTCGGGGCAACGCTGGACAACGTCGTCGAGGAGACGCTCTATGTGCTCGATGTCGTCGCCGCATTCGCCGCCCCAGGCAAGGTGCGCAAGGAGGCCTACGGCACGGCACGACCTCGGTGCGCCAGCAACCTGATCGGTGTGACGAGACTGGCCTTTCCTGAACAGCTCATCGAAATCACCTTCAAGGCTATGCTGTAAAGGCGCGCGCGAAATGACTGGCCGCACGACGGACATTGGCGAGCCGCGAGAGATCGCGGAGAAGCCCGCGGTCCGAATTGGCCTACGGTAAGGCCGCCTCAGTTGGCGGCCTCCTCATTCCGAATGTCACCTGTTGGCCCGAAGGCGATGATCGCGAGGGTCGCCAGCGTGTCAGCAGTCGAGGCCAGACCGGACAAGCGGCGACGCGGCCAAATCGACGCGAATGACCATAGCAGACCTTTAGAGATCACCGATCATGATCACGTTTTTTCAACATAACGGTACAATGTGATCACAACGATAGCCGGTATCCCCCAGAAGATTGCTACTAAGAGACTAACAAAACCAAAGGTGTTCGCATCCTTGCTCCCACCGAGAAGCAATGTAGCCACCACCACCGATATAGCGACAATTCCAACAAGCTTCGCAAAAGATTTCGCGTTCACGAGCCTTGACCCTTGAGGTGGATGATCACTCCATACCGGGTGAAGATCGATGGCGAACATAACCTGGAATTGGCCGCTGGGCAGCCCAATGCCGCAACTCTTCACCGGCGCGTGCTGAAAAATCTGTAAGGCGGCGACAGGTCCCTATTGCCTCTTCGCGAACATTCGCGGCATGGGGAAACGTCCGAAGTCGAGGTGAGACCAGAAGTCACCCGCTAACGCTCAAACCGACGCTCATGACCCGTATCGGGCCTTCGCGTCGGCCCGCGCTCTGTGCGGATGGTAATCAGAGATGGCGCACGCAGATCACAACCGATTGTCCGGGCGCACAGGCAACGTGAAGGCAAAAACGGCCCCTTTAGGCTCGGCCCCGGTTGCCCACAATCGTCCCTCGTGCGCCTCAATGATTGAGCGGCAGATCGAGAGACCCATTCCCAAACCGCTCGACTTGGTCGTGTAGAAGGGATCAAATAGGCGATCGATGCTCTCGGGCGCGATGCCGGGGCCCGAATCCTGCACCGCGATTCGTATTTCTTTCTGGTCGACTCTGTCCGTGTTGATTAGCAGCTGTCGCGTCCCTTCGTCTGAGCCGCTCATCGCTTCGACCGCATTGACAATCAGGTTGAGGACGACTTGCTGCAGTTGGACTCGATCCCCTTAAACAGGCGGCAGCCCCTCGGTGAGCTGCGTCTGAATGGAAACACGGTTCTTGGCCGCTTCGAGTCGGGTCAGTGCAACGACCTCGAGGATCGTTTCGTTGATAGCCAATGCGTCCCTTCGCGGAGGGGCCTTCTTGACCAGCGCGCGTGTCCGATCGATGACGTCGTCGGTCCGGAGGCCCGCCTGCACGATAGCGTCGAACGCTTGCCGGGCCTCGTCCAGATTTGGCGGTTGGGCACCGAGCCAATTCATGCCGGCGTTGGCGCAAGCGACGACCGCTGCGAGCGGCTGCTTGATTTCGTGGGCAATCGATGCCGTCAGGTGGCTCATCGTAGCGACGCGGTTCGCGTGCGCGAGTTCCATCTGTGCCTGAGTGTATGCCCGTTCGGCTCTCTTCTGAGCGGTCAGGTCGAGCACGAAGGCAACACCCTCCTCTGACGCTTCTTCGAACATCGCCATTCCGACCAGCACCGGCACGCGGCCACCGTTCCTTTGGACGTATTCTGTCTCGTAGGGATGGACCACTCGGGTCGCCTTTAGCTCGGCCAAGCGTTGCTTGTCGACACTGCGCATTTCGGTGGGAGTCAATTCCGTCCGGCCCAGACGCTTGGAGACGAGATCGTCGCGGCTGTATCCAGTAATGCGGAGAAAGGCTTCATTCGCGTCAACGAGCCGATCGTTAGGACCCCAGATGAAGATACCGACGATGTTGGCGTCGATCAGGCGACGCACTTTCGCCTCCCGCCTTTGAAGTTCGACGAGAAGTTCGATGAAGCCGATAGACATGGAAATCATCGCGAACAGAATGACCAGCCAGTTGAGGTCGCGATGAAGAGCCTCCATGGCCTTCCTTGCTTCACCCATCTCAATGACCATCGGAAGCACGTGCATGGTCGCGAGGTCGGCCGCATAAAATAAAGCAACAGTCAGCAGTCCCAAGTTGATGAGCAGCAGGCTGATTCGCGGCCGTTCGAAGCGCTTTCCGTGACCGATCAGTCGGCAACGCCATATGCCATAGACGGTAACTGCTATGATCAGGAGATCGATAGTCGTCATCAGAGGCACGGAATCCGAGATCATGGCTTCGTCCGGAACTCGCGGCCGAATGAACTTAGCCGATCGTGTCGCATGCGCAGAACATTAATCTAGTCTCAATTATTCGGAACAACTAGCGGGTGCTCGCACTCTGTGACCGACGAAATGTCCGGTCATGGTCCATCGGAGAAGCCGTCGCTCGCCCCCTCAGGGTCTGCTTGGCGGAGTCAAGCGGACGTGAATTGCTCGTGTTAAGCTATTCTCAGTTTGACCCTGGCTGTGTGAAAAGCCACGAGTCAGCTACGATTCCTCCGTTTCCTGATGGGGGATACGGATGGGACGCTTCGTTGAAGGTGCGGACAGATCCCAGCTGACGCTCTTGCCGGAATGTTTGGAGGATTGGGTAAGCGAAGACAACGCGGTCCATGTGATCGACGTGTTCGTCGAGGCGCTCGATCTGCATGGAATGGGGTTTGAGCGTGTGATCGCCAAGGAGACGGGCCGGCCCTCCTATCATCCGGCAGTCCTTCTGAAGCTTTACATTTACGGTTATCTCAATCGGGTGCAATCCAGTCGCCGCCTGGAACGTGAGGCGTG
>NZ_FNCU01000025.1:0-115632 GCF_900099855.1 Bradyrhizobium sp. Rc2d | reverse complement strand
TCAGAGGCCGGACAGATGGCAGCATCCGACTACGTGCCAATCTTCCTCTAAAATACCGCTTGCATCCGGCGGGGCGTCCACAGATGAGTACGCGCTCTGCGAACCTTGCCTGTCGGGCAAACCACGCCGGATGTGCACGCGGCACGTCGTCCATGCAATCCTTCATATGGCGGACTTGCCGTTAGCTCGTTCGCTCGTGTGGACGTCCCGACGATCGGCATCCTCATGAATGTTGCCGGGCTATTCCTGAAGTGGCGGTCCCGTTCGGCTCGGTCCACAGCCAGCCAACGAGGCCGGCAAGTGCGCTGCAACTCGCGGTCACAAGCATGATCGTGCGCAGCGCGCACTCAAATGCGGCAACCACCTTTTCATGAATGCCGGACTGTCCGGACATCACGGCATTCAGGGCTTCGTTGGCTTGCGGGGGCGTTGGTCCGACAAGATGATATGAAAAGCTTGCAAACAACGTTGCCCCGAGCGCTGCGACCGCGAGCAGGCCGGCTATTCGCGCGACCGCGTTGTTGACGCCGGAAGCAATACCGGCGTGGACGTTGCCGGCGGCAGCCATCACTGTCGACGTTAGCGGCGGAACTGTGATCGACATGCCGATACCCAGCAGGAAGATCGACGGAAACACACCGACCCAAAAAGGCTGCCTGAGATCGACAACGGCAAGCATCGCCAAGCCGCAGGCCGCGATGATGGGCCCCATCGTGAGCAGCGAGCGCGGCCCCAAACGGTCGGTCAGAGTGCCCGCGAAGGATGCGCCGAAACCCATGATCAGGGCAAAAGGCAGCAATGCCGCTCCAGCTTGTGTCGCGGAGTAGCCGCCGAGCCGGATCAAGCCGAACGGCAGATAATAGAGTGCGCCACCGAGCGCGAAGTAGAGTAAAAGCGTCAGCGCATTCGTTGCGGAAAAATTCCGTGATCGGTAGAGTGACAGCGGCATCATCGCCCATTCATGGAGTCGGGCTTCGATCGCGACGAATAAAACAAGGAATGCGGTTCCCACTCCGAGGGCGGCCAGCACTGTTTTGTCGCGAAATCCCGCCGTCGGAATGGCACTGAGACCCCACGTGATCGTAGCGAGGCCAATCGCGACTGTGACGGCGCCGCTCCAGTCGAGTTGCTTCGCGTGCGGATCGCTGCTCTCGCAGGCGAAGCGAAGTGCAAGTCCGGCCGCGGCAATCGCGAGCGGGACGTTTAGCAGGAAGATCGCCCGCCATGAGACCTGATCGACCAGCCAGCCACCCAGTGGCGGGCCTGCTGCCAACATCAGTGCACCTGCGCCTGCCCATATCCCGATTGCCTGGCTCCGCTCGTGCTCGTCGAAGGTCGCTCCTAACATTGCCAGACTGGCCGGCGTTAACAGGGCGGCGCCAAACCCTTGAACCGCGCGGCTGACGGTGAGCGCCGCAATGTTTGGCGAGAGCCCGCAAGCGACGGAGGCAGCGGTGAAGACCGTAACGCCCAGAACAAAAATCCGGCGTCGACCATAGAGGTCGGCGGCGGAGCCACCGATCAGCACGAGCGCGCCCAGCAGCAGCATATAGGCGTTGACGATCCACTGTGTTGCTGCCGCATCCGAATGTAACGCCTGTTGGATTGCGGGTAGCGCGATGTTCACTACCGATCCGTCGAGGAACGCCATGCTCGACCCGACTATGGTCGCCGCCAGCGTCAGCCACTTGCATCTTTGCGACAGAGCCCGGTCAAAACAGGTTGTCGCGTGGATGACCCCCGCGTCGCAGGGCGGCCGTGTGAATCCAACCATTGGATGCTCGAGAAAGACGGTTTTCGCCGGTGAGGGTGCGCCTTGCGTATACAGTTAGCAATACTCGCCCGCCAAAGGTCGCCGCGTCTTGATCTTGTGACAAACCGGATTAGGCTCGCGCCAACCCGTTAGTTCCGAGCCTGATCTAAAGCCGACAATGGGACGTTGGCGAATGACCGCTTTGACCACAAGCGCCCGTTCTCGGTCCGATGAATATGCTGAGCACGTCGGTTAGGCCCAAAACCAGGCTCTGTCTTCGGTGCGAAGTCGCGCATTATGGGTCACAATGGCAGACCGGCCCTACTGCGTTTCTTCGTCTAGATTTGAGCGCCGAATAGACCTCGCCTCACATCATTTAGGTGCTGTGACCGCCCGGATGAAGCTTAGTTGGAGGAAGCACTGTGAACGCAAACTGGCCAGACATCCCGTTCGAGCAGTGGCGCGAGACATGTTCCGCGCTCCATATCTATTCGCAGATCGTGGGTAAGTACCGACTTGCACGAACGCCTTGGCTCAACCATTCCTGGCATGCGACCCTCTACGTCAACGCACGCGGGTTGACGACTTCGCTGGTACCGGACGGGGCTGGCATTGAGATCACCTTTGATCTCCGGAAACATGCCGTCATCGGAGAAGCAGCAGACGGGCGCACGACCGAGCTTCCGTTAGGACCGATGTCTGTAGCTGACTTCTATGCACATTTCCTCGAACTCGTTCGGCGTATTGGGGGCACGCCGGAGCTTCACGACCGACCCAGCGAGGTGCCAGCTCCCATCCCATTTCGCGATGATCGGCAAACGAGGCCCTACGATGCTGCAGCCGTGACAAGGTTCTTCGAGGCGCTCGTGCTCGCCAACAATGTGTTCACCCGATTTCGAACCGGCTTCACCGGAAAGGCTAGTCCCGTTCATCTCTTTTGGGGCAGCTTTGATCTAGCGGTCACGCGCTTCTCTGGACGCCCCGCGCCCCTACATCCGGGTGGCATTCCTTCTTTGCCGGACGAGGTGACCCGCGAGGCATACAGTCATGAAGTCTCGTCGGCAGGTTTTTGGCCGGGCGGCGGCGGCACGGATTTTGCGGCCTTTTACTCCTATGCCTATCCCGCTCCTGCAGGTCTTGCGGACGCGAAAGTGATGCCCGATGGAGCCTACTTCGACCGGAAGCTCGGGGAATTTCTCTTGCCTTACGATGTGGTGAGACAATCAGCTGACCCAGAGGTAGCGCTGATGGCCTTCCTGGAGAGCACATATCTGGCTGCAGCCAACCTCGGGCATTGGGATCGTAGGGCCCTCGATTGTCCCACCGGCGTACCCCGCCGACCGCGGCCATTGAGCTAAGGGGCCCAAGGTCCCACAGCTGATTTTCAACTTGAAGACAGCGAAATCGATGAACTCTGAATTGCCGGCAAACTTGATCGCTCGCGTCGACGAGGTGATTGAATAGCTTGGTCGCCTTACGATGCCGGTTACCAATTTGGTCTGGAAATCGTCGATCGTTGGCAGGACCGAGACTTTCGGCTGGGCACGAGCACCGCAGGGCTGCTGTGGTCGGAGTGCTTCGTCGCGCGCCGCGCGTCGCATAGTTGCGTCCGCAAACCGTCGCGCGACATGTATCGCGCGTCGTGCACCGAGAGACCGAAAAAGGCTGCGAAGCGAGCCGTCCTCAACATTCTCAAAAGCTACACAGGATATTACGACGCGTTTTCCGAGATGATCCAAAATGCGTTGAATGCCTTTGACGAGTCGAAGCGCTTGAACCCGCAGTTTCTACCGAGACTTTGGGTGAAGATTGATCTGCAGAAGAATAGCGATGCAATAGCAGCACTCTGCTGCTGTAACCTCGGCGGCGGCAGCAGCTTTAACAGAAGGAGCTTGAAATCGCGTGGGGCCAGCGTTTCGGCTTAGGGTCCCCTAGCGGCAAATGAGACCCGTTCGATTTGCGGGGATCGTGCAAGATCAGCCATAGCTCGACGATGCTGATCGCTCGTGCGGTCCAGATTGATTCCGGCGATACCAAGACAAATGGCGAGCGCCACTAGAGTGATCCAGGGGGCCCCAGCACCGTCGTTCCTCCCTGTGCGTCCCCTCCAATGTTCTAAAAGTTCCTAAATGGTTCCAGTTCTCCGAGGGAATAAAAGCCGGGAACTGCAAGATGGTCCAGAACCGGAGCTCATCTCCTAGGGTTAACTTTATGAAAGGCCGAAGGCAGGACCCCAATCATTGGCACGAGCACGCTGAGAAATGGCGGGCTTCCGGCCAAGAATATAGTTTCTACGCCATGAAACTTCTGACTGAATACATAGAACACGCATTGCAGTTTGAGCGCTTGGCTGCCCAAGAAGCTGATCCAAAGCTCAAGGCTCAGTTCGCCGAACAAGCGAAAGCCTATCGCGAGTTGGCTGCAGAGCGCGCTGCCCGGTACGGACTCCCGCCCCCTAGTCCGCCCCCAGAAGCCACGCCCGTTTGAAGACCGCCTCAGTTGGCAGTCTTTTTGACTCGTCCCTTACACGGCGCAGGTAGTAATAATGTTCAATTAGGAGCCTCTACAGCCAACTCGCGGGAATTTGCCACTCGCTCTGTTCCCGCGGTTCGTTCGATGGGCCTCGCAGCTAGACGTGGCAACGTATTCTGATGCCCTATCGAAGCCATTTTGGCCTTCGGAGTCATGATGTTCGGAGTGCGGAGAAGCCAGACCGTCTTCCCTACCGAGAGCACCTAAGACGCAGCGTTTGAGCAAGTTTTTTTATAGATTCTCTCCCTCCGGCGACAGAACTGCTTACCTCCCGGTCCGTTCTCAGTGCTTCGCCGTTTTTGGGTGAGAGTTCTGTGCGTCAAGTTCAGCAAAATTGATCATGGGGTCCGGCCGAGCCATCCCCTCGGAGCCGCCGTCGCTCGCTTGCCCAAAAGCGTAGCGCTGGCGAGCGACGGCGGCGGAGAGGGGTGGCGTGCATCCCCTTGGTGGGCCTGAGCATCGTCAGGCCGCCTGGCGTAACGCCTCCTTCTTGTGCTCCTTCAAGAGATCCATGTTGAGATAGTGATGATCCTCGAGCCACGCCTCATGGCGCTCGACGGTCAGCGCCCGCACCAGCCGTAAACAGCTCTCGGCATTGGGGAAGATTCGCACCGCATGGGTGCGCCGCCGGATTTCCTCGTTGAGAGTGCACCAGCGGCAGCCGGAAGTAGGTCAAGGTCTCCTCGATGTTGTCCTCGACCCAGCCGGTGAGCTTGGGGTATTTGCCGCCCCATTTGCCAAGCCAGGCCGCCAGATCGCGCCGCACCTCGCCAAGATCGCGCCGGTCGTACATCCAGCGCAACTCGAGCAGGCAATCGTCGTCGATCTTGCGGGGCACATAGTCGAGCGCGTTGCGCAGGAAGTGCACATAACAGCGCTGCCAGAACACACCGGCCAGCACTTCGGCGATCGCCTTCTTCAGTTCGGGATGATCGTCGGAGACGACGAACTCGACGCCATGCAGGCCGCGGGCCTTCAGGCCTTCCAAAAACTCCTTCCAGCTCGACCGGCTCTCCCGGTTGGCAAGCTCGACCGCGAGCACCTGACGCCGGCCCTCCCAGTCGACCCCGATCGCGATCAGCACCGCCTGGCTCGCGATGATGCCATCGTCCCTGACGCGCTCGTAGCGGGCGTCCAGGATCAGATAAGGGAACGGCTCCTTGAGCTTGCGTTCGCAGAACGCCTTCAGCGACGCATCCAGCCGCTTGTTGATCGCGCTGATCGCAGAGGCCGAGAAGGCATGGCCCACCAGTTCCTCGGTGACCTGCTTGACCTTCCGCGTCGAGACGCCTTGCACGTACATCTCGGCCAAGGCCGCAACCAGCGCCTTCTCCGAGCGCTGGTAGCGCTCGAACAGCTCGGTCGAGAACCGCCCCTGCCGATCCTGCGGCACCTTTAGCTCGATCTTGCCGACCCGGGTGATCAGCGAGCGGGGATAGTAGCCGGAGCGATAGCCAAGCCGTCCTTCGCTGCGCTCCCCTTTCTTTGCACCCAGCGTCTCCGTCATCTCGGCTTCGAGAATGTCCTGCACCGCACCCTGGATCAGCGGCTTCAGGAACTCCTTGTCCGACCTCTTTGACTGCAGCGACATCCGTCCTAATCTTTGTCACGGTCATGGCGGGTCCAAGCTCCTCTACGAGCGGTGATCTTCGCAATCACCGGACTTACCATGACCGCTTCAGCCTCTCAGCTTTTGCAGAACCTCCCGCACACTACCTGGGTGAGTAAGTCAGTAAGACTAGCAGGGTGCTTGATCGTGAGCCTGTCAGGCGTCTCGACTGAAGGACCTTTTCGAGCGGTGGAAGGATGGTAAGCGGCAGGCTGACGAAGGCGGTGTCACTCATGCCGCCAAACCTTAACCGCAGATATCAGCAGGATCGCGGCGAGGCCGGGCAGCAGGATCGCGCTGGGCACAACACCAAGCAGGCCACCAACGAAGGTGTCCACGATTGAACCGCCCGCCATTGCGAGCACGAACGGCCAGTTGTCGCGGATGACTGCGAAGCTCTGATCCCGGGTGTAGCGTGCGAAGCCGACAAGCATCGTCGGTAGGCTGATTGCCAGCGATAGACTTCCCGCCAGCTTAATCTCGGCGCCGAACAGCGGGATCAGGGTGGAATTAGAAACTCTCCGCCAGCCACGCCCAGCAGCGACGCCACGACGCCAATGACGAACCCTGCCGCTACACCCGCGACAATCAAGGACACGCCTATCAGGGGCGGTGCTGTCACGGCTGCGGCATTGTGCGCGAAGATCAGGACGCCAGCGATCAGGACCAGCAGTGCGGCGATGATCTTGTAGAGCGTCTCTGACTTGAGGCGCATTGCCCATGATGCGCCAGCATACGCGCCGACGAGGCTGCCGGTGAGCAAGTTCACAATGACCGGCCAATGCGTGCCGATCTCTGCAAACGGAACGGAGCGTGCGCGGAAGGGCAGCGCTGTTACTATGACGATAAGGCTTGTCGCCTTGTTCACGATCACGGCTTCGAAGCCGCGAAACTTGAATAGGCGGATAAGCAGGGGCAGAAGGAAACTCCGCGCCACCGAGGCCAATAAGGCCGCCCAGCGTGCCAATGGTCGTGCCAGCACCGAAAGCAGCCGATTTACTTCTCATAAGAATATGACGGAACGGGCGCGATGGCGCCAGATGACTTTGCCCGTGATCCGTCGTGGCGGGGAGCTTCACACCTGCTTACGGCAGGGCGTGGGGCTGCGGAACATCTTAGCCCAGAATTTGGGGCACCGGCAAAGATGCGGGCCATCGAAGGTCCGTTGGGGTCAAAAGCGTTGATCAAGAGCGGGTGAGCAATTTCCGGTCCACGTCAGGATCTCGCCGCTAACGTGCTGTTCGGCTAGGGCCACAGAAGCTCGGCCTGATGCGCGGGGCCGAGGCTCCTTGCTCAATAGAGCACCGAGGGCAGATAAAAGCCCTTAGGCTCGTTGTAGAGGCCGGTCGTCATTAGGGTCATCTGGTGCACGAGTCGGAGGCCATTTTGCAGACACCAGCGGAATAGTTCGCTATTTCGGGTCGGCACCAAAAAGCCGCCGCCGGGAAAGCCCGGAGCAGATCCGATCAGGGCCTTCAGACCTTCGTTGCTCTCGGCGACGGCATGGGCGAAGAACCCGACATCCGTCGCGTAGGCGGTGATCTGGCCGAGATGCACGACGACCCGCGCCGTTCCCGCATTAATCGCGTCATCGAGTTCGCCGCCACGATCATGACCGTGAACCCGGCGGCATAACAAGTTGCAGGCCACGAGATCGGTAGCGCCGGCCGGACGCACGTCGTACCCCGGCAAGCTGACGCCCAGCGGCGCCCCGTTCATTTTCGAGATCGTCTCGCGGGTGTCAAAGCCGAGCTTGGCGTACAAACACAAAGAACGATTGTGAAATGTGGATTGCAGCAGCCTCACCCCGGCCGCACGCCGATCGCTCGCGCGGTCGAGCGCAGCCTGCATCAATCGGCGCCCAATCGTCGCGTTCTGTGAGGTCGGATCAACTGTGATCGGCCCGAGTCCGGCAATCGGGCCGCGTTCATCGAGAAAGTTGCTGCCGACAACCTTTCCGTCCTTTTCGGCGACAAGCGAGTAGAACCCCGGGTTGGACAGCAGCATCATCAGGACCTGCGCGGCCACCTCCACCGACGGAAAATCCCACGGGAAGTTGTGCTCGTCGTCAATTGCCCTGAACGCCTCGAAGCAGATTTTTCCGCAAACGGTGGAATCCGACGGCGCGCCGGGTCGCAGCACGATGCTCATTCGTCCCTCCCCTGCGAATTGCTCTGACGCCTTATCCGAGCCAACAGTTCCGGGGATTTCAAACTGCAGCTTATTGCTCTCAGCGTAAATTATCCAGAGCTTCGCTGCTATGCGCCTCCGTCTTCTTCAGAGTACCCAAGAAGGAGTTCCTCCGAATTGTGATCTACTCGCCGATGTCTGGGTCGGGTCATCTTCTTATCTGCTACTTAATGTCCGCTTAGTGCCGAAAGCAGCCTAGCCGGTGAAAGCGATAAGCGTAGGTGCGCTGAGTTAGCCAGAGCCGTTGGCTCAAGGATCGATCGCCTAGTGCGGGCGGCCATGCAGCCGGCTTTACCGCGGGCGCTACTCGCCGCGCTAGCTTTGATCTTGCGCCGGGCCGGCGGCGCCTAATCTTTCAGAGGTACTTTGGGGTCTGCCCGCGACGCGGTACGCGGGACGGCGCCGCGTTTGCGCGTATTATACCGTGGTGATTTTCCGCTTTGCTCCCGCGCGCTAAAGCCGCCCCTGAATGCATCTGAATGCCCCGTTCACGAGCCGCTGCAAAGCACAAGATCGTCTCAATTGGTGGCCTCGACGCGTACAACGAACTGGCCCCAGCGTCCGAGCAGAGGGGCCGCCGGGGCCGCTCCCAGAAGCCCCCTAAAAGGATTGTGTCAGCTCCGAGGAATCGTAAATTCAAATGTAGCACCATGTGGCTCGTTCGGGGTGACGCACAACCGTCCTCCGTGCGCCTCAATAATGGACCGACAGATGGCAAGGCCCATTCCCATGCCGTCGGGCTTGGTCGTGTAAAACGGCTGAAACACGCGCTCGATACTCGCCGCGTCGACGCCCGGCCCCGAATCACGCACCAGAACCAGCACACTTCCGGCGGGATCCGTCTTGGTGCAGATCTGTACATCCCGCGCCCCACGATCGAGGACGGCAATGGCCTCGACTGCGTTCAGGATCAGGTTCATAAGCAATGCGCTCACCGTCGATCTGCGGCAAATCCTTCGCAAGTTGCGTACGTAGCGTGATGCCATGCCTCAGGGCTTCGGCGCGGACCAGGGCGATGACATCGAGGACCGCTTCGTTGAGGTCGAACCGACTCCTGTGGGGCGGCGCTTTCTTGGCCAGAGCACGGATCCCGTGGACGATGTCGCCAGCTCGTTGGCTGTCCGCGACGATGTGGTCGAGAGACTCACGGACCTTGTCTAGTTTGGGCGCCCAACCAGTTCAAGGCGGCGTCGGCGTTAGTGACCACCGCGGAGATCGGCTGATTGACCTCATGGGCGATCGAGGCCGTCAGCTGCCCCATCGTGGCGACCCGATTAGCGTGGGCGAGCTCGGCCTGGGTCTTCTGGCGTTCGATGATGCTCTCCTTGAAAACCTGAACCGCCGCCGCCATCGCGCCGATTTCGTCGTTCCGATCAACCTCAGGGACTTCGATGCTGATGTCGCCTTTGGCGAGCGCTGCCATGGCGCCGGTCATGCGGGTAATCGGCGTTGCGATGCCGCGCGTGAGTAGAACCCCCATCAACACCGCGATGAAGAGCGAGGCGGCGGCGCCGACAACGGTCATCGTGTAGGCCGTCGCGTACGCCTGCCTCTGTGCGGCGTCGCGCCTTGCCAACAAATCTCGCTCAACCCTGTCGATTTCGTCCACCTTGGCACGGAGGCCGTTCATGGCAGTTTTGCCGGCCCCCGAGCCCTCCAGCCCGCGCGCTTCCTCGCGCGTCTCGGGCCTCGCCATCAACGCAATCTCCCGCTCGGCGACCTCTAAGCGCCACTTCTTCGCCAACTCGTTTAATTCATCGAACCGATTCTGCTCGGCGCCATTATTCGAGGTGAGATCCTTTATTTTCCGGATGGCCGCGCTGAAGCTGTCGCCGCCCTTGTGATAGGGCTCCAAAAAATTCTGGTCGCCGCTGATCAAATAGCCGCGCACACCGGTTTCCTGATCCAGCATTGCCTCCTTTAAGTCCTGCAGGGTGTCCAGTACGTCGGTCGTGTGAATACGGCGATCTTTGGCCCATTCGATCGCGCGAAGCCGATCGTACACGATTCCACTGCTGACAATGATGACCGCGACTACGGCAGCAAACGCGGTCATGAGCTTGCGCGAGATCGGCAAATTCGCAAAGGTGTTCACGTCAACCTCGGATCGCCAGTTAAGTAGAGACTGGACCCGGTTGACGGGCGCCGCAACGTCCTTGTAACGCGGTAATGAGTCACAGCAATGTGGCTGCGCAGGGATGAGTCACACCTAGTCCGGGCCGTAAACGGTCCTACAGGCGGCAAATCATGGATGCACTGGCAAGCAAACCGGCAGTGGAAACATGGCCGGTTGATCGTTTACGGCCCTATGAGCGCAATTCGCGCCGGCATTCGGCCGGGCAAATCGAGCAGATCGCTGCGTCAATCCGGCACTGGGGCTGGACGATGCCGATCCTCGCGGCCGATGACGGTATGGTTCTAGCCGGTCACGGGCGCCTAGCCGCCGGCAAGCTGCCGGGATTTACCGAGGTTCCCGTTATCGTGGCGCGCGGATGGACCGATCAGCAAAAGCGCGCCTATGTCATCGCCGATAATCGGCTGACCGATGCCAGCGATTGAGATGACGAGATGTTGCGGCTCGAATTGGCCGACCTCGTGGAGGGCGGTTTCGAGATCGCGCTGACCGGATTAAAAGAGGACGAGCTATCGCGGCTGTCCGTCGGCGTCGGCGAGCTTGAGCACATGCCGGAATTGCCGGACGGTGATCGGTCGCCACTCCGCGACATGACGTTCTTTCTGTACGGCGATCAATTCGGGATCGTCGAGCGCGCGATAGCCAGGGCGACCAAGCCGCGCGATCCGAGCAATCCCAACCGATCGCCGCAAGGCAATGCGCTCGCCGCGGTCTGCGCCGAATATCTAGAGCGCGTATCATAAATCGAGTTTCATTGGTGCGGCTTACGCGATGTCCGCTATGCCCCGACACCGACCGAATATCGCAGCGCAACGAAATGACGCGATGGGCCCAAAATACTCCGTTGGAAAAGATCGACGATTTGAAAGAGATCGCCGAAGCCGAGTTGGAATTTGTCCAACGGTGGCGCACCGCCGGCCCAGGGAAGCGGCAAGAATGAAGTTGACCACAAGGTAGACGTCTTCGCGGGGAATCCGCACGACCGCCCCGGCGCGAACTCCAAGTAAACACCGCAGTTTTGATCGCGGGGGTAGCCGTGCCTCCTGCGAGGAGACACGGCCGCCGGCGTCCACAACATAAGTGGCACCGTGACGGCAGAATCGCGTTTCGGCAGCCGAGCTGCGCCAGAACCGAGCCGTTGACACGAGGCCGCTCCTTGAGCGCGGGCGCTACTCGCCGCGCTAGCAGTGATCTTGCGCGGGGCCGGCGGCGCCTAAGCTTTCAAGTACTTTGGGAACGGGGAGGCCACGCGGGTACGCGGGACCGCCCGCTTCGCGCATATTTCGCGCCAGCGTTCTTGGCCTTTGGTTCCTCGGATATTCAACCCTGAATGTCCGACGTGTTCTCTGTTTCAGCGGAAACTTCGGCCCCGCACAAGCGCACCAAGATCCGGCCGCGAAGCTACTTCGGATTGCGCGGGAACGGGATGAACCCATCCCGGTTCGGCATTCTCACCTTGGGGAGCGACTGCGCGTCGATTGCATCGTTCGATCCAATGATCCCGTTGAGGTTGAGGATGTAGGCTGAGACCGCGTAAACTTCGTCCGCGGTGAGCGATTTCGACTCTTGGAACGGCATGGCGCGGCGGATGTAGTCGAACAGCGTTGTTGCATAGGGCCAGAAACTTCCCACCGTCTTTATTGGTGTTTTGCCCGGCGCCAGTGTGCCCATGCCGCCGGCGAGCGCTCCAGCGAGCGCGACACTGGGGCTGATTCCCTTCTCGCCGTGACAGGCCTGACATTTCGCGACATAGATCGCTTCGCCCTCGATTGCGGTGCCACGACCAGGAGGCAGACCTGCGCCATCCGGTCCGATGCTGATGTCCCACGCTGCGATGTCGGCGGGCGCGATCGGTTGGCCGAACTGCTGGGCCTGGGCCACGGCCGCCGGGGCAATGGTCAGCGTAGTTATGCAGACTGCAATGGCTTTAAGCGTAGACATTGCTGGCCTCCCCCATCTCGTCGATGCGCCAGCTTGCGATGGCGTTGTAGTGGTAGACCCCACGCAAGCCGCGCTCGTCGACAAACTGCGCGCGCGTTGGCTGCACCATGCCCGTGTCATCGGTGGCGCGACTCTGCAGCACGGCGGGACCGCCATTCCATTGCCACGCGGCGTGGAAGCGCACGAGCGCCTTTGGCAGGATCGGCCCCTGCAAAGCTGCTGGCGCCCAGCTCCGTCCGCCGTCAGCCGACACGTCGACCTGCCGGATGCTGCCATTGCCCGACCAGGCCAGCCCGGAAATCTCGTAGAATCCCGGTTCCTTCAGCACGAGCCCCGGCGACGGACGCGTGATGACGGATTTTACTTCGATCGGGAACACGAACTGCCAGGCCTTTTCATCCTTGAGCAGGATCGTGTATTTCGATGTTTCGTCTTTAGTCATGGCCGGGCCCGCAGTCAGCTTGAGCCGGCGCAGCCACTTCACGTTCATGTTGCCCTCGAAACCAGGCAGCAGCAGCCGCACCGGATAGCCGTTCGAAGGCCGCACTCGCTCGCCGTTCTGATACAGACAGACGAGCGCATCATCCATCGCCTTGGTGAGCGGGATGCTGCGGCTCATGGCGGCGGCGTCAGCCCCCTCGGCGATCACCCAGCGCGCCTCAGGTTCGATGCCTGCTTCATCGAGCAACGTGGAGAGCCGCACGCCGGTCCATTCCGCGCAACCCACGAGGCCGTGAATAGCCGCCACATTGAGCGGTTGGGCCTGGGGCGCGTTGAGCGCCAGGCTGTTGCCGCCACACTCGATGAACGCGATGCGCGATTGCATTGGATAGCGCGACAGCGTTTCGACCGTAAATACAAGCGGGCGCTTCACAAGCCCATGGATCACTAACCGATGTTGATCGGGATCGATTTCTGGGATGCCGGAATGGCTACGCTCGAAATGCAGCCCGGATGGCGTGATCATTCCTTCGAGCATGTGCAGCGGCGTGCGTGATGCGCCGACACCGGCCGGGTTGGGGGGCGGCGGAAAGACTTTGACGACCTTGCTCTCGAACGGGGAGGGCTGGCCGTAGCCCGCAAATCCCGGACCCGGCACCTTCATCCATTGCTGGACCGTAAGCGGTTCTTCCGATCCATAGGACAGGCCGGCTCCAGTCGCACCGAGAATGAGCGCGCCTTCAAGAAAGAAACGGCGGCTTAGAATTCCATTGCCCGCCGCGGGATCGTCTGGTTCGGGATGGGTTCTTCTGGCCATGAGCGGCACTCCCTCGTTGCAGACTAAGCATTTCGCGTGCCCGTGCGCACGGCGGTTGCTCGGTGAGAGACCGGCACAAAGGAAGTCGGATTTATGAGAGTGCGATGCCCGCCGACGGCATTCCCCGCTGCCGTTCGCCTCGAACGGAGACGTCGGCACGCCCCGTCTCGAAAAGCAGCTCTAAAGAAGAATACAGAACTCCTCGCCGATCCAAAAGAGCTTGATATGGCCAGGATGTCGCACAAACAATCCACTCAAAGCCAGCGACTCGGATGTCCGACGTCAAAAACGGGCGTCGAGCCTCAGCGCGGCGATGTCTGCTTGGAGACGAAAAAAGCAGACCCTAACCAGACGGTCGTTACCCTAAGCCTTTCCAAATTAATTCGGAGCTGGGGACGGTCCGCCCCTCCGTCATGCCCTCGTTGTTAATCGCTGGAAAGGACCCATACAACACGCTTCGCAAACTCAGCGTGCCAGGCGGCGAGGCTTAATCACTATCTTACTCTCGGTGAAGAGTAGCAAGGTAGCAGCGTAGCACCGTACTTATCCTTACGCCTCGTCTCCGCTGTGGAAGTAATATTCATTTCCTCTTCTTCCGCTGGAGTGATGATGTAGCAAGGGAACGGAGCAGTGGCTACGCTGTCGAACTCAGTTAACTAATTGTTTTCATGCGTAGATACATCGTGGCCGGCGTAGCAGCGTAGCAATCGACCCCGTCTATTCGTTACTGGAAGCGCTAAAGGGGCTGAGTATCTTCCTTCTGTAGCCGCCACGAGCTGCTGCAAATTGCAGTTAAGGAAGATTAGAGATGACAATCCATCTGACAAATTATCGTCGCTTCCCGCGATGTGAGAAGGAGCGAATTCTGCAACAGCTCGATCGCGATTCCGGTCAGTCTGAGGCCCTGATCCGCGGAGTGGCTAAAGACAATTTCGGTAACATGGAGCGGGCGGAGTCCGCTGTGATGTTCATGGCGGACGTTCTGCAAGAGCATTGGGAGCGCTGCGGGGAGGTCCCCTGGCCACGCGAGACACTAGCTTCGTTGCTGACAGCTATCCAAGAAGAAGTCTGGGAGGAAAAACAGGCAGCTGGCGAACGCCTCGCTGTGGCGCGGCGGCAGGCGGATTTGGCTCGGAAGATGGCGGTGGCCGAAGAAGCAGCTCAGAAGCGTGCAACTGAGGAGACCCGAAAGAGGGACGCGGAGGCGACGAAGAGGGTTGCGTCAGAGTTTGGTATTACGACGAGGCAAGCGCGCAATCTGAGGGTCGAGGGAACAGTCAATCCAAGGAAGGCCGAGCAGTTAGCGATCATTCTCGGTACTGAACCTGCTGCTCATCTACGTCGTAGGCGACGTCGTGGTATCAATTTGGTCAAGCTCTTTGCGGACGTCAAAATTGAGGATGCTCGTTTTTGTCGCTTTCTCTCGGACGAGGACATTGGTCGGGACACGAATGCCTTGATCGACTTTTTCAAGAACAACCAAGGGCGCATCGGAATTTGGGAACCAGAATCCCTTGAGGATGTCGTGCATCAGGCTCGCCTGCTAAGATTCCCGCACTGCTCTCTAGATCTGGCTGAAGAGGCTTGGAAGTCGTTCCAGATTTGGCGAATTGAGACGATCTGTCGAACCGCTCTCTATGACATTCAGTTCTAGAGTTATTTTCGTAAGCGTACGGTCAACAACGGTCAACACCACCTGCGCTCAAGACCTCTTGTTGGGCTATCCGCCCGAAAGCAGACGTATTATGCTCACTTGCAGTTTTGGCGTTCATAAGCAAAACCGGTTCTTTGAAGCCGGATTGCGTTTGATCGCGAACTTCGGCGTTATCAGCCTGCCCTTGGCCAGCGTCGCGCCCTAGTATTCGCAGCAGCGCCGAGGAGAACCGGCGGGGCGACCTGACTGTTAGTGAGCACTTCGATTTTTCCGCGTTCCATAACCGAATTCTGCCGCATTGGTCCGCGAGCGCGGCGACCTCAAAGGGTTGATTGCTATGGGCAGGATAGTGGAGCTTCCGTCGATCAAACCCCGCTCGACGAGTCGCCGTCAAGGTCTTCGCAAGCTATCACCTGATCTCATCAGCAAGGCAAGGGATGAGACCGCCACGCAGGTCACCCGCCTTGGCTGACATTCTTCGGCACGGCCGCGTTTTGTCTTCTTTCCTTGCTCAGTCCCGACAGCGCCCTCCTGGGCGCCACTTTTCAATGCATTGATCTTCTATGTCTTGCTGCCGGTGACGATGATGCTCTTTGCATGGAAGGCCGCCGTGTTCCGCGCCTGGGGATCGGGTCTGATCCTCGTTGCGGTTGCCATGTCATGCTACCGTTTAGTAGGTTCTCTTGGCGGACGAAGGGGTTGGTGGGCATAGGCGCGGCGATAATCGCCGGCGGGATCCTGCTTAGCTTCGGGCCTTCGCATTATCGTCAATTTGATTTGTATCATGCAAACCTGTCAGGTCGGTGGCTCTTGGGAGAAGACCTCTGCAAGGCAAACCTAAGGGATGCCAACCTGCGCGAAACGAATCTGCGCGGCGCCGACCTTAGCGATGCGGAAAGCGATGCGGAACTGAGTGGCGCCAACCTGAGCCGCGCCAACTTGAGCCGCGCGAAGCTTCGCGGCGCCAAGCTAATCGATGCCGACCTGAGCAAGGCCGACCTGAGCGGCGCCGACCTGAGCGGCGTCGATCTGCAATGGGCTGTTCTGAGCGAGGCGAAGCTCACCAACGCCAAGCTGATCGGTACCTGCTTGAGAAATGCCGACCTGAGAAATGCCAGTCTAAGCGGCGCCGACCTGAGCCGCGCCTTTCTGAGCAATGCCGACCTGAGCGGCACCGATTTACGTCAGACGCAATTAGATGAGGCGTGTGGCATCGCCAAGGGGCTCACACTGAAGCCGTGCGCGACGGCTTGTTAACCTGCGCGTCCACGGCTTCGTTGAAGGGCAGAATGTCACAATCCAGCGGACGTCTCTTATTGGCGGCCCTTCGGCGACCTCCAGCGACCTCCGCTATTGAGCGGCTATCGGCGGACAAGCGGACATCAGCCGTGCCAAAGGGCACAACCAACAGTATTATGGGTGCACGGCCGAGAACACACTTCCAAACGCGAAGGCCTAGGGTCCACTGGCACGAAACGCGATGCGGGCAGTCCGGAGGCGCGGACCACCCCCAGCTATAGATTAATTTGAAAAGGTGTGGACCTTCAGTCAATCAACGTGTTGAAGCGGGTCCGCAGCAGTGTCCATTCCGAAAACAAGCGATCGTTCTGCCTAGCTGCAACGAGATTTGAGATGTCGTCGTCGTCCAACGCAAGGATATAGCCCCTACCGTCCTTCGCTGTGTCGGTACAGCGCTTCAAAAAGAGTGCTTTGTCCTCAAAGGTTCGACAGACCAGCAGACCAATTTTCCCCCGACTAGGTGAAAATCTACCGGAGAGTTGATCTAACTCCGGATTCCCCAATTCCTTTCCGTAATTCTTGCACTCAACAAACACGTGCGCGGCTGAGTAGTGCGCTGCCAACCACTTGAAGAAGCCGTTGACGGCCATGTTTGTATAGGTCACGTCGATCCGCTTCCTGCCAGCGTGAATTTCGTGTTGCACACGCGGATTCGTAAGGTTGGGATAGAACAGGGCGGTAAGAATGCCTTCGATCGCTTTTTCGTATCGACCCGCATCCGTTCTCCCGGTAGGAACTTCCCTAACGTTGCTGAGCAAGACGTTCCAATCGACAGGAGGTGCGCCCTCCAGACCGGAAATATCATCAAGTGTCAGCGGAAGGTGCTTTTCGTCTCGCTTCAATGCCTTGTAGGTTGCTAGTGCTGTGGGGTGTTTGCGCGTCTGCGCAATGATAGCCGCTTTACCATTTCCGTATTTGCCTACGAGCGCTTTCTTTGTGACGCGCTTCCTAGTGCGCTGTCGCTTTCCTTTTCCTGACTTTATGATCTCAACAAGCTCGGAGTTCACAGCGAGTTCGTAATCTCGCATGTGTGTCAACAGAAAGTGCTGAAAGTATTCCCCTGCGTCGTACTGAAGGTGGGTTCTCACTAGCACTTTCGGCACAAGGATCAATTTGCCGCTTCCCGCCAAAGGGAGCTCGGTGAAGTTGGAATACCACTTTTGGTCCCGCGCATTCCATAATGGACCGGAATCGACGCCCGTCATCATCGGGATTTCATATTGCTCACACATTTGCTGCGTGTAACGGATCAAGGGCTCTCTTATGATATTGGTCGTCATGTCCGAGACGATATCGACCGACACGCCTTCAACCATCAAGACGGTGTCTTCCAAATCTTCGATCAAGCCGGTCTTCACGGCCTCGCTTCGGCTCAGCGATTGCCACACGTCGTGCGCAGAGCCGCTGCCAAGTGCTCGACCTCGTGCCTTGCCCTTGGAAAGCCCCAACCGTGTTTCGTTCGGCTCACGAAGTTGCTTCAACAGACGTTCGGCATCGGTGTGACGCCCCGCCCTGATGGCTTCTAGGACACCATGAAAAAAGTTCTGTACTAGATGGACGCACTCGTCACCGAAGTCCGATGGCAACATCGTCAGAGCCTTTGGACTTAGAAAAACTGGAGTGTCTTTGACGATATCGACATCGACGAAATCCAGGGTCGCTTGCGTCCGACCGAGGTTGTAATGCCGAGAAACTCTCAAGGTGCCTCGCGATGGAGTGGCTGAGCGCCTCGCTCGCAACTCCGGGATAATCAAATGGGCCTTGGGTAGATGAGTGGATAGAGCCCTGGGGAGGAGGGGCTTAGTCTCTTTCAATGTCTTCAGCCAAAGTGCCGAATAGCCCGCGTACAAAGGCTAGAGCGCCATCGTCGTCGATAAGAAGTTGCCGAACGGCACCCTCATATTGAGACCTAGATTGAAAGCCGAGAGTTTCCACGGTTCCACCGAGCGCAGGTGTTTCACGCACCGGATACCGGGCAATCAAGAAGTCTAGATCGCCCCTTTGGACGGCTACTTCTAGTTGAGCTTTCTCGGCGGCGACAATAGCAGGAACGTCAATTGACATCGTGATCGGCTGAGCGGCAGCGATCTCTTGTCGCCGAGGTAGCCGCGCCATCAGGTCCGCGCGAATTTTTGTCTCTGCAACGCGTTCACTGAGTCTTTGGGCGTGAGCTTGTATGGCGTTGATGGCGCGGTTCTTGGCCTCAGCTAGGCACGCCTCCGCGTTCGCGCCGGTGACTTGCGATTGGCGCTCGCATACGCGGCGTTGAAGTTCAGGATGATAGTAGATCGATTCGATGGAGACGGCTGGAACCGCGTAAACCCCGCGGTCTTTGAGCTTTTGAACGTCGCTTTGTTGCCTGTTATCTCTGTCCACGATGCCGAATGCTTTGACCCAGTGAAGTTCGGCCGCGTCCCGAATGCCCGCAACCGCGTGTTCGACATCACGGCAGCTTTGCTTCGAAACCACAGAAGCACTTGGGAATAACAGGCTATACATTGGCTTGTCTAAGCTATGCTCCTCGCCCTCGACGAAGAGCAATTTTCGGCGGGAGCCCAAAATGTCCTTCTTGAGTGAGTCTTCGATTTCCGCACCAGTAACAACTAGGTCTGCGTCCCAAGCAGAAGCGGTTGCTCCGTTATAGCGGCAGGAGCGAAGGAGGAGCGTGCGGGACCTTGGATTGTCGATTGGTAAGAGAACGTCGTGGGTTGACACCATATAAGCGCAGTCGGACCGCTTAGCGAAGAGTAGCGTCAGCAGTGGCGAAATGATCGATCTATGCAGATGCCTCTCAGGCTCATCGATAAAGAACAAGGAATTCGGCGGTGCGGTCAGCACTTCGGCCGCGATTAGCAGCGCGTTGCGTTCTCCATCGGATAGCTCTGCGATACTATACGGAGCGCAGCCGTCGCGGCTTGCAAACACTTGTTCAAATCTCTCGACAGATATCTGTATAGGCAGTGCTGACAATCGAAGCAGATCGTTGATGGTTTTCAATGGAGCGTCGGCTCTTGCAAGCTGCTTTGCTAGATCGATGTGTCCCTCGTCCACCGCTGCCGCGATCTGGCGCGCTCTGACATTTTGCGCATCCAAAAGATCGAAGATCGCTAGATTAGGACGCGCGTTGGCATAGGAGTCTCTCCAACGGGAAACCGGTTCGGCATCATAGGCTGAAACATTATTTTGAGAGTCTCGCTTCTGTGCGGCTGTGATTTGTACTGCGTTGGTTTCGAACCATGTCTGGCGATGCGCAGAAATTCGACGGGCATTTTGGCGATGCACCGCGAAGAAGCGCTGAATCATGCTCGACTTGCCGGTGCCGTTTGCCCCTAAGACGAATACGATTTCTCCGGCCTTGATCTCAAAATCTAGGTGGCCGCTTAAGAGCGGCACGGAAAAGGTAAAGCTCACCGACTAATCCTGCACGGAGGGGAAAGGGATAAATTGACGCGAGTCCCCGGGCCGGAGCAACTAACACTTGCGGTCGCGCCAGTTACTCGACAGCTTTTCCAGCACCTTCTTGACATGTTCGTGTTATGTTCTATAACGGCGCGGGATGGGGAGAGCGCGGCGAGATGGCCGAAGCGGTCGTTCCAAATGCTTCACCTGAGTCGGGATTGGAGGCCGCCGTTGATGAGGCAATCGCTGCCTGCGGAGGCGATATGCGCGCCACCATCCGTGCTCTGATCGTGGCGAACGAGTTCTTGGAAAAGGAGTTGGAGACGCAGGTCTCTCGCGGGTTCATGCGCGGAGTGCGGCACGGCCGCTTTAACACCTATTCCGGTTAGACGACCGGTTTGAACGCGCCGCAATTAACCAAGCTTCCAATTTGGCCGTTCTTCAAAACGACACCGGCTCTTTATCGATTCGCAGTTTGGTGATGCACGCTCCCGTGCGGAGTACCGCAACGATTGCAAGCTGATCAAAGCAATTGCCGTTTTTCAAAATAGCGCTCCGTAGGTCGGCTTTGCATCAGGAACGGCCCTTCGAGTAGCTCCGAGTTCGGGATCGTGTAGAAACCGGAGCGAGCAGATGCGTGATTGTGAGTCGGAGTTTCGGAAGGCGCTTGCTGGCCTATTTGTTCGGCTAGTCGCCAAGGGTGGCAAGACAACAAGGACGCCAACCAGCGCTATGAAAGCGCTAGAGGATGCAAGGGCTGGGCAGCGGCGCTCAATCGACGGCATCCGGGTCCAGCCAATCGTTTGGCGCTATCGCGCGCCAGTCCGCTAACCCATTGGCTTTGCTCAAAGTGGGAACGAAAGTGGGAGCGAATACAAGATGGTGGCTGATTTCCCCGGAAAAAAGTAAGGCGCGACTGGCATCACCACAGTCGCGCCCTACGTCGCCGGCTTATGGGGCAGGGGGGAATAGCCGGCTGCTGAGACGACTCCCGTCCGCAAAAGTCGTTCCAGGCCTTGCGAAATATTTTGCGGGCCTCCGGCATTTTTCGCACACGGTTAAGTGATCGTAACGGCCAAGAACCCCCGATCCTCCGCCCGCGTTGTTCCCGCGATCGCCATGGGGCGAGGGATCCATAGCCATGTCACAGATTCAAAAGGTATTTTTGGGCGCCGTCGCGATTGCCGCCACGCTGGGTGCCGTGCAACTGGCCTCCGGCCATGATTTGGCCGACCGCTGGCAGGCGGTCGCCGACATCTCCAGCCAAAGCTCAAACTTCGCCCCGAGCCACAACGTCAATCGTGCCGGCAAGGCCGACCGGCTCGGCGAGATCAAGCCGGCACCGGTCGCCACCCGCACCGTGTCGATGCGGCTCAACGATCTTGCCGACACGTCGGTGCTGTTGCGGGTCCCCGCGGTGATCGAGACCGGCAATGCCAAGCCGCCGGTGCTGCTCCAGAACCAGAAGAACCCGAAGCAGGGCCGCAGCAAGCCGACGATCGCCTGCGAGCCGATGGTCAGCTCCCTGACCGAGATCGCCAAGCTGCTCCAGCCCGGCCGCTGTGTGACCTGATCCGCGCCATTGGTCCGACCAAGGCGGCTCTGTCGCGACTTGCGGCAGAGCCTTCACATCCTCTTGATCCGCCGTTTCATCGCGCTATATCCGGGTTCCTCCCCTTTGATTTGACCGGGTAAGCGCATGACGACGTCAGATACGGCTGTGCACACGCAGCCTTTCCAGGCCGAAGTTTCCGAACTGCTGCACCTCATGGTGCACTCCGTTTATTCGGAAACCGACATCTTCCTCCGCGAGCTCATCTCCAATGCCTCCGATGCCTGCGACAAGCTGCGCTACGAGGCGATCGCCAGTCCGGACCTGCTCGGCGAGGGCGACGCGCTCAGGATCCGCATCATCCCGAACAAGTCGGCCGGAACGCTCACGGTCGCCGACAACGGCATCGGCATGGAGCGGCAGGAGCTGATCGATCATCTCGGCACCATCGCCCGCTCCGGCACCAAGGCGTTCGTGTCCAAGCTGAAGGAAGCCAAGGACGGCCTCGGGCTGATCGGCCAGTTCGGCGTCGGCTTCTATTCCGCCTTCATGGTCGCCGAGAAGATCGACGTGGTCAGCCGCCGCGCCGGTGAGAGTGACGTCTGGACCTGGACGTCCTCCGGCGGCTCCGGATTCGAGATCGCCCGCGCCAGCGACGAGGACGCCGCACGCGTGACGCGCGGCACCGAGATCGTCCTGCACCTAAAGGATGACGCCAAGAAATATCTCGAGACCTACGAGATCGAGCGCATCGTCGGTGCCTATTCCGACAACATCCTGTTTCCCATCGAGCTCGTGCCTGGTGAGGGCGAGCCGCGCCAGATCAATTCGGCAAGCGCGCTGTGGCAGCGCTCGAAATCCGAGCTGACGCCAGACGACTACAAGAAGGCTTATCGGCAGATCGCCTCCGCCGTCGACGATCCCGCGATGACGCTGCACTACCGCGCCGAGGGCCGCTATTCCTACGCCGTGCTGCTGTTCGCACCCTCGACGAAACCGTTCGACCTGTTCGAGCCGAACCGTAAGGGCCGCGTCAAGCTCTATGTCCGCCGGGTCTTCATCACCGATGATGCCGATCTGCTGCCGGGCTACCTCCGCTTCATCCGTGGCGTCGTCGACAGCGAGGATCTCCCGCTCAACATCTCCCGCGAGATGCTCCAGAACAATCCGCAGCTCGCGCAGATCCGTAAAGCCGTGGCGACCCGCGTCGTGTCCGAGCTCGAAAGCCTCGCCGAGAAGGACGCGGAGAATTTTGCCAAGATCTGGGACGCCTTCGGCGCGGTGCTGAAGGAAGGCATCTACGAGGATTTCGAGCGTCGCGAAAAGCTGCTGGCGCTGTCGCGCTTCACCACGACCTCGGGTGAAAAACGGTCGCTGAGGCAGGTTATCGCCGATTTCAAGCCGAACCAGACCGAGATCTATTATCTCGTCGGCGACAGCATCGAGCGGCTGAAGTCCAATCCGCGGCTCGAGGCGGCGACCGCGCGCGGCATCGAGGTGCTGCTGCTGTCCGATCCCGTCGACGCTTTCTGGACCTCGATGCCCTCGGAATTCGACGGCAAGCCGCTGAAATCGCTAAGCCAGGGCGATCTCAACCTCGACCTGATCCCGCGCGTCGACGACAAGGACGAGGCGAAGAAGGATGAGCCGGAGGCGGATGAAGCCGCCACCATCGCGGTGATCAAGGCCGCGCTCGGCGAGCGCGTCGGCGACGTCAAGGTCTCGACGCGCCTCACCAGCTCGGCCTCCTGCCTGGTTGCCGACAGCCAGGGGCCGAGCCGCGAGCTGGAGCGCATTCTGTCGCAGCAGAACCGGGGCATGAAGACCAAGCCGATTCTCGAGATCAATCTGCGCCATCCGCTGGTGAGCGCGATCACCAAGGCGCAGGCCGGCTCCAGGGACGTCGACGATCTCAGCCTGCTGCTGCTCGAACAGGCGCAGATCCTGGACGGCGAATTGCCGGAAGATCCGGCGGCGTTTGCGGCGAGGCTGAACCGGCTGGTGTTGCAGGGACTGGGCGGATAGGCGACGTCGTCATTGCGAGGAGCCCGCGACAAAATTGCGAAGCAATTTTGCGCTGGCGACGAAGCAATCCAGACTGTCCACGCGGAGGCAGTCCTGGATTGCTTCGCTGCGCTCGCAATGACGGAGGTCGTGGTTCGGCTCACTCCGCCGCATCCTTCTGCTTGTCACTAGCTGCCTCCGCCTCCGGCTTCCCCTCCATCCAGCGCGAAAGCAGATTGGAGAATCGGTCGAGGTAGAGATAGACGATGGGGGTCGTGAACAGCGTCAGGGCCTGGCTCACCAGAAGGCCGCCGACCATGGCATAGCCGAGCGGCTGGCGGATCTCGGCGCCGGTGCCGTGGCCGAGCATCAGCGGCACGCCGCCGAGCAGGGCTGCCATCGTCGTCATCATGATCGGGCGGAAGCGCAGCAGCGCGGCCTGGCGGATCGACTGCTCAGGCGTCAAATGCTGCTCGCGCTCGGCGACGATGGCAAAGTCCACCATCATGATGCCGTTCTTCTTGACGATGCCGATCAGCAGAATGACCCCGATCAGGGCGATGAGGCTGAAGTCGAAGCCGAACATCATCAGGATCGCGATCGCGCCGACGCCGGCCGACGGCAGCGTGGACAGGATGGTCAGCGGGTGGATGTAGCTTTCGTAGAGCACGCCCAGCACGAGATACACGACGACGAGCGCAGCGAGGATCAGCATCGGCACGGTGCCGAGCGATTGCTGGAACGCCTGCGCGGTGCCCTGGAAGCTCGTCGATAGCGTCGGCGGCGCGCCCATCGTGCTGACCGCGCGCAGCACGGCATCGGTCGCCTGTCCCAGGGCCACGCCTTCGGCGAGGTTGAAGCTGATCGTGACCGCCGGAAACTGGCCCTGATGCGCGATCGCGAGCGGCCGCACTGGCACGTTGGTCCAGTTGCAGATCACCGAGAGCGGCACCTGCTCGCCGGTGAGCGGCGATTTGATGTAGAGCTTCTCGAGCGTCTCGAGCTGCCCCTGCAGCGCCGGTGTGATCTCGAGCACGACGTGATAGCTGTTGGTCTGGGTGAAATACTGCGCGACCTGGCGCTGGCCGAAGGCGTCGTAGAGCGTGTCGTCGATCAATTGCGGCTGGATGCCGTAGCGTGCGGCGGTGTCGCGATTGATCCTAAGCTGCAGCGTCGTGCCCTCCGTCTGCTGGTCGGTGGCGACGTCGCGCAGTTGCGGCAGGCCTCTCATGCCGGCCAGGATCTTTGGCGCCCATTCGTTCAGCTCGGCGAGATTGGCGTCCTGGAGCGTGAACTCGAACTGGGTGCGGGTGGCGCGCCCTCCGAGTCGCACGTCCTGCGAGGCCTGCATATAGAGGCGTGCGCCCTCGACTTCGGCGAGTTTTGGCCGCAGCCTCGCGATAATTTGCTGTGCGCTGGCATCGCGCTCACCGATCGGCTTCAGAGTGATATACATGCGCCCCGAATTCAGCGCCGTGCCGCCGCCGCCGATGAACATGGCAATGGAGTCGACGGCAGGGTCGGCCTGCACGATGGCGTTGAGCTCCTCCTGCCGGCGCTTCATCTCGGCGAAGGAGATGTCCTGGGGCATCTCGGACACCGCGGTGAGGAAGCCGTTATCCTGCTGCGGGAAGAAGCCCTTCGGGATCACGATGAACAGCAGTGCCGAGAGCGCGACGGTGCCGAAGAAGATGAGAAGCGTGACGAAGCTGTGCCGCAGCGCGAGGTCCAGCCCGCGCTCGTAGGCGCCGAGCAGGCGCTCGAACATCCGCTCGCTCCACTGGTAGAAGCGGCCGCGCCGCGCCTCACGGTCGGCGCGCAGGAAGCGCGAGGCCATCATCGGCGTCAGGGTCAGCGACACCACGAGCGAGACGAAGATCGCCATCGATAGCGTCACCGCGAATTCGCGGAACAGCCGGCCGATGATGCCACCCATCAGCAGCAGCGGGATCAGCACGGCGACCAGCGAGACGCTGATGGAAACGATGGTGAAGCCGATCTCGGCGGCGCCCTTGTACGCCGCGGCGAGTGGGCTCTCGCCCCGCTCGACATAGCGCGTGATGTTCTCCAGCATCACGATCGCATCGTCGACCACGAAGCCGACCGCAATGGTCAGCGCCATCAGCGAGAGATTGTCCAGCGAATAGCCGAACACCCACATCAGCGAGCAGGCGCCGAGCAGAGCCAGCGGAACCGTGATGCTCGGGATGATCGTGGCCCAGAAGCTGCGCAGGAAAATGAAGATCACCATCACCACGAGCGCGATGGTGATCATGAGCGTGATCTGCACGTCGTCGACCGCGGCGCGAATGGTGATGGTGCGGTCGCTGATGATCTTGATCTTGATCGCGGGCGGGATCGCTGCGATCAGCCGCGGCAGTTTCTCCTTGATGCGGTCGACGGTCTCGATCACGTTGGCGCCGGGTTGCTTGAAGATGACCAGGAACACCCCGCGCTTGCCGTCGGCCCAGGCCGCGGTCTTCATGTCCTCCGGCCCGGACACGGCCTCGCCGATGTCGCGGATCCGTAAAGGCGCGCCGTTGCGGTAGGCGACGATCACGTCTTTCCAGTGCGAGGCCTCGAGTAGCTGGTCGTTGGCGTAGATGGTATAGGAGCGGCGCGTGCCGTCGATGTTGCCCTTCGGGCTGTCCGCGGTGGCAGTCGCGATCTGGCTGCGAACGTCCTCCAGCGACAATCCCTTGGCGACGAGCTTGGCCGGATCGATCTGGATGCGCACCGAGGGTTTTTGCTGCCCGCCGACGAACACCTGCGCCACGCCGGGGATCTGGCTGATCTGCTGGGCGAGCTGGGCGTCGGTGCGGTCGCTGACCGTGGTCAGCGGCAGCGTGTCGGAGGTCGCCGACAGGATCATGATCGGCGAGTCCGCCGGGTTGACCTTGCGATAGGTCGGCGGCGAAGGCAGATTCTTCGGCAATTGTCCGCTCGCCGCGTTGATCGCGGCCTGCACGTCATTGGCGGCGGCGTCGATCAGGCGGTTGAGATCGAACTGGATGGTGATCGACGCCGAGCCCAGCGAACTCGTCGAGGTCATCTGCGTGATGCCGGGAATCTGCGCGAGCTGGCGTTCGAGCGGCTGTGCCACCGAGGCGGCCATGGTTTCGGGACTGCCGCCCGGAAGCGACGCGGAAACCTGGATGGTCGGAAAGTCGACCTGGGGCAGCGGTGCAACCGGCAGCAGAGGATAGGCCACGAGGCCTACGAACAGGATGCCCGCCATCAGCAGCGAGGTGCCGATCGGATAGCGGATGAAGGGAGACGAAAAGCTCTCTTGCATGCCCTGAGCCTGCAGACCGGCCGGCGCATCTTCCCCCGCGCATGGCGGAGCCGCGCTCGAGAGCCCGAGCGCGAATGTGCGTTTCCTTCAGCCCGTATGTTTGTTGATGCCCTGGATCGTCGTTGGTCCGGGGCCAGCGTTGTAATCGAAAGACTAGTCCGATCGCTGCAGCCTGCGAACGGATTCCTGCTCCGGATGCTTGCGACCTTTGTCGAAGGAATGCTGTCGTGAGATATGCGTCCTGTGCAGGCCCGAAACGGAGTTCTTTTCCGCTTTTGCGTCGTTGCAGCGCCGTGTCTCATCCGTTTCGGCGCGTGTCACAAGCGGGAGAGGTATGAACAGGAACAATCGCTTCTTCCGCGTTGTTGTGCCATATCGAAATGGAATAACGCGTGCCGTTGCCACGATTCGAGGACTGCCCGATGCGCCTGCCGATCCTGACCCTCACCGCCATTGCCACGCTGTTCGTGGCGTCAGATGCGAGCGCCCAGACCTACGATCCGCGCTACCCGGTATGCATGCATGTCTATACGCCCGGGGGCTTCGCCGGTGGCGGCGGCGATTATTACGACTGCTCCTTCACTTCGCTGCCGCAATGCCGCGCCACGGCTTCGGGCCGCTCGGCCAGCTGCGACGTCAATCCCTACTACGCTTTCGATCAACCGCCGCCGCCGCGCCGGCGCCACAAGAAGGTATACTAGCGCTTCCGCGATGCGACTTCCGAGGACAGTTTTCATGCGCCACTCACTCGGCCTGATCGTGACTTTCGGTGCCTTGCTGCTGGCCGCGCCGTCACATGCTCAGACGTTCGATCCCCGTTACCCCGTGTGCATGCACGTCTATTCCGGCGCGAACGGCGGCGGCGGAGAGTGGTACGACTGCTCCTTCCTCTCGGCGCCGCAGTGCCGCGCCACGGCGTCGGGCCGCGCCGCGACCTGCGACCTTAATCCGTACTATCCCGTCAACGTCCCGGCCTCGCGCCCGCGTTACAGGCGAAATGGTTAGCGCCGGGCGGATTGCCGCTCGGTCTCGCCTGAGGCTTGCCGCTACTCCTTCCTGATCCCCGACAACTCCACCTTGCGCCAGCGATCGTCTCGGCCGTCAGCATGCCGCCGATCCCATCGGCTTGGTAAAGGATCGCTAGCGTTAATCCCGCACTAACCAGGTTTTAGCCTGTCTCTTAACATCTGGGCAGGGCGCGCGGGCTAAGCTGCCGGATCAGCAGACACGTCCCGAAAGAATGAACGGCATGACCACCGGTGTCCTCGAGCAACCGAAAGCCGCGCGCGCCCCCTCGGCTTCCAAAATCTGGCTGAAGGCGATCGAGCTCACCGCGCGGATCGAGACGCTGCCGGGACGTCTGTTTGCGGACGTCGTCGACGATTGGGCGCAGCGCCAGCCCGATCGCGCAGCACTCGTGACCGACGATGCCACTCTCGATTACGAAGGTCTGTCGAAGAGGATCAACCGCTATGCGCGCTGGGCTCGGTCGGCTGGCGTTGCCAAGGGCGACACCGTTGCTCTGATCATACCGAATGGCATCGACTATGTCGCGGCCTGGCTCGGCATCAGCCGTATCGGCGGCGTGGCCGCGCTGATCAACACCAAGCTCATTGGGCAATCGCTCGCACATTGCGTCGACGTCGCAAAGCCGTCGCATGTCATCGTTGCGCATGAGCTGATGGAGATGTGGGACAGCGCAGCGCCGTATCTGGAGACGGACGCAAAGGTCTGGACCCATGGCGATGCCCGTGGCGAACGTGCGATCGACGTGGCGTTGGCCGCGCTCGACGATGGAGCGCTCTCGCCGGACGAACACGGCAACATCACCATCGATGACCGCGCGCTGCTGATCTATACCTCGGGCACCACGGGCTTGCCCAAGGCCGCCAGCATCAGTCACCGCCGCATCCTCAATTGGGGCTTTTGGTTCGCCGGCCTCACCGGCGCGACGCCACAGGACCGGCTCTACGATTGCCTGCCACTGTTCCATTCGGTCGGCGGCATCGTCGCGCCCTGCAGCATGCTGGCTGCCGGCGGCTCGGTAGTGATTGCGGAGAAGTTTTCGGCCTCGCATTTCTGGTCCGACATCGTCCGGCATGACTGCACGCTGTTCCAGTATATCGGCGAGCTCTGCCGTTATCTGCTCAAGGCACCGCCGTCGGAGTATGAGAACCGGCATCGTCTGCGGCTCGTCTGCGGCAACGGCCTGCGTGGCGACATCTGGGAAGACTTTCAGGCGCGCTTTTCGATTCCCCGCATCCTCGAGTTCTATGCTGCAACCGAGGGTAATTTCTCGCTGTTCAACGTCGAGGGCCAGCCCGGCGCGATCGGCCGCACCCCGCCGCTGCTCGCGCATCGCTTTCCTGCGAGCCTCATCAAGCTCGATCCCGATACCGGCGCGCCGCTGCGCAACGAAGAGGGCTTTTGCATCGCCTGCGTCCGTGGCGAGGCCGGGGAAGCGATCGGCCGCATCGGCACCGCGGACCAGGGCGGCGGCCGTTTCGAGGGCTATACCGACGCGGGCGAGACCGAGGAGAAGATCCTGCGCGACGTCTTTGCCAAGGGCGATGCCTGGTTCCGCACCGGCGACCTGATGCGGCTTGACGACAAGGGCTTCTTCCATTTCGTCGACCGCATCGGCGACACCTTCCGCTGGAAGGGCGAGAACGTCGCGACGTCGGAGGTGAACGATGCCGTGCGGGATTTCATCGGCGTGATCGATGCCACCACTTACGGCGTCAGCATTCCCGGTACCGACGGCCGCGCCGGCATGAGCGCGCTTGTCGTCAATGAAGGCTTTGACATCGCCGCACTGCCTGCGCATCTGGCACAGCGCCTGCCGGCCTATGCCCGTCCCGTTTTCATTCGCATCTCTTGCGAGATCGATGCGACCGAGACCTTCAAGCAGAAGAAGGGCGACCTCGCGCGCGAAGGCTTCGATCCAGAGGCGATAACGGATCCGCTGTTCATGGTTGACCCGAAATCCGGCGCCTATGTCGCGCTTGACGCTGAGGCCTATGCGCAGATCGTGGACGGCGCGATCAGGTTGTAACGCTGCGAAAAATCCGCAGATAGGTCCAATTTTATCTGAATTGTCCAAGAAGCCATTTACTTCTGTCGGGTAAGCAAACGGCCATGGGAGGCGGTCAGCAAGAGCCGCCGCAACGCGAACGATCGATAACAACAAGCGAGCCAGCCATGTCGGTAAGGTCTAAGGTCATTGGGGCGATCCAGCAGATCGCCAAGGAACAGCACGTCACGCTTCCCGCACTCTCGGACGATCTGTCCCTGCACGAGACGGGCTTCGACTCGCTCGCCTTCGCGATCCTGGTCGCGCGCCTTGAGGACGAGACCGGCGTTGATCCCTTCACCATTTCCGAGGACGCAGCGTTCCCCGCCACCGTGGGCGATTTCGTGCGGGCCTACGAAAATGTCCCCGCGTGAGATCTTTGCGCTTCGCGACCATCTCGGCGCGGAGCTGAAGGGCCGCACGCTGTCGGATGCGCAGACGAGCGTGTCGCTGACGGACATCCTGTCGCAGACGGTCCTCGGCGGCCGCCTGCGCGAATTGTCTGGCCGCTGCGTGCTGCTCAGGCTGTCCGACCAGCTCCGATCCGGCCTTGCCATGATCGAACTCGACGGCATCGCGCGTCGCATGCTGCTGTGCCCGCCCGATCTCAACCCGGCGCATCTCGATGCGCTGATCGCGGATGCCGGGATCGATGCCGTCGTGACTGACGAGCCGGATCGCTGGGCCAACACCGGCGTCGCGCTCATTGTCACCGCACACTTGCCGCTCGAAGCGGCCGCGCCAGCGAAGACCGAACGTGCCACGGAATGGCTGATGCTGACCTCGGGCACCTCAGGCGTGCCCAAGATCGCCGGGCATACGCCGGAAGCACTCACCGGCGCAATCGTCGCCGAAGGCCCCGCGCGCGGACCTGCGCCGGTATGGGCGACGTTCTATGACATCCGCCGCTATGGCGGGCTGCAAATCTTCCTCCGCGCCATCCTCTCCGGCGGCTCGATGGTGCTGTCGGACTCGCATGAGGCGTTGGCCGATCACGTCGCTCGGCTGAATGCGCGCGGCGTCTCGCATATCTCCGGCACGCCCTCGCACTGGCGCAAGCTCCTGATGAGCGGCTCGGCGGCGCAGTTCGCGCCGGGTTACGTCCGTCTCTCCGGCGAGATCGCCGATCAGGCGGTGCTGGACGGCCTGAAGGCGGCATTCCCCAATGCCTCCGTCGGTCATGCCTATGCCTCGACCGAGGCCGGCGTCGGCTTCGCTGTCAATGACGGGCTTGAGGGTTTTCCGGCTGACTATCTCGGCAACCGCAATGGTGTCGAGATGAAGGTGGTCGACGGCTCGCTGCGCATCCGCTCGACGCGCACCGCGCACGCTTACATTGGCCGCAACGCTGCCGCGCTCACCGATGCGGACGGCTTTGTCGATAGCGGCGACATCGTCGAGCTGCGTGGCGATCGCTATTATTTCGTCGGCCGCCGCGGCGGCATCATCAATATCGGCGGGCTGAAGGTTCACCCCGAGGAGATCGAGGCGGTGATCAACCGCCATCCCGACGTGCGGATGTCGCGGGCCAAATCCCGCCGCAGCCCGATCACCGGCGGCATCGTCGTCGCCGACGTGATCCTCGCCGACGGTACCGATCCGGCACGCACGAAAGAGATCCGCGACCAGATCCTGGATCAGTGCCGCGCGCAGCTCGCCTCGCACAAGGTGCCGGCGGTGATCCGCTTCGTCGAGGAGCTCGACGTCACTCCGGCCGGCAAACTGGCGCGCACCGATGCATAACGTTCTCGTCACCGGCGGCAGCCGCGGCATTGGCCTTGCGATCGCAAGGCGCCTCGCCGGCGCCGGCTTCAACGTGATTGCGGCCGCACGGCGCGAGAGCCAGGAGCTCAAGGCCGCGATCGCCGCGTCTGAGGGGCGCCTGCATTTCCGCGCCTGCGATCTCGCCGTGATCGACGCGATCCCGGCGTTCGCAAAGCTCGTCCGCGACGAATTCGGCCCGATCTACGGCCTCGTCAACAATGCCGGCCTCGGCACCGAGGGCCTGCTCGCCACCATGCACAATTCCGAGATCGAGGCGCTGGTGCAGCTCAACGTGCTGTCGCCGATCATCCTCACCAAATATGTCGCGCGGCAGATGATGGCCGATGGCGTCGGCCGCATCATCAACATCTCATCCATCATCGCCACCACTGGCTATAATGGCCTCTCCGTCTACGGCGCCACCAAGGCGGCCGCCACCGGATTCACCCGCTCGCTGGCGCGCGAGGTCGGCAAGCTCGGCATCACCGTGAATGCGATCGCGCCGGGATTCATCGACACCGAGCTGACGCACAATCTCTCCGACGAGGGACGCAAGCGCATCGCCGGCCGCAGCGCGCTGCGCCGCCTGCCGGAGACCGATGACGTCGCGCGCATGGTGGAATATCTGCTCGGCGAGGGCGGCCGCAACGTCACCGGCACCGTCTTCACGATCGACGCGGGGAATACGGCGTAGCGGAACTCTGCCGCCGCAATAGCGTTGATCCGGCTCAATTTGAATTCACCGGATTTGGTCGTAAGATGCCCCCGCAATTGGTTGGGTTACGTCAATCGATCTGCCCTAATCGACAGGGAGCAGTCCATGACCGCTTCGAATCTGGGCCGGGCGTCAGCAGAGCAGTCTTGCTCGAGGCCGGACGATGTCCATTGCCAGCCGATGTCGCATCAGAACTCCGGTGACCACGGCCACGAAATGTATCCGCAGCAATTCGTGCGGCTGGTCGGCTGTCACGATGTCCCCGCATCAGCGGTGCGCAAGCGTCAGGACGAGAAGCTGCACTAGCCGCTCACCTCTGATGCTTCGGCAAGTCAATTCGTTCATGTGAGAACTCCGGCGGCCCCTCGGTGAGACGGCGGATGCGGCGCTCGCGTTCGTCTGCCGGCAATGCGGGATCGAGCAGTGCGTCGATCTCGTGCACGGCGACGTATTCAATCTGCGTGGCGTCCGATGTGATCGCGTGCGCTGATGCCGGTTCGGCAGGCGCGATCTTCAGCGCCAGTTCGACGAGCTTGCAGATTGCATCCGAGCGGGTCAGCTGATGGGCTTCAGCCCAGGCATCGACGGCGGCGGTCAGCCGTTCCGGCATCTTCACCGCGCTGATTGCGTCGAGGCCCGTGCGCCGGCGTAGGGGTGAGGTCGAGTCCTTGTTGCCGAAGTCGGACACTTCGATGATCCCGGGCATTCATTTTCGATAAATCAAGAGTAAACGCCTTTTGCGGTGCGCCGTTTGATGTCGATCAATGACAAACTGCGGCACTGCATCGCGGTGCGAGCTTGTTGTCCGGCTCCATTTCGGCCAATGATCGGGACATCGCGGAGAGGCCGGCCGGCGAACCCGGATCGATCCTGCCACGTATCTACTTTTCGCAACGCGCCATCTCAACCATCCGGCATCACCCGATGACATCAGGCGAATCCTTCTACAGCGGCATTCCGGTCTTCCGCGGTTTCACCAGCCTGATGGATCCGGTGCTGTATTCGCCTCTGCCGGACGACTGGAGCATCGGCGTTGCGGATATCGTCGATTCGACCAAGGCCATCGCGGCGCAGCGCTACAAGGCGGTGAACATGGCCGGCGCCGCCGTGATCGCGGCGGTGACCAACGCGTTGGAGGGGCGCGAATTCCCCTTCGTGTTCGGCGGTGACGGCGCCAGCTTTGCAGTTGCGCCTCACGACCTCGAACTGGCCCGCGACGCGCTGGCGGCAACCGCGACCTGGGTGCGGGAGGATCTCGATCTGAAGATGCGTGTCGCCCTGGTGCCGGTCAGCGCCATCCGTGCACATGGCCTCGACGTACGCGTCGCACGCTTCGGTCCGTCGGCGAACCTGTCCTATGCGATGTTCTCCGGCGGCGGCCTCGCCTGGGCCGACGCCGCGATGAAGCGCGGCGAGTTCGCGGTGACCGAGGCGCCCGACGGCACGCAGCCCGATCTCTCCGGCCTGTCCTGCCGCTTCGAGGTGATGCCGGCGTCACGCGGATTGATCCTGTCGGTGCTGGTGATGCCGGCGCGTGGCGCTGACCCGCTGGCTTTCCGCAAGGTGATCGAGGACATCATCCATCTCGTCGAGCGCAGTCCGGATGGCGGCCGCCCGGTGCCGGCGCAGGGGCCGCCGCTGAAATGGCCGCCGCAGGGGCTGGATTATGAAGCCCGCACCAGGCGCGGCGGCCCGCTGCTTGCGCGCCGGGCCGGCGTCCTGGCCTACACGTTGTTCGCCTATCTGATCATGCGCTTCGACATCAAAGTCGGCGGCTTCGTGCCAAACGTCTACAAGCGTCAGGTGGTCGAGAACTCGGACTTCAGGAAATATGACGACGGCTTGCGCATGATTCTCGACTGTACGGGCGAGCTCGAGCGCGCGCTGAGCGATCGTCTCGCTGCAGCCGCGCGCGAGGGCATCGTGCGCTACGGCCTCTATCAGCAGGACGCGGCGATGATGACCTGCTTCACGCCCTCGGCGCTGCGCAGCGACCACGTCCATTTCATCGACGGCGCGCGGGGCGGCTATGCCTCGGCTGCGACGGCGTTGAAGGCGATGACGACGTGAGCGGCGGCTACCGCCCCGCGCGCGTCCAGGTCTCGCCGCCGCAGAGGGCGCCGACGCAGCCTTCGACGCGCAGCGAATCCGCGCCCGTCACGCTGATACTGCTCGCATAGGTGCTGCCGTCGTCGGCATTGTAGATCTGGCCCGACCATTTGTTCGGAGCTGACGGCTGCATGCCGCTGAACAATGGCAGGCCGATCATCGGACGCCTGGCGAGCGCGGGATTGGGATTCTTGTTGTCGGTCGCGGGCTGGCCGGTCGCGGTATCCGTGGGTTCGCGCAGCCAGACGATGTGGCCGCAGATGCCGCCGCCGCATTTGCTGATCTTCACGCGCGCATCACCTGCCTGGGTGAGCCAGGTCCCGTCGGCGCTCTGAGCATGGGCGCTCGTCGCGCCAAACAGCGCAGCCAGAACGACGAAGGGAATCGCGAATCTGCTGAACATGGAGAGAGCCCCCGAAAATGACGGCGCCTCCATAGCAGTCCGGCAGAATAGTGCAACGCTGGATGGAATCACATTCCTGCGCTTACTGTCTGTGCTTATTCGCCTGCGCTCATTTGCCCCAGTGCACGAAGGCGACCGAGACGGCGGTCGAGAGCCCGAACACGACCATGGCGCCGCCGACCAGAGCGAACAAGGTCCAGGCCGGCGCCTGCATCGTCACGAGGCCGACGCCGCCGATCGCGACGATCAGGAGCCGCGCCGTGGATGCGAGCACGGGCCCACCGACACGCGCCGCGCCTTGTGAGGAGAAGTACAACGACACGCCCATGCCGAAGAACACGAAGGCCGGACCTGCCCAGTGGAAATAGCTGTGGGCGGCGGCGGTGACGCCGGGATCCCGCGTGAACAGCGCGACCCACAGCGACGGATCGAGCGCGATCGCGAGGCCGATCAGGCCGACCGTGAGTCCGGAGGCGGCGGCCGCGGTCCAGGCCACGCGCCGCGCGCGCTTCAGATGTCCCGCGCCGATTGCCATGCCGACCATCGGCACCGATGCGATGCCGAAGGCGAAGGTGATCGGGATCAGCAGGAATTCCAGCCGCGAGCCGATGCCGTAGCCGGCCAGCATCTCGGTGCCGAAGCTCGCCAGGATTTTCGTGAAGATCAGAATGGTGAGCACGGTCTGGAGCGGCGACAGGCAGGCCACCGCGCCCACTTTGAGGATGTCCAGGAACATCACGCGCTCGAAATGGAAGGCGCGGAAGTCGAGCTGCAACCGGCTGCGGCCGGACAAGAGATACCAGAGCAGGAAAACCGCGGCGCAGCTGAACGCGATCAGCTGGCCGCTCGCGACGCCGGGCATGCCGAATTGTTTCACGCCGAACAGGCCGAGTCCCAGCGTGCCGCCGAGTGCGACCTGGAGCAGGCTCGCCCCGATCAACGTCATCGAAGGCAGCCGCATGTCGCCGGTGCCGCGGATCACCGAGGCCAGCGTGTTGACGAGCCAGATCGCGACCGCGCCGGAGAACAGCACCTGCGAATAGCCGCTGGCCTCCTCGAGCACGCGCTCGCGGCCGCCGAGCAGCGCGAAGAACGAGCGGCCGAACACGAGCATCATCACCGTGAAGAACAGCCCGCCGCAGAGGCCGATGATGGCGGCATGCAGCGCCAGCGTCGCGGCGCGGTCGCGATTCCCCGCCCCGAGCGCGCGGCTGATCGCGGAGGAGACGCCGCCGCCCATCGCGCCCGCGCTCATCATCTGCGTCAGCATCGCGAACGGAAAGACCAGCGCGATCGCGGCGAGCGGGATGGTGCCGAGCCGGCCGATATAGGAAGTCTCGGCGATCGCAACCAGCGTGCTGCCGACCATCGCGATCATGTTTGGGATCGCGAGCCGCAGCAATGTCGGCAGGATCGGCGCCGTCAGCAGGCTGGCGATGGGGGAGGCGACCGGCGCAAGCGGCGGGACGGCGTCTGCAGGGGCGTCGATCGTCATGTTCACCGGGCGGAATATTAAATGATGATCGACATATTATAAGGCGTGAAGCGGCCGGCGCAGCCCTCCGCTCACGCAGGGCTCACCACGGCAGGCCGCATAGGTCGATGGTGCCCAGCGTCGGCGCGCGGACGATGTCGAAGACGTAGGGTGCCATGTAGTCGAAGCGGATTCGTCCCTCCGGCTGCTGGCAATAGACCTCGCCCTTGAAGGGCTGCCATCGGCGCGCCTCGTAGAACGCGAAATTGTGCGGCTCGCAGAACAACAGCGCGAAGCGCACCGCATCGTTGGCGCGCATGGTGTGCACCGCCGCGTCGATCGCCATGGTTGCATAGCCGCGACCGCGCCGGTCCTCGCGGGTACAGACGCCTCCGATGCCGCCGACATGGACCTTCTGCCCGTTCCAGGTGACGGTGCGGAAGTAGACACCGACATGGCAGACGAGGCCGTCGTCGGGCGCATCGAGCAGCACGCGAAGATGAGCGTTATCCCATTTGACGTGAGCCCAGGGCTTGTCCGCGACCATGTGCGGGCCCCAGACCGCCTGGTGCAGCGGCTCCGCGATCGGCCACGAGGCGTCGCCGTTCAGAATGTCGATCTCGATGCTCATGGCTGTCTTTCGCAACGTCGGTCCGTGGTGCATTCGTTCTTTCGATAAGCACCTCAAAGGCAATGATATTTTGCATCACGCCACCAAGGCCGCGCGAATGTCCGCGTGCTGTGACGATTTTATGCAATCGTGCCAAGCGTTGGCATCACGCATTTTCGCAAATTGGCGGTATTTAACGACGCAGGAACCTTCTATAAGGGGTGACCGTTAGAACTCGTTCCCCACCAGTTGCGGACAAGAAGCCATGACCTTTACGCTGCCCCCACTCCCTTACGCCTATGACGCCCTCGGCCAGTATATGTCGAAGGAGACGCTGGAATATCATCACGACAAGCATCATCAGGCCTACGTCACCAACGGCAACAACGCGCTCAAGGGGACCGAATGGGAAGGCAAATCCCTTGAAGAGATCGTCAAGGGCTCGTTCGGCAAGAACCCCGCGGTGTTCAACAATGCCGGCCAGCACTACAACCACATCCACTTCTGGAGCTGGATGAAGCCCAATGGCGGCGGCACCAAGCTGCCCGGCAAGCTCGAGAAGAAGATCAACGAGGACCTCGGCGGCTTCGATAAATTCAAGACCGACTTCCAGGCGGCCGGCGTCGGCCAGTTCGGCTCCGGCTGGTGCTGGCTCCAGGTCAAGAACGGCAAGCTCGAGATCTCCAAGACCCCGAACGGCGAGAATCCGCTGGTGCACGGCGCCACCCCGATCCTCGGCTGCGACGTCTGGGAGCACTCCTACTACATCGACTATCGCAACCGTCGTCCGGACTATCTCAAGGCGTTCGTCGAGAACCTCGTGAACTGGGAATACGTCGAGTCTCTGTTCGAGAAGGCGTAGGCATTTGGAGTCATTCCGGGGCGCGCCAAGCGCGAGCTATGATGCGCAATTGCGCATCTGAGAATCCATTTGTCCACTCGGGCTGAGGCCCGATGGATTCCGGGTTCGGCGCTGACGCGCCGCCCGGAATGACAGAGAGGGCGGTCGCGTGCGCGGCCGCCTTTTTGCTGTGCGGAATTGCCCTGCGCGGTGCGCGTATCGGCCTGTGATCGTTCCGTTTGCATCGCATGGGCAGCCCCCTTAAGCAGGACGGGCATCCCCTCGATCCGACCGAGCCCGTTGTCAGAACCTTCCCCGAAAGACCCGGCGTCTGCCGAGGACGCGGACTCCGAGCCGCGGCCGGGGCGTGCGCGCAAGCCGATCGGCTGGTCGACCATCATCATCGCGGCTCTGGTAGCGGTGAGCGCGGGTCTGGTCTGGCGGCGTGACGGCACCGATGGTGTTCTCGACATTCTCACCCACGACCTCTCGCTGTTCGGCGGCATCCTGCCGCGCGTGCTGGCCGGTTGCCTGCTCGGTGCGTTCATCTCGGAAATCCTGCCGCACGAAAAAGTCTCGCGCTCGCTCGGGCCGAAATCCGGCCTGATGGGGCTTCTGATCGGCACCGCCTTCGGCGCGATCCTGCCCGGCGGCCCCTTCACCGCCTATCCGGTGGCGAGCGCGCTGCTCGCGGTCGGTGCCGATTTCGGCGCCACCATCGCCATGGTCGTGAGCTGGACCCTGATCGGCTACGGCCGGGCGGTGGCCTGGGAAATCCCGATCATGGGCACCGATTTCACGCTGTGGCGGATCGTGATCTCGCTGCCGCTGCCGGTGCTCGCCGGCGCGCTCGGCCGCTTCGTCTATGTCCGGCTCTATCCGAAACATATCTCGAAGGACGACGAGACGTGAGCGCGGCACTCCTGATCGACATCCTGTTGTGGGGCTCGGTGTTTGGCGTCAGCCTGATCGCCTTCCGCCGCGGCCCAGCCGTGTTCAAGGCTTCGCTGCGCGAAGGCTCGATGGACTTCATCAACATCGTGCCGCGGATTGCACTTGGGGTGATCGGCTCCGGCTACATCGCCGCCATCATCCCGCAGGAGGTGATCACCGGCTGGCTCGGGCCGGACAGCGGCTGGCTTGGGGTCGCGTCTGCCGTGGTCGCCGGCGCCGCCACGCCGGGCGGGCCCGTCATCGGCTTCTCCATCGGCACGGTGGCGCTGAAGTCCGGCGGCGGGGTGCCCCAGGTGGTTGCCTATGTCGTCGCCTGGGCCCTGTTCGCCTTCCAGCGGGTGATCCTGTGGGAGATCCCATTCATGCCGGCCCGGTTCGTCTGGTTCCGTTGCGCGGTGTCGGTGCCGTTCCCGTTCGTAGCGGCCGCCATCGCCATGCTGATCGGCCGGCCCTGAGCCCGGCGTGGACAGGCGCAATGTTATAATATAACGTCTTGGCATGGTTCCCGCCGCCTCCCACGCCCATCATCACGACCATTCCCACGACCACGCCCATTCGCACGGGCACGATCACACCCATGCCCATGTCCATGATGCGGCTTCGCCGCATCCGGCCCAGGCGGCGCCGTGGTCGATCCTGCGCATGACCATGGCGGGGCGCCTCGCGGCCGCGCTCAGCGTCTGCGCCGCGCTCTGGGGCATGGTCTTCCTGGCGATGAGGTGACCATGGCACAGCTAGCCTTCCACAACGTCACGCTCGGCTATGACCGGCATCCGGCCGTGCACCATCTCAATGGCGAGGTCGCACCCGGTGCGCTGGTCGCCGTGATCGGCCCGAACGGCGCCGGCAAGTCGACGTTGCTCCGTGGCATCGTCGGCATCCTCAAGCCGCTCGACGGCAGCATCCATCTCGGCGGACGCGACAGCAGGGACATCGCGTACCTGCCGCAAAGCGCGGAGATTGACCGCAGCTTTCCGATCTCGGTGTTCGATTTCGTCGGCACCGGGCTGTGGCGCGGGACGGGCCTGTTCGGCGGCATCGGCAAGGCCGCGCGGCAAAAAATCCTGCGCGCGATCGCCGCCGTTGGCCTTAACGGTTTCGAGAACCGCCCGATCGGCACGCTCTCCGGCGGCCAGATGCAGCGCGTGCTGTTCGCGCGGGTGCTGCTCCAGGACGCGAGCTTGATCGTGCTCGACGAGCCCTTCAACGCCATCGACAGCAAGACCACGGCCGATCTGCTCGCGCTGGTGAAGGAGTGGCACACCGAGGGCCGCACCGTGCTGGCCGCGTTGCATGACATGGAGATGGTGCGTACCCATTTCAGCGAGACGCTGGTGCTGGCGCGCGGCCCTGTGGCGTGGGGACCGACGGCCGAGGTGCTGACGCCGGAAAACCTGATGGTCGCGATGCGGATGTGCGAGGCTTTCGACGACAGCGCGGCGGCTTGCGCGGCCGACGACGGGCGTTCGCAGGCGGCGTGATCGCAAATGGCCTATGATGCGCTGATCGGTCCGTTCACCGAATTCGAGTTCATGCGGCGGGCACTCGCCGCCGTGATCGCGCTGTCGCTGGCGGGCGCGCCGATCGGCGTGTTCCTGATGCTGCGGCGGATGAGCCTCGTCGGCGACGCCATGGCGCATGCGATCCTGCCGGGCGCGGCTGTCGGCTTCCTGCTCTCCGGGCTCAACCTGTTCGCGATGACTGCCGGCGGCCTGATCGCCGGTTTTGCGGTCGCGATCCTCGCCGGTGTGGTCGCACGCTCGACCGGGCTGAAGGAGGACGCTTCGCTGGCCACCTTCTATCTGGCCTCGCTGGCGCTCGGCGTCACCATCGTTTCGATCAAGGGCACCAATATCGACCTGTTGCATGTGCTGTTCGGCAACATCCTCGCGATGGACGACCAGACGCTGCTGGTGGTGGCCTTCAACGCCACGGTGACGCTGCTCGTGCTCGCCGTGATCTACCGCCCGCTGGTCATCGAGAGCGTCGATCCCTTGTTCCTGCGCACCGTCAGCCGCGCCGGGGGGCCTGCGCATCTCGCCTTCCTCGCGCTCGTCGTGATCAACCTCGTCAACGGCTTTCAGGCACTCGGCACGCTGCTTGCGGTCGGCCTCATGATCCTGCCGGCCGGCATTGCGCGGTTCTGGTCGCGCGATCTCACCGCCATGATCTGCATCGCGGTCGTCGCTGCCGCCGCCTCGGGCTATGCCGGCCTCGTGCTCTCGTTCCAGACCCGTGTGCCGTCGGGCCCCGCGATCATTCTCGTAGCGACGGTGCTCTACGTGGTCTCCGTCCTGTTCGGCCGCGTCGGCGGTATCGTCCGGCAATTGTTTCCCGGCCGGCATCTGGAAGCGTGACGATGCGGCTCATCCTGCTTTGTGCGCTGTTGCTGATCGCCCCGCCACTGCACGCCACAGAGCGGCTCAACGTGGTCGCGAGCTTCTCGATCCTCGCCGATTTCGTCCGCAATGTCGGGGGTGAGCGGATCAATCTGACCACGCTGGTCGGTGCCGACAGTGATGTCCACGTCTACACGCCCGCACCGAGCGATGCGAAGCGGATCGCGGATGCAAATCTCGTCGTCGTCAACGGGCTAGGTCTCGAAGGGTGGCTGCCGCGCCTCGTGCAGTCCTCGGGCAGCAAGGCGACGGTCGTGACTGCAAGCGCCGGTATCACGCCCCTGAAATTAGGTTCGGCCGCCGATCCCCATGCCTGGCAGTCCATCCCCAACGCCAAGGTCTATGTCACCGACATCGCTGATGCGCTCGCCGCGGCCGCCCCGGATGACGCAGATGTCTTCCGCGCCCAGGCCAAAGCCTATTTGGAAAAGCTCGAAACCCTCGACCGTGAGGTCCGCGAGGCCGTAGCCAAAATCCCCGTGGCGCGGCGCAAGGTGATCTCCACCCACGAAGCCTTCGGCTATTTTTCCGCCGAATATGGTATCCAGTTCATCGCCCCCTTGGGTGTCTCCACGGAGACCGAACCCAGCGCGCGCGACATCGCCGCGATCATCGGCCAGATCAAGGTCCAAAAAATCCCGGCGGTGTTCCTGGAAAATATCAGCGACGACCGGCTGATCCGGCGGATCGCGGCTGAGACCGGGGCAAAGGTCGGCGGGACCTTGATTTCCGACGGTTTGACCGGCGAAAAGGGGCCTGCACCCACTTACATTGACATGGTCAGGCACAATATAAAGGCCCTGACCAGCGCGCTTGACCACTAGGGCAGGGGCCACCCCGCCTCGCGTCGCGCGAAAGCCCGAAATCCGGAGTTGTTATGTCTGAAGCGACTGCCCCAAAAATTCCCGTGACCGTACTGACCGGCTATCTCGGCGCCGGCAAGACCACGCTTTTGAACCGCATCCTGTCGGAAAACCACGGCAAGAAATACGCCGTCATCGTCAACGAATTCGGCGAGATCGGCATCGACAACGACCTCATCATCGGCGCCGATGAGGAAGTGTTCGAGATGAACAACGGCTGCATCTGCTGCACCGTGCGCGGCGACCTCGTGCGCATCATGGACGGCTTGATGAAGCGCAAGGGCAAGTTCGACGCCATCATCGTCGAGACCACCGGCCTTGCCGATCCGGCGCCGGTCGCCCAGACCTTCTTCGTCGACGAGGACGTGCAGAAGAACGCCCGCCTCGATGCGGTGGTCACGGTTGCCGATGCCAAATGGTTGTCCGACCGGCTCAAGGACGCGCCCGAGGCCAAGAACCAGATCGCCTTTGCCGACGTGATCGTGCTGAACAAGACCGATCTGGTCAACAAGGGCGAACTCGCCGAGGTCGAGGCCCGCATCCGCGGCATCAACCCCTATGCCAAGCTGCATCGCACCGAGCGCTGCTCGGTGGCGCTGGCCGACGTGCTCGATCGCGGCGCGTTCGACCTCGACCGCATCCTCGACATCGAGCCCGATTTCCTGGAGGCCGACGATCATGACCACGACCATGATCACCATGGCCACGACCATCACCATCACCATGATCACGGCCATGGCCTCAAGCACTATCACGACGAGGACATGCAATCGCTAGCGCTGAAGACCGACAAGCCGCTCGATCCCAACGTGTTCATGCCCTGGCTCCAGAACCTGGTGCAGATCGAGGGCGGCAAGATCCTGCGCTCCAAGGGCATCCTCGCCTTTCACGACGATGACGACCGCTACGTCTTCCAGGGCGTCCACATGATGCTGGAGGGCGACCACCAGCGGAAGTGGAAGGAGGGCGAGCCGCGCGAGAGCCGCCTCATCTTCATCGGCCGCGAATTGCCGGAAGAGGCCATCCGTAAAGGCTTCGAGAGCTGCATCGTCTCGTGATGAAAGAGTTTACGCCGGCTCCCGACTCCGCCTCGATCGTTTCCGTCACCGATCGCGTCAAGCCGGTCGCGCTCGGCATGGCCGTGACGTCAGCGCATTTCCTCGCCGATCGGGCCGCCTTCGTCGGCGGCGAGGAGAATGTCGCGCTGGTCGATGCCAAGGGCGAGATCAGCAAGGTCGCCGTGCATAGCGGCGGCATCCTCTCGACCGCCTCCGACGGCAAGCGCCTCGTCATGGGCGGCGACGACGGTAAGGTCGTGTCGCTCGACGCCAAGGGCGAGGTGACACTGCTCGCCACTGATCCGAAGCGGCGCTGGATCGACGCGGTGGCGCTGCATCCAGATGGCGCCTTCGCCTGGTCGGCCGGCAAGACGGCGACCGTCAAAAGCGGCAAGAACGAGGAGAAGTCGATCGAGGTGCCCTCGACCGTCGGTGGGCTTGCCTTCGCGCCAAAAGGCCTGCGGCTCGCGATCGCGCATTACAACGGCGCGACGCTGTGGTTTCCCAACATGGCTGCCACAGCCGAATTCCTGCCCTGGGCCGGCTCGCATCTCGGCGTCACCTTCAGCCCGGACAACAAGTTCCTGGTCACTGCGATGCATGAGGCGGCGCTGCACGGCTGGCGGCTCGCCGATAACAGGCACATGCGCATGACCGGCTATCCCGGCCGCGTCCGCTCGATGTCCTGGAGCGCGGGCGGCAAGGCGCTGGCGACCTCGGGCGCCGACACCGTGATCCTGTGGCCGTTCGCCGGCAAGGACGGTCCGATGGGCAAGGAGCCCGCGATGCTCGCGCCGTTGCAAGCGCGCGTGGCGGTGGTGGCCTGCCACCCCAAGAACGACATCCTCGCCGCCGGCTACAGCGACGGCACCGTGCTGATGGTGCGGCTGGAGGACGGCGCGGAAATCCTGGTCCGCCGCAACGGCACCCCACCGGTCGCTGGACTCGCCTGGAACGCCAAGGGCACGCTGCTGGCGTTTGCGGATGAAAATGGGGACGGCGGCCTGTTGGAGCTTTAATCTGTCATGGTTCCCGCCGTATAGGGGGCCATGCGGTTTCTGACGACATTCCAGATTGCCGACTTTGCGGACACGCTGATCAGCCTGTTTACGGCCTTTGTGCTGGGGACGCTGATCGGCGCCGAGCGACAGTATCGCCAGCGCACGGCGGGCCTGCGCACCAACGTGCTGGTCGCGGTCGGCGCCGCCGCCTTCGTCGATCTCGCCATGCATCTGGATGGTGCCGACGGCGCGGTGCGAGTGATCTCCTATGTCGTATCCGGCATCGGCTTCCTCGGCGCCGGTGTCATCATGAAGCAGGGCATGGACGTGCGCGGGCTCAATACGGCCGCGACGCTGTGGGCCTCCGCCGCGGTCGGCTCCTGTGCCGGCGCCGACATGGTCGCGCAAGCCGCGGTGCTGACCGTGTTCGTCATCGCCGGCAACACGCTGCTGCGCCCGCTGGTCAATGCCATCAACCGCATTCCGCTGAATGAGCGTGCACTGGAGGCGACCTACTACTTCAAGCTGGCGGTCGCGGCCGACGCTCTACCTGACATGCGCGACCGCCTCGTCGAGAGGTTGGAAGCCGCGAAATATTCGGTCGCTGATATCGATGTGGCCGAGATCGGCGACGACATCCTCGAGATCGTCGCAAAGCTGGTTGCGACCGCGGTCGATCCGAACGAGCTGAACGCAGTGGCGACGGACCTCCAGCACCTTCCGGGCGTGCGCCACGCCACCTGGGAAGTTAGCACCACGGATTGAGCGGGCGTTTTAGCGCGCAGGCGTGCGGTTCCCGCCCGGCGAGGCGCGGAACCCGCGCGCGGCCATTTCGTTGATCCCACGGACAAATGCGGTGATCGACATGACAGGCAATGACAAGCGCAGACTGAAGCTCGACCTGATGATCGCCTGCTCGCTGTTCGCAGCGGGCGTCGTGGTGTCGGGCCTGTCGCTGGCGCAGATTCGCGCCGAGAGCCGGCTGCAGATGGCGCAGGCAACGCCACCGCTCCAGGGCACCCCGTCCGACGATCAGGGCAAGACGCCCGCGGAGTCCAAGCCGGGCGGTGATCGCCCGACCACGCCGGCCCCCGAGCCCGCACGGCCCGATCCTCAGACGCAGGGCGCGGCGACCAAGCCCACGCTGCCGCCCGCTCCAGCCGAGAAGGTCGCGCCGCCGATTGAGAAGAAGTAGATTGCGGCCGCCCTCCTAGCCACGCACTCGGTGTCATCACCCGCGAAAGCGGGCAATCCAGTATTCCAGAGCCCGTAGTGATCGAGCCGAGAAGCCGCGGCGTACTGGATGCCCCGCCTGCGCGGGGCATGACAGCAGTGTGCGGAGCTGGATTTCGGGCTCGCGCCAAGTAGCGCGCCCCTGGAATGACGACCGGAAACAGCCGCCCTCACCGCACCAGAATATTCCGGAACTGCCAGGGATCGCTCATATCGATATCTTCCGGGAACAGTCCCGGGCGATCCGTCAGCGGCGTCCAGTCGGTGTAGAAACCCTTCACCGGGCCGAGATAAGGCAGCTGGATTTCCAAGAGACGATCGAAATCCATCTCGTCGGCTTCGACGATGCCTTCGTTCGGGTTCTCCAGCGCCCACACCATGCCGCCGAGCACGGCGGAGGTCACTTGCAGGCCGGTGGCGTTCTGGTAGGGCGCGAGCTTGCGGGTCTCTTCGATGGAGAGCTGCGAGCCGTACCAGTAGGCATTGTTGTCGTGGCCGAACAGCAGCACGCCGAGCTCGTCGATGCCATCGACGATTTCGTTCTCATCGAGGATGTGGTGCTTTTCCTGCATCTTCGCCGCGCGGCCGAACATTTCATGCAGCGACAGCACGGCATCGTCGGCCGGATGATAGGCATAGTGGCAGGTCGGCCGGTAGATCGCCGTGCCCGATGCGTCACGCACCGTGAAGTAATCGGCAATCGAGATCGACTCGTTGTGGGTAACGAGGAAGCCATATTGCGCGCCGCGGGTCGGGCACCAGGTGCGGACGCGCGTGTTGGCGCCGGGCTGCATCAGATAGATGGCGGCGCCGCAGCCGGCTTCGTGGGTCCGCGCATTCTCGGGCATCCATTTTTCGTGGGTGCCCCAACCGAGTTCGGACGGCTGCACGCCTTCCGACAGGAAGCCTTCCACCGACCAGGTGTTGACGAAGACGTCGGGCTCCTTCGGGTTCCTGGAGCGCTGGGTGTCGCGTTCGGCGATGTGGATGCCTTTGACGCCGGCCTGCCGCATCAGGTCCGCCCATTCGGCTTTGGTCTTCGGCTTGGGGGCATTGAGCTTCAGATCCGCGGCGACATTGAGCAGCGCCTGCTTGACGAAAAAGGAGACCATGCCGGGATTGGCGCCACAGCAGGACACGGCCGTCGTCGAGCCCTTAGGCCGCGCCTTCTTGGCGGCCAGCGTCACTTCGCGAAGGGCGTAGTTGGAGCGCGCTTCCGGGCCCTTCGAAGCGTCGAAATAGAAGCCGAGCCAGGGCTCGTTGACCGTGTCGATGTAGAGCGCGCCAAGTTCGTTGCAGAGCTCCATGATGTCGGTGGAGCCGGTGTCGACCGAGAGATTGACGCAAAAGCCCTGGCCGCCGCCTTCGGTGAGCAGCGGGGTCAGCAACTCCCGATAATTTTCCTTGGTCACGCCCTTCTGGATGAAGCGGACATTGTGCTTCTCGCAATGCGCCTTGCGGCCCTCATCCTTGGGATCGATCACGGTGACGCGCGACTTGTCGTAATCGAGATGCCGCTCGATCAGCGGCAACGTGCCTTTGCCGATGGAGCCGAAGCCGACCATGACGATGGGACCGGTGATCTTCGCGTAGATCTGCGAGGCGGGGCTCATGGGATGGTTTCTCCGGAACGTGCTGGCAAACAAATGGTGAGGGGTGGATCAGGCGCTGCGGCGCTTGGCGGTGACTTCGATCTCGACCTTCATCTCGGGCTTGTAGAGTGCCGAGACGACGAGAAGCGTTGCGGCCGGGCGGATGTCGCCGAGGACTTCGCCGCAGACAGCGAAATGCGCGTCTGCATCTTTGACGTCGGTGAGGTAATAGGTCGCGCGGACGATATCGGTCATCTCGAAACCGCCCTCCTTCAGGGCGGCTTCGATGGTCTTGAAGCAGTTGCGTGACTGGCTCGTGACATCGGCCGGCATCGTCATGGTCGTGTAGTCATAGCCCGTCGTTCCCGCGACGAAGGCGAACTCGCCATCGATCACGGCGCGGCTGTAGCCGGCGGTCTTCTCGAACGGGGAGCCGGTGGAAATCAGGCGACGGGACATGCTCTCGGACCTCGACTGAAGGGCGATGTTTTGCGGGGTTAAAGGGCGTTTCTCGGGCCCGCGCAACCCCAAAGGAACAGGCATCAAGTCAGGCGCAGCCGGGTATGGCCGCTGGATGCGGCTTCGGTCGTTGCCATCATGGCAATCCCTTAGGCCGCGTGCGCGTGGAGGGCGCGAACCGCCCTCCGTTTGGGCAGGGCCGCTCCGGTCGGAACGATCATCCCTTCGGCGCCGTCGAGCGCGCCTTCCGCGAACTCGATCGCCAGCAGCCGGTCGCGCTCGAATGGGCCGGGCAGCGACAGCGCGCCGGTCTTGTCGGCCGAGAAGCCGAAGCGGGCGTAGTAGGGGGCATCGCCGAGCAGGATCACGGCAGCATGCCCGCGCGCCCGGGCGGCGGCCAGCGCTTGATGCATCAGCGCGGCGCCGATCCCGAGCTCGCGGCAGGCAGGGTCGACCGCCAGCGGTCCGAGGACCAGAGCGGGCCTGCCTCCGGCGCTGACGTGCCACAGCCGCACGGTTCCCACGAGCTGTCCCTCGCGCACCGCCGACAGGGCAAGGCCTGCGGCAGGCGCGCGTCCGTCGCGCAGGCGCTGGCAGGTGCGGCCATGGCGGTTCTCGCCAAAGCAGGCATCGAGCAGCGCTTCACGCATCGCGACGTCGCCAGCACGCTCGCTGCGGATCGCGAACGGAGCGGCTTTCGAGGTGAGAGCGATTTGTGGCTTCCGAGGAGCAGTCATGGCGCGTCAGTCCCCGCTTGAACCGACGTGAGCGAGCGCGCCGGTCCAAGACGTCGTCAGAAATCGAAATGTGAGGGAGGAGCCGGCAGGGCCGGCTCCCGGGTTCGTCAGGCCTCGAAAGAGAGGCGGATCAGATGTGGTAGGTCTTCAGCGGCGGGATGCCGTTGAACGCCACCGACGAGTAGGTCGACGTGTAGGCCCCGGTGCCTTCGATCAGCACCTTGTCGCCGATCTCGAGCGTCACGGGAAGCGGATATGGGGTCTTCTCGTACAGCACGTCGGCGCTGTCGCAGGTCGGCCCCGCGAGCACGCACGGCGTCATGTCCGCGCCGTCGTGACGGGTGCGGATGGCGTACCGGATCGACTCGTCCATGGTCTCGGCGAGGCCGCCGAACTTGCCGATGTCCAGGTACACCCAGCGCACCTCGTCCTCGTCGCTCTTCTTCGAGATGAGCACGACCTCGGATTCGATGATGCCGGCGTTGCCCACCATGCCGCGGCCCGGCTCGATGATAGTCTCCGGAATCTGGTTGCCGAAGTGCTTGCGCAGCGCGCGGAAGATCGACCGGCCGTAGGTCACGACCGGGGGCACGTCCTTGAGATACTTGGTCGGGAAGCCGCCGCCCATGTTGACCATGGACAGGTTGATGCCGCGCTCGGCGCAGTCGCGGAATACCTGCGAGGCCATCGCCAGCGCACGGTCCCACGCCTTCACCTTGCGCTGCTGCGAGCCGACATGGAAGGAGATGCCGTACGGCTCCAAGCGAAGGCGCTTGGCGAGGTCGAGCACCTCGACCGCCATCTCCGGGTCGCAGCCGAACTTGCGCGACAGCGGCCATTCGGCGCCGGCGCAGTCATAGAGGATGCGGCAGAACACCTTCGCACCGGGGGCGGCGCGGGCAACCTTTTCGACCTCGGCGGCGCAGTCCACGGCGAACAGCCGGATGCCGAGCGCGAAGGCGCGCGCGATGTCGCGCTCCTTCTTGATCGTGTTGCCGAAGGAGATGCGATCGGGCGTCGCACCGGCGCCCAGCGCCATCTCGATCTCGGCGACCGTCGCGGTGTCGAAGCAGGAGCCCATGGAGGCGAGCAGGGCCAGCACTTCCGGCGCCGGGTTCGCCTTGACGGCGTAGAACACGCGGCTGTCGGGCAGCGCCTTGGCGAAGCTCTGGTAATTGTCGCGCACGACCTCGAGGTCGACGACGAGGCACGGCTCGGTGTCGAGGCCATCCTTGCGGCGATTGCGCAGGAATTCCTGGATACGTTCGGTCATAGCACTCTCCAAAGCGGCCCCAGCGACGGAGCTCGTTCAAAGTGGTTCTCGGACGAGGGTGCTACGCCGCTGCCGCACGATGGAGACGCGACAGGGCAAGACCCCTGGACCGAATTGTGCTGCCGTGGATTGGTTGGGAGTTTTCCCGCCCGCACACCTGGCAATGAAGGACAAGCCTTTTCAGTAGCCCGCGCCGGCGTTGGACTGCCGGTAGAGACCAAAAAAGCCCGATCCGTCGTTGCTTTAAGTCGCGTCCCCCGTTGAGAGCGGGGTGCGCCGGTTCGCCTCCGGCTGCCAGTCACGGTTGCAAAAAGTGAAGTCACCTTCGACATGGCATCTCTTGAGAGAGATGCTGGACGCTCCGGGTTTGCTTCGTCTTCGGACCTTCAGGTCTTGCGACCTTCGGTTCTTTGACTTCCGCACTTCCGAAGAGCCCCTCGGCTTCTTCACCCCTTGGCGGCTGTCCGGCCTCTTGTCCGGATACCTACCGACTGACACACGACCACAGGCACGTGCGAAATTGGGCAAATCCGCACATAAGCGTTTTGACTCTGCTTCGCAAGAATTTTTTTAGGCTGAGAACAGAATTGCCTAACACCTGCTTGCGCAGTGTTGCGCGAGCGACGCGGAAGATGAACGCGCGTTAAGTTTTCTGCGCAACGCGCGTGTCTCGCGCGCGACGAAACGTCAGCGGCGCTTCGTGAACGGCTCGACGCGCTGAGCTCCGCGGATGAACGCGGTCATCACCAGCACGCCGAGTGTGAACAGCACGGCCTGAAGGATGTGCGCGCCCTGGTCGCCGAGCCCGAACAGGATCGCGAGCGCCCAGCCGCCGGCAAACGCCGCGCCGAACACCTCCGCGCCAATCAGGATGGCGGCGCTGATGACGGTGATGACGCTCGGCCAGGCGATCTGGCGGGAAGAGGAGGCAGGCGCGTTCATGAGCTCAGGGATCCCGTGTCTTCGAGGGCCGCAATCTCCCCGAAAAGGCGGCCGGGAGCAAGGGCAAACGGCCCAAAAAAGCCCCATCGCGTGCTATAGCTGGCCGCAACAAATCGGCTCAAAAATCGGGACCTGTGATGTCAGAACTGCGCCAAACTACGGACGCCGAGACCAACCCGCTGCTGAGGGCCTGGGTGACGCCGTTCGCGACCCCGCCTTTCGACGAGATCAAGCCGGAGCACTTCCTCCCGGCCTACGAGCAGGCCTTCGCCGATCACTCCGCCGAGATCGCGGCGATCACCAACGATCCGGCCGCGCCCGACTTCGCCAACACCATCACGGCGCTGGAGCGCTCGGGCAAGCTCTTGAGCAAGGTCGCGGCGGTCTTCTACGACCTCGTCTCGGCGCATTCCAACCCGGCCATCCTGGAGATCGACAAGGAGGTCTCCTTGCGGATGGCACGGCACTGGAATCCGATCATGATGAACGCCGTGCTGTTTGGCCGCATTGCCCAGCTGCACGAGAACCGCGCCAATCTCGGTCTCACGCCCGAGCAGCTGCGCCTGTTGGAGCGCACCTACACCCGCTTCCACCGTTCCGGCGCCGGCCTCTCCGACGAGGCCAAGACGCGGATGGCGGAGATCAATGAGAGGCTCGCCCAGCTCGGCACCAGCTTCAGCCATCATCTGCTCGGGGACGAGCAGGATTGGGTCCTGGAGCTCGGGGAGGCCGACCGCCAGGGCCTGCCGGAGAGCTTTGTCGCCGGTGCCAAGGCAGCGGCAGAAGAGCGCGGCATGGAAGGCAAGGCCATCGTCACGCTGTCGCGCTCCTCGGTCGAACAGTTCCTGAAGAGCTCGGCGCGGCGCGACCTGCGCGAGAAGGTCTACAAGGCCTTCACCGCGCGGGGCGACAACGGCAACGCCAATGACAACAACGCAATCATCGTCGAGATTCTGAAGCTGCGCGAAGAGAGCGCCAAGCTCCTGGGCTACCCGACCTTCGCCGCCTACCGGCTCGAAGATTCCATGGCCAAGACGCCGGAAGCGGTGCGGGGCCTTCTGGAACGGGTCTGGAAGCCGGCGAGGGCGCGCGCGCTCGCCGACCGCGACGACATGCAGGCGCTGATCGCGGCCGAGGGCGGCAATTTCAAGCTCGCCCCCTGGGACTGGCGCTTCTACGCCGAGAAGCTACGCCTTCAGCGCGCCAATTTCGACGACGCCGCGATCAAACCGTATCTTTCGCTCGACCACATGATCGCCGCCGCCTTCGACTGCGCCACGCGCCTGTTCGGCATCACCTTCGAGGAGCGTAAGGATGTTCCGGTCTGGCACCCGGACGTCCGGGTCTGGGAGGTGAAGGGCAGGGACGGCAAGCACAAGGCGCTGTTCTATGGAGACTACTTCGCCCGGCCCTCGAAGCGCTCCGGCGCCTGGATGACCTCGCTGCGCGACCAGCAAAAGCTCGACGGCGACGTCGCGCCGCTGGTTCTCAACATCTGCAATTTTGCCAAGGGAGCCGGCGGCGAGCCTTCGCTGCTGTCGCCCGACGACGCCCGCACCCTGTTCCACGAGTTCGGCCACGGCCTGCACGGCATGCTCTCCAACGTCACCTATCCCTCGCTGTCGGGCACCTCCGTGTTCACCGACTTCGTCGAGCTGCCGTCCCAGCTCTACGAGCACTGGCAGGAGCGGCCCGAGGTGCTGCAGAAGTTCGCTCGCCACCACCAGACCGGCGAGCCGTTGCCGGAGGACCTCCTGCAACGCTTCCTCGCCGCGCGAAAATTCAACCAGGGTTTTGCCACGGTCGAGTTCGTCTCCTCGGCGCTGGTCGATCTCGAATTCCACACCCAGCCGGCTTCCGCCGCGCACGACGTGCGCGCCTTCGAGAGACAAGAGCTGGAGAAGATCGGCATGCCCGAGGAAATCTCGCTACGTCACCGTCCCACGCAATTCGGCCACATCTTCACCGGCGATCATTATGCCGCCGGCTACTACAGCTACATGTGGTCGGAGGTGATGGACGCCGACGCCTTCGGCGCGTTCGAGGAGGCCGGCGACATCTTCGATCCCGCGGTCGCCAAGCGCCTGCACGACGACATCTACGCCTCGGGCGGCTCGGTCGATCCGGAGGCCGCCTATGAGGCCTTCCGCGGCCGCCCGCCGGAGCCCGACGCGCTGCTGCGCCGCCGCGGCCTGCTCGACGACGCCAAGGCGGCCTGATGAGCATGCGCCGCCTGTTCGGCTTCCTGCTCGTCGCCGCGATGACGCTCGTGGCGGGCGCGGCGAGCGCGCATCCGCATGTCTGGATCACCGCGACCAGCGAGTTGCTCTACGCCGAAGACGGCAGCGTCACTGGCCTCCGCCACGCCTGGACTTTTGACGACGCATTCTCGGCCAATGCTATGCAGGGGCTTGGGGGGAAGTCTAAGGCCGCCTATACCCGCGAGGAGCTGGCGCCGTTGGCGCAGACCCAGGTCGAGTCGCTGAAGGATAACGCCTACTTCACCTTCTTGAGGGTGGGCGAGAGGCTCCCGTTTGCAGAGCCGGTCGATTACTTCTTCGATTACAAGGACGACCACCTCACTCTGCATTTCACGCTGCCGCTGAAAACGCCTGTGAAGGCGAAGACGGTTCGTCTGACTATTTTTGATCGTTCCTTTTTCATCGATTTTCGATTGGCAAAGGAGCATCCGGTCAAACTCGTCGGTGCGCCCGCCGGTTGCGAGGTATGGCTGCGGCGGTCAGCGGGCGACGACCGGGACCGCAAGCTGGTGCAGGATGCGAGCGAGGATACCTTCAAGGAGGGCGGTGCGAACGTCGCTGTCGGCCTATTGTTCATCGTCCCGATCGAGGTGGAGTGCCCATGATCCTGCCGGTTTGGATACCTCCGATGCGCCGCTTGTTCGGATGGCTGCTCGCCGCCGCGATGACGCTCGTGGCGGGCGCGGCGAGCGCGCATCCGCATGTCTGGATCACCGCGACCAGCGAACTGCTCTACGCACCGGATGGCAGCGTCACCGGAGTCCGTCACGCCTGGACCTTTGACGACATGTTCTCGGCCTATGCGGTGCAGGGGCTCGAGAGTAAGACCAAGGGCGCCTATACGCGCGAGGAGCTCGGGCCGCTGGCACAGACCAATGTCGAGTCGCTCAAGGAATACGCCTACTTCACCTTTGCGCGAGCCGACGGCAAGAAGGAGCGATTCCAGGAGCCGGTCGACTATTTCCTCGACTACAAGGATACGGTGCTGACCCTGCACTTCACGCTGCCGCTGAAGAGTCCGGTCAAGCCCAGGCAGCTGGTGCTCGAAGTGTTCGACCGCTCCTTCTTCATCGATTTCCAGATGGCCAACGACAATCCGGTCAAGCTGGTCGGTGCCCCCGCGGGCTGCCAGATGAAGCTCGAGCGCCCGAGCGACGGCACCGCGAGCGCGCAGAAGCTCAACGAGCAGACCTTCCTGAATGGCGAGAATTCGAATTTCGGCATGATGTTCGCCAACAAGATCACGGTGGATTGCCCTTGAAACCGCAACTCGCCCGGTTCGCGCGCGGGCTTCTCACCTGCGTTGCCGCTCTGCTGGTCGTGTCCGTGGCCGACGCCGCGCTCCACGATCTTCTCGCGCAAAACGCGTTCGGCGCGCCGCGGCCGGCGCAGGCCGCCGAACCGGAGGCCAGCGGCCTCATCGGCTGGCTGCTGGCAAAGCAATCGGAATTCTATCGCCAGATGTCGGCGACCATCCGCGCCGCGAAGTCCGACGGCTCGGCGGTGTGGACGCTGCTGTTCATCTCGTTTGCCTATGGCATCTTCCACGCCGCTGGCCCCGGCCATGGCAAGGCGGTGATCGCCTCTTATCTCGTCGCCAACCGCGAAACCGCGCGGCGCGGCATCGCGCTGTCGTTCGCTTCGGCGCTGATGCAGTCGCTGGTGGCGATCCTGATCGTCGGCGTGTCGGCCTGGCTGCTGAATGCGACCGCGAAGACCATGTGCAAGGCGGAAGGGGTGATCGAGATCGCGAGCTACGCCCTGATCACACTGTTCGGCCTGAGGCTGGTCTGGGTCAAGGGCGGTGCGTTCATCCGCGCGCTCCAGGCCGTGCACTCGGTGCCGGCGATCGCGGGCGTGCCGCATGATCACCATGGCCACGGCCATCATCATGATGCCCACGACCATCATGGCCACGCTCATCACCACGATCACAGTCACACTCACTCCCATCACCACGGGCACGACCACGTCCATGACGAGCATTGCGGCCACTCCCATGGTCCCACCCCGAGCGAGCTCGCCGGCCCCGGCGGCTGGCGGCGCGGGTTCGCCGCGATCCTGACCGTCGGCATCCGCCCCTGTTCGGGCGCGATCCTGGTCTTGGTGTTCGCGCTGGCGCAGGGCCTGTTCTGGGCCGGCATCGCCGCGACCTTCCTGATGGGATTGGGCACCGCGATCACGGTCGCGGCCATCGCAATCGTCGCCGTCTCCGCCAAGGACATCGCCGCGCGCCTCAGCGCCGGCCGCGACGGCGGCGGCGCGCTGTTCATGCGCGGCATCGAATTCGGCGCCGCCGGCCTGGTATTGCTATTCGGCGTCGGCCTGCTGTTCGGCTACATCGCCGCCGAACGGACGACGTGCTTTTGAGCTTTTTCTCCCTCTCCCCTTGCGGGAGAGGGTGGCTCGCCGCGTAGCGGCGAGACGGGTGAGGGGTCTGTCTCCTCACGAACAGTCTTGCGAACGGATAGAACCCCTCATCCGGCGCTTCGCGCCACCTTCTCCCGCAAGGGGAGAAGGAAGAAAGTCACACCGGCAGAAACCGCTTCAATGCCGGCATGAAGAAGATCCCGAGATTGATCGCAAAGCCGATGCTCCAGAGGATCGAGCGCAGCGTCGGGCGGTTGCCGAGATAGGTCAGCACATAGGCGATCCGCACGATCAGGAACAGCGCCGCGAGTTCGTCGATCAGCCGCTGCGGCGAATCCCTGTATTCGGCGAGCAGCACCGCAAAGGCGAAGAAGGGGAACGTCTCGATGCCGTTCTGATGCGCGCCGAGAGCACGCTGCGCGATGGCATCCGCATAGAAGGCGGGGTCGCGCGGCCGGGAATTGTCGAACGTGCGAAACCTGATCCATTTGATCGAGGCGATCGTCGAGAGATAAAGCAGCAGCGCTCCCAGGACGCACCATTCCGCGAGTGTCATCTTCCCTCCCGTGGGTAGCGACCCTAGCGAAACCGGCCTCATCTTGACAAGTTCAGACCAACGCGCGAGGCACAGAGCCATGACCAGCGTCGTCCCCGTCGAAAGCGCGAAACCGGCCGCCCAATCCGCCCTGCCGCGCGTCGGCGTGCTCCTGATCAATCTCGGCACGCCCGACACGGCCGATGCGCCCGGCGTGCGGGTCTATCTGAAGGAGTTCCTCTCGGATACCCGCGTCATCGAGGACCAGGGCCTGGTCTGGAAGCTGGTGCTGAACGGGATCATCCTGCGCAGCCGTCCCCGCACCAAGGCGCTGGACTACCGCAAGATCTGGAACAATGAGCGCAACGAGTCGCCGCTGAAGACCATCACGCGCTCGCAAGCTGACAAGCTCGCGGTCGCGCTGTCGGATCGCAGTCATGTCGTCGTGGACTGGGCGATGCGCTACGGCAATCCCTCGATCGAAGCGGGCATCGACGCGCTGATCGCGAAGGGCTGCGAGCGCGTCCTCGCCGTCCCGCTCTATCCGCAATATTCCGCCTCGACCTCGGCGACGGTCTGCGACGAGGTCTTCCGCGTGCTCGCCCGCCTACGTAACCAGCCGACGTTGCGGGTGACGCCGCCTTATTACGAGGACGCGACCTATATCGAGGCGCTCGCGACTTCGATCGAGGCGCATCTGGCGAGCCTGCCGTTCAAGCCGGAGCTGATCGTCGCTTCCTTCCACGGCATGCCGAAATCCTATGTCGACAAGGGCGATCCCTATCAGCAGCACTGCATCGCCACCACGGAGGCGCTGCGCCGCCGGCTCGGCATGGACGAGACAAAGCTGCTGCTGACCTTCCAGTCTCGTTTCGGCAATGACGAGTGGCTTCAGCCGTATACGGACAAAACCATGGAGCGTCTGGCGAAAGACGGCGTGCGCCGCATCGCGGTGGTGACGCCGGGCTTTGCCGCCGACTGCCTGGAGACGCTGGAGGAGATCGCGCAGGAGAACGCCGAGATCTTCAAGCACAATGGCGGTGAGCAGTTTTCCGCGATCCCCTGCCTCAACGATAGCCAGCCTGGCCTGGACGTGATCCGCGCTCTCGTGCTGCGCGAGCTTCAGGGCTGGATTTGATGATGTGCCCCATGAATCGCCGCGAATGTCTGGCGCTTCTTGGGATGATTGCGGCGCTGCCGGCCTCAGTGCGGGCGCAGCAGCCGGATGCGATGCGCCGGCTCGGCGTGCTCTCGGTCACGGCCGCTGAGGATGCGATCGGGCAGGCCCGCAGCACCATCCTGGTCGAGGCGCTCGCCGGTCATGGCTGGAAGGAGCGCGACAACTTGCGGATCGACTGGCGCAGCGGCGGCGGTGACCGGGCGCGGATCGCGCGCCTTGCGGACGAGCTGGTCGCGCTCAAGCCCGACATCCTGCTCGCGGTCGGCACGCCCTCGGAGGAGGAGCTGCGCCAGCGCACCGCGACGATCCCCATCGTGTTCGCCGTCGTCACCGATCCCGTCAGTCAGGGTTTTGTCAAAAACCTCGCGCATCCCGGCGGCAACGTCACCGGCTTCACCGACTACGACGGCCCGCTCGCCGGCAAATGGCTGGAGATGCTGACGCAGGTCACGCCGCCCGTCCGCCGCGTCTTTGTCGTCTACAACCCCGCCACCGCGCCGTTCGCGCCCCTGATGCTGCACACCATCGAAGAGGCGGCGCGGACGCTCCATGTGACCATCGAGCCCACGCCGGTGAACGACGCCGGCTCGATCGCCGCACTGGCCTCGCGGAAGGACGGCGGCGTCTTGGTCCTGCCGGACTTCTTCACCATGGCCAACCGCGCAGATCTGCTTGCGGCGATCGCGGAGGCGCGCGTGCCCGCGGTGTTCTGGAGCCGCACCTTCGTCGAGGAGGGCGGGCTGATGTCCTACAGCACCGACAGCGCCGAGCAGCTGCGCCGCGCCGCTTCCTACATTGATCGTATCCTCAAGGGAGCGCCGGCGGCCGATCTGCCGGTCCAGAATCCCACCAAATTCGAGCTGACGATCAATCTGAAGACGGCCAAAGCGCTTGGCGTCACGTTTCCGGCAGGCCTGCTCGCAATCGCGGACGACGTCATCGAATGAAGCCAGCGGCAGACGGCGTGACCGGATGTGTTAATATTTGTCGGTAGGTCTGCGCCACTCGCTTTCAAGAGCCTTCCGCAAATACATATCGTGAGCATTCCCTCTCCGCGTATCTTGTGCAGAATCGCGCTGATGCCGACGTTACTTGCGACCGCTGAACCGCTAGGGTCTTGATCCCGACCAATGACAGCGCGGGAAAGGGCTTTTTCCTGCCTCGGAGGACATATGAGCGGTTTCGACATTTTCGCGATTGTTCTGGTTTTGCTCGTCATCGTCACGCTGGTGGCCGGCGTCAAGACGGTGCCGCAGGGCTATGACTGGACGATCGAACGTTTCGGCAAATACACCCAGACCTTGAGCCCCGGGCTCAATCTGATCGTGCCCTATTTCGACCGCGTCGGGCGCAAGATCAACATGATGGAGCAGGTGATCGACATTCCCGAGCAGGAGGTGATCACCAAGGACAACGCCACCGTGACGGTGGACGGCGTCGCCTTCTTCCAGGTGTTCGACGCCGCCAAGGCGAGTTACGAGGTCGCCAACCTCACCCAGGCGATCACGGTTCTGACCATGACCAACATCCGCTCGGTGATGGGCTCGATGGACCTCGACCAGGTGCTGTCGCATCGCGACGAGATCAACGAGCGCCTGCTCCGCGTCGTCGACGCCGCGGTCTCGCCCTGGGGCGTCAAGGTCAACCGTATCGAGATCAAGGACATCGTGCCGCCGGCTGACCTCGTCGAAGCCATGGGCCGGCAGATGAAGGCCGAGCGCGTCAAGCGCGCCGATATCCTCGCCGCCGAAGGCCAGCGCCAGTCGGAAATCCTGCGCGCCGAGGGTGCCAAGCAGGGCCAGATCCTGCAAGCCGAGGGCCGCCGCGAGGCCGCCTTCCGCGATGCCGAGGCGCGTGAGCGTCTGGCCGAGGCGGAGGCCAAGGCGACGCAGGCCGTGTCGGAAGCCATCTCCAAGGGCGACGTTGCCGCGTTGAACTATTTCATCGCCGACAAATATATCAAGGCGTTCGGCCAGTTCGCGGACGCGCCGAACCAGAAGATCATCATGCTGCCGATGGAAGCCACCAGCATGCTCGGCTCGCTCGCCGGCATCGGCGAGATCGCCAAGGCGACGTTCGGCGAGAGTGCAGCGTCCGCCGTCGCCGCGGCTCGCCGTCCCGGCTCAGTGCCGCCGACCGGCGGCACGCCGCCGGCGGTGCCGCCGCGGCAGGGGTAAAGCGCATGCCCCGGAAAAGTGGACACCGGTTTTCCGACAAGGGCATGCGCCAATATTATAGAGAGATCGTGTCATGACCGACATGTTCGCATCGCTCGGCAGCTGGAACTGGCTGATCTTCGGCTTCATCCTGATGGCGCTGGAGGTGCTGGCGCCCGGCGTGTTCCTGTTCTGGCTCGGACTCGCCGCGTTGCTGGTCGGCCTGATCTCATTCGCTGTTGCCGTGTCCTGGCAGATCCAGCTCGTGATGTTCGCGGTCTTCGCTGCCGCCGCCGTGCCGGTGTGGCGCCGCCTCGCTCGGCCGAAGCCGGACGCAAGCACGAGCCCGTTCCTGAACAAGCGCACCGAGGCGCTGTTAGGGCGCGAGTTCACGCTGGAGAAGCCGATCATCGACGGCAGCGGCACCGTGCGTATCGGTGACACGGTGTGGCGTGTTGCCGGGCCGGATACACCGGCGGGGACAAGGGTGAAGGTGGTGCAGGTGGACGGCGCGAATTTGACGGTGGCAGCGGCATAGCGTTCTTACCCTACCCTGGAGGGGGAGGGTCGATCGCGCGTAGCGCGAGCGGGGTGGGGTGATCTCTCTACTCGGGCACCGCTTCTGTGGAGAGACCGTCACCCCACCCCGTCTCACATTTCGCTGCGCTTCATGTGAGCCGACCCTCCCCCTCCAGGGGAGGGTAAGCGAGAAGCTCTACCTCCTCCACCTCTCCGCAAACCGGTGCAGCGGCATGAACGTCTCGCACAATTCTCGCCCCAGCGGCGTCAGCGCATAGCCTCCGGCCTCGCCCAGCTCCACGAATCCCGCCTCGCGCAGCTCGCTCAGCCGCGCTTGCAGCACCGTCGGCGAAGCTTCGTCGCAGGCGGTGCGCAAGCCGCGGGAGGTGAGGGGGCCGCCGCGCAACTCCCACAGGATCCGCAGGCTCCAGCGCCGCCCCAGGAGGTCGAGCAGCGCCATGATCGGCCGCCCGGTGCGCGAGCCGCGCACGCTGCGCGATCTGGTAGTGGCCTGCTTCGACATCGTCGCCTCTTGCGTCATGCTACAGATAATGTAGCGTGTTGCTACGATAATTGTAGCAAAGGAGACGGCCCATGTCCCAGCCGATGCCGCGTATCGCGCCGCTCGATCCGCCTTATCCCCCGGAGATCCAGGCGCAGTTCGACCGCATCATGCGCGGCGCGCCGCCGCTGCTGCTGTTCCGGGTGATGGCGGGTCACGGCCGCGCCTGGGACAAGTTTCGCGCCGGCGGCCTGCTCGATCCCGGCCCGCTCTCGCTGCGCCAACGCGAGATCGTCATCGACCGCACCTGCGCACTCAACAAATGCGAGTATGAATGGGGCGTGCATGTCGCGATCTTTGCGGGGCCGGCAAAGCTCACCGAGGAGGAGGTTCGCGCAACCGTGCTGGGCGATGCGACGTCGCCGTGCTGGTCACTGGCCGAGCAGGCTCTGATCGCGGCCGTCGACGCGCTGCATCACCGTGCGACGTTGAGTGATGTCGAGTTCGCAACGCTGTCCGCGCATTACGATGAGGCGCAGATCCTGGAGATCATGCTGTTGTGCGGCTTCTACCGCACGGTGTCGTATCTGGCGAACGGCTTGAGGCTGCCGTTGGAGGAGCGTGCGGCGCGGTTTCCGCAGGCCTAACGCCGTCATTGCGAGGAGCTCTTGCGACGAAGCAATCCAGAATCTTTCCGCAGAGGGATCCTGGATTGCTTCGCTACGCTCGCAATGACGAGTGGAGAGAGTGTGCGCCCTACGCCACGCCGGCCCGCAACAGATCGTGCAGATGCACGATGCCGACCACCTTGTCGGCCTCGGTGACGACCAGCGTGGTGATCTTGCGGGTGTTCAGCACCTCGATCATCTCGGTCGCGAGCATCGAGGGCGGCACCGTCTTCGGCTCCCTCGTCATGATCTCGTCGACCGTCGCGGCCAGCAGGTCGGGGCGCATGTGACGGCGCAGGTCGCCGTCGGTGATGATGCCTGCGATGGCGTCTGCATCGTTGACGATGCAGACGCAGCCCAGCCCTTTGGCCGACATCTCGACCACGGCGTCCGACATCTTGGTGCCGAGCGGCTTGACCGGAATTTCCGTGCCGGTGCGCATGTAGTCGCGGACGAATTTCAGCATCGCCCCCAGCTTGCCGCCGGGGTGGAAATGCGCGAATTCCAGCGCAGTGAAGCCGCGGCCTTCGAGCAGCGCGATCGCGATGGCGTCGCCGATCGCGGCCTGCATCAGCGTCGAGGTGGTGGGCGCCAGATTGTGCGGGCAGGCTTCGCGCGCCTTCGGCAACTCGATCACGAGATCGGCGGCTTGTCCCAGCGAGGACGCCGCGTTCGAGGTCACCGCGATCATGGGAATCGCGAACCGCGCCGAATAGTTCACGAGGTTCTTCATCTCCGGCTGCTCGCCGGACCAGGACAGCGCCATGATGACATCGTCGGGCGTGATCATGCCGAGATCGCCATGGCCGGCTTCGGACGTGTGCACGAAGAAGGCGGGCGTGCCGGTCGAGGCCAGCGTCGCCGCGATCTTGCGGCCCATATGGCCTGACTTGCCGAGCCCGGTGACGATGACGCGGCCCTTGGCGTTGCGGATCAGGTCGACCGCTCTCGCAAATGCCGCACCCAGTGGGCCGCGCAGAGCAGCGGCAAGCGCGTTGATGCCGCCGCTCTCGGTCTCCAGCGTGCGGAGCGCGGATTCGACGCTATCAGGGATGGAGCCGGATGATGCGGTCATCAGCGGTTTCGAACTCGGCATGTTCAGGTCCAGGGAGGAGGGGCGTTCGCCCGTTGGCGCCTGCTTAGCACGCTACGTCCTTGGAGGCGACGCGGTCCCCGAACCCCTCAACGGGTCATTAACCATAATTGTTTTAACTCCATTAACGATGGTTCCCGCCAACCGATGGGAGGCCGTCGTGAAAGTGTTTGATTTCGTTGGAGTTCTTCCATCGTGGGGTCGTCTCCAGGCATCGGCCGGAGCAAACGCGCGCATTTCCTGCGCGCCGCTTTGCCGTGCCTCATGCTGACGGCCCTCGAGAGCGCGCCGGCGGGCGCCCAAAGCCTCACGCCTGACCTGTTCAATCCCAACCGCGGCGGCTTCGCCTCGCCCGAGACGCTGCCGACGCGCCGCACCGCCGGCGTGCCGCAGGCGCCGTCGGATGCACTGCCGACGCTGCCCGATCCCAACGATCCGCGCAGGCGCCAGCAGGCCCCAGTGACCTCGCGCGCCGGCCAAAGCCCGAGCAATCCGGTCCCGACCTACGGCCTGCCCGCCGCCAACGGCGCGAGCAGCTCCGGCTACGACTCGCTCAACCGCAAACGGCAGCAGCCGAAGCTCTATCCCGGACAGCCCAAGCCGAAGCGCCCGGTCGGCCCCGGCTCAAAGGTGGCGCCGGCAACGCCGGAGCGAACGCTCGGCCCGCCGCGCATCGCGCCGCCGCCCTCCGAGACCGCGCACAGGACGCCGGTGCCGCCGGCGATGGCGGGCAACGTGCCCGGCCAGCCGCTGCGCCGCCGCCTCAAGCTCGATGAGGATCCGTTCGGCGCGGTCGGCGACTATGCCGGCAGCTTCCTGATCAAGGGCGGGCTAGAACTGTCCGCCGGCTATGACACCAACCCTGCGCGCCTCAACAAGCCGGTCGGCTCGCCGGCCTATGTGGTCGCGCCTGATCTCCTCGTGGTGTCCGACTGGGAGCGCCACGCGCTGGTTGCAGATCTGCGCGGCTCGTTCTCGGGCTACACCAACAACATGCCGGCGACGATCAACGGCTTCCCTTCGCCGTCGCCGGTCGAGGTCGACCGCCCCGATTTCACCGGCCATGTCGACGGCCGCGTCGATGTCACCCGCGATTTCAAGCTGACCTCGCAGCTCCGCCTGCGGCTCGCCACCGACAATCCCGGCAGCCCGAACGTGCAGGCCGGCCTGCAGAAATACCCTGTCTACGCCGCCTACGGCGCCACCGTCGGCTTCGACCAGACTTTCAATCGCTTTCAGGTCGCGGCCGGCGCCACCGTCGATCGCACCGCCTACACCGATTCAAAGCTCACCGACGGCTCGACCTTTGCCAATACCGATCGCGACTTCAATCAGTATGGCGGCGTGGGGCGGTTCTCCTACGACCTGAAGCCGGGCCTCAAGCCGTTCGTGGAAATCCAGGGCGACACCCGCGTGCACGACCAGGCCGCCGACCGCAACGGCTACTTCCGGGATTCAAACGGCGGCTATGCCAAAATCGGCTCGTCCTTCGAGTTCTCGCGCATCCTCACCGGCGAAATCTCGGTCGGCTATTCCGCGCGCAATTATGTCGATCCGCGCCTCAGCCAGCTCTCGGGCTTCCTCACCACGAGCTCCTTGATCTGGAATGCGAGCGGCCTCACCACGGTGAAGTTCTTCACCGACACACAGATCGCCGAGACCACCATCCCGGGCTCTTCCGGCGTCCTGGTGCGCACCTATTCGGCCGAAGTCGACCACGACTTCCGCCGCTGGCTCACCGCCGTCGGCAAGTTCACCTACGGCACGCTCGACTATCAGAACCAGAATCGCAACGACAAGACCTACTCGCTCGAGAGCAATCTGATCTACAAGCTCAACCGCAACATCTGGATCAAGGGCACGCTGCGCCACGACATCCTGGATTCGAACGTCGCGGGGGCGAGCTCGTCGGGAACGGTGGTGATGCTGGGGGTGAGGCTGCAGAATTAGCTGCGCGTGGCCCGGTAGTCATCGGCGCTGCCAAGCTCTCAGTCGTCGTCCTGGCGAAAGCCAGGACCCATTACCCAAGGAGTGGTTTGGCGACGACTGGTCGTTCGGGATGAGTACCGTCTGCCCTGGATAGATTCCGCGGTATGGGTCCTGGCTTTCGCCAGGACGACAGCTGCTACCGCGGCAAATCCGTCTTCCCCATCAGGAACGTATCGATCGACCGTGCGCACAGCCGCCCCTCGCGGATGGCCCACACCACCAGCGACTGGCCGCGGCGCATGTCGCCGGCGGAGAACACGTTCGGGCGCGAGGTCTGGTAATCCAGCGTGTTGGCCTTGACGTTGCCGCGCGGGTCGAGGTCGACCGCGAGCATCTTGAGCAGGCCCTCGTGCACGGGATGGACGAAGCCCATCGCGAGCAGGACGAGCTCGGCGTCGAGCTCGAACTCGGTGCCGGCAATCGGCTTGAACTTGTCGTCGACGCGGACGCAGTGCAGCTTCTTGACCTTGCCGTTCTCGCCGGAAAACTTCTGCGTCAGCACGGCGTATTCGCGGATCGCGCCTTCGGCCTGGCTGGAGGACGTGCGCATTTTCAGCGGCCAGTTCGGCCAGGTCAGGCCCTTGTTCTCGCGCTCAGGGGGAGCGGGCATGATCTCGAGCTGGGTCACCGACAGCGCGCCCTGGCGCAGCGAGGTGCCGATGCAGTCGGAGCCGGTGTCGCCGCCGCCGATGACGACGACATGCTTGCCGCCGGCCAAGATCTCCTGAACACCGCCGAGCGGCTCCTGGGAGACGCGGCGGTTCTGCTGCGGCAGGAAGTCCATGGCGTAGTGAATGCCTTGGAGGTCGCGGCCGGGGATCGGCAGGTCGCGCGGAGCTTCCGCGCCGCCGGTCAAGGCGACGGCGTCATACTCGTTCAGCATCTCGCGCGGATCGACATTGCCGTCAGCGCCGACATGGCTGTTGTAGTGGAAGGTGACGCCCTCGGCTTCCATCTGCTTGACGCGGCGATCGATGATGCCCTTCTCCATCTTGAAGTCGGGGATGCCGTAGCGCAAAAGGCCGCCGGCCTTGGCGTACTTCTCGAACAGATGCACGTCGTGGCCGGCGCGCGCGAGCTGCTGCGCGCAGGCCATGCCGGCGGGACCCGAGCCGATCACCGCGACCTTCTTGCCGGTCTTCTCAGTCGCCACTTCTGGCTTCAGCCAGCCATTGTCCCAGGCGCGGTCGACGATCGCGCATTCGATGGTCTTGATGGTAACGGGGTTGTCGTCGATGTTGAGCGTGCAGGACGCTTCGCATGGCGCCGGGCAGATACGTCCCGTGAACTCCGGGAAATTGTTGGTCGAGTGCAGGTTGCGCGAGGCTTCTTGCCAGTTGTCCTGATAGACGAGGTCGTTCCAGTCAGGGATCTGGTTGTTGACCGGGCAGCCGGGCGTGCCGGGCGCGACCGACCCGGTGCCGTGGCAATAGGGAATGCCGCAGTTCATGCAGCGCGCCGCCTGGTCGCGCACCTCCTTCTCGGAGAGGGGAACGACGAACTCGTTGTAATGCTTCACGCGCTCGGCGACCGGGGTGTACTTGCGGTCATGCCGTTCGATTTCGAGAAAACCCGTGATCTTGCCCATTAAACCCGTAGTCCCTGCCGGCTAATTCGTCTGTTGTTTCCTCAACCGTCATTGCGTGGAGCGAAGCGACGAAGCAATCCAGTCTGCATCAAGGAAGAAAGTCTGGATTGCTTCGCTGCGCTCGCAATGACGGGGTGAGATGCTTTACGCCCCGATCGCGATCTTCGGCTCGGCGTCCGCGTTGGCGGCCATTTCGCGCAGCGCGCGCCGGTACTCGACCGGCATCACCTTGCGGAATTTGGGCAGCCAGTCCTTCCAATTGGCCAGGATGTCGGCGGCGCGCTTGGAGCCGGTCGCCTTGGCATGGCGCGAGATCAGCACGTGCAGCCGCTCGACGTCGGAGGCGAGCAGGTTCTTGAACACGTCGACCCGGCCGTGCGCCTCGAGGTCACCGAACTGGTTGTAGGCGCTCTGGGCGATCATCTCTTCCGACAGCACCGGCTCGAGCTCGACCATCGACAGGTTGCACAGCCGGTCGAAATCGCCGGCTTCGTCCAGCACATAGGCGATGCCGCCGGACATGCCGGCCGCGAAGTTGCGCCCGGTCTTGCCGAGCACGACCACGATGCCGCCGGTCATATATTCGCAGCAATGATCGCCCGCGCCCTCGACCACCGCCACCGCACCCGAATTGCGCACGGCAAAGCGCTCGCCGGCGATGCCGCGGAAGTAGCACTCGCCCGCGATCGCGCCGTACATCACGGTGTTGCCGACGATGATGCTCTCTTCCGGCACGATTGCAGAGTTCTTCGGCGGTTTGACGATGATCTTGCCGCCCGAGAGGCCCTTGCCGACATAGTCGTTGCCTTCACCTTCGAGCTCGAAGGTGACGCCGTGGGCGAGCCAGGCGCCGAATGCCTGGCCGGCGGTGCCCTTGAGGCTGACATGGATGGTGTCGTGCGGCAGGCCGGCATGGCCGTAGATCTTGGCGACCGCACCCGACAGCATGGCGCCGGCGGAACGGTTGGTGCTGTTGATCGCGGCTTCGATTTTGACCGGCGCGCCGCGGTCGAGCGCAGGCGTCGCCTTCTCGATCAGCGTGCGGTCGAGCACCGCCTCCAGATGATGGTTCTGACGCTCGGAATGATAGATCTTCTGGCCCTTCTCTTCCTTCTGCTTGACGAACAGCTTCGAGAAGTCGAGGCCCTTGGCCTTCCAATGCGCGACCAGCCTGGTCTGGTCGAGCAGCTGCACCTGGCCGACCATCTCGTTGAAGGTGCGGAAGCCGAGCGAAGCCATGATCTCGCGGACTTCCTCCGCGACGAAGAAGAAGTAGTTGATCACGTGCTCGGGCTGGCCGGTGAAGCGCTTGCGCAACACTGGATCCTGCGTCGCGACGCCGACCGGGCAGGTGTTGAGATGACACTTGCGCATCATGATGCAGCCGGCCGCGATCAGCGGCGCGGTGGCGAAGCCGAACTCGTCGGCCCCTAACAGCGCGCCGATCACGACGTCACGGCCGGTGCGGAAGCCGCCGTCGACCTGGACCACGATGCGGCTGCGCAGCCGCTCGCGCACCAAGGTTTGGTGGGTCTCGGCGAGTCCGATCTCCCAGGGTGAGCCGGCATGCTTGATCGAGGTCAGCGGCGAAGCGCCGGTGCCGCCCTCGAAACCCGCGATGGTGACATGGTCGGCGCGCGCCTTGGCGACGCCCGCGGCCACGGTGCCGACGCCGATCTCGGAGACGAGCTTGACCGAGACGTCGCCAGTCGGGTTGACGTTCTTGAGGTCGTAGATGAGCTGCGCCAGATCCTCGATCGAGTAGATGTCGTGGTGCGGCGGCGGTGAGATCAGGCCGACGCCCGGCGTCGAATGCCGGACCTTGGCGATGGTCGCGTCGACCTTGTGGCCGGGCAGCTGGCCGCCTTCGCCGGGCTTGGCGCCCTGCGCCATCTTGATCTGCATCATGTCGGAGTTGACGAGATACTCCGTGGTGACGCCGAAGCGGCCCGAGGCGACCTGCTTGATCGCCGAGCGCATGGAATCGCCGTTCGGCATCGGCTTGAAGCGGTCGGCTTCCTCGCCGCCTTCGCCGGTGTTGGACTTGCCGCCGATCCGGTTCATGGCGATCGCGAGCGTGGTGTGCGCCTCGCGCGAGATCGAGCCGAAGCTCATCGCACCCGTGGCGAAGCGCTTGACGATCTCCTTGGCCGGCTCGACCTGGTCGAGCGGGATCGGCTTGCGCTTCTCCTCCTCCGCGTTCTTGATCCGGAACAGGCCGCGGAGCGTCAACAGGCGCTCCGACTGCTCGTTGAGGATTTCGGCGAAGGCGCGGTAGCGCTCCTGCGAATTGCCGCGCGCGGCGTGCTGGAGCAGCGAAACCGACTCGGCGGTCCAGGCATGGTCCTCGCCGCGGCTGCGATAGGCATATTCGCCGCCGACGTCGAGCGCGCTCTTGTAGACCTGAGCCTCGCCGAACGCGTCGGCATGACGGCGCACCGCCTCTTCCGCGATCTCGGCAAGACCGACGCCCTCGACGCGGGTGTGCGTGCCGGCGAAGAACTTTGCGACGAAATCCGCTTTGAGGCCGACCGCGTCAAAGATCTGCGCGCCGCAATAGGATTGGTAGGTCGAGATGCCCATCTTGGACATCACCTTGAGCAGGCCCTTGCCGATCGACTTGATGTAGCGCTTGACGATCTCATAATCGTCGAGCGAGCCGGGCAGCCGGTCCTTCATCGCGATGATGGTCTCGAACGCGAGGTAGGGATTGATCGCTTCAGCACCGTAGCCGGCAAGGCAGGCGAAGTGATGCACTTCGCGCGGCTCGCCGGATTCGACAACGAGGCCGACCGAGGTGCGCAGGCCGGTGCGGATCAGGTGATGATGCACGGCGGCGCAGGCCAGCAGCGAGGGGATCGGCACCCGGTCGGTGCCGACCATGCGGTCGGACAGGATGATGATGTTGACGCCCTCGCGCACCGCGCTCTCGGCGCGCGCGCAGAGTTCATCGAGCACCTGGTCCATGCCGGCCGCACCGAGACCGGCGTGGAATGTGGTGTCGAGCGTGCGCGACTTAAAGTGCGTGTCGGCCACGTCCGAGATCGAGCGGATCTTTTCCAGATCCGCGTCCGTCAGGATCGGCTGGCGCACTTCAAGGCGCTTGGTCGTGGCCATTCCTTGCAGATCGAACAGGTTGGGTCGCGGCCCGATGATCGAGACCAGGCTCATCACCAGCTCCTCGCGGATCGGATCGATCGGCGGGTTGGTGACCTGCGCGAAGTTCTGCTTGAAGTAGGTGAACAGCGGCTTGGCCTTGTGCGACAGCGCCGAGATCGGCGTGTCGTTGCCCATCGAGCCCGCGGCTTCTTCGCCGGTGGCCGCCATCGGCGTCATCAGGATGGTGATGTCTTCCTGGCTGTAGCCGAACGCCTGCTGGCGATCGAGCAGGGACAGGTTGGAGCGCACGCCGGTGATCGGCACCTTCGGCAGCTCTTCCAGCACGATCTGGGTCCGCTCCAGCCATTCCTTGTAGGGATGGCTCTTGGCGAGCTCGGCCTTGATCTCGTCGTCCGGGATCAGGCGGCCCTGCTCGAGATCGACCAGCAGCATCTTGCCGGGCTGCAAGCGCCACTTGGTGATGATCTGGTCCTCGGGGATCGTCAGCACGCCCATCTCGGACGCCATCACGATGCGGTCGTCCTTGGTGACGAGATAGCGCGCGGGCCGCAGGCCATTGCGGTCGAGCGTGGCGCCAATCTGGCGGCCGTCGGTAAAGGCGATCGCGGCCGGGCCGTCCCACGGCTCCATCAGCGCGGCATGATACTCGTAGAAGGCGCGGCGCTTCTCATCCATCAAGGGATTGCCGGCCCACGCCTCCGGAATCATCATCATGACGGCGTGCGGCAGCGAGTAGCCGCCCTGCACCAGAAATTCGAGCGCGTTGTCGAAGCAGGCGGTGTCCGACTGTCCCTCGTAGGAAATCGGCCAGAGCCGGTTGATGTCCTTGCCGTAGAGCACGGAGCTCACCGAAGCCTGGCGCGCAGCCATCCAGTTGGTGTTGCCGCGCAGCGTGTTGATCTCGCCGTTATGCGCGATCATGCGGTAGGGATGCGCCAGCGACCAGGCCGGGAAGGTATTGGTCGAGAAGCGCTGGTGAACGAGTGCGAGCGCGCTCTCAAAATCCTTTTCGTGCAGGTCGGGATAGTACTTGCCGAGCTGGTCGGCCAGGAACATGCCCTTGTAGATCACGGTGCGGCACGACATCGAGCACGGATAGTAGCCCGCAAGGCCGCGGTCGCGGCGCAGGTAGATCGCCTGCGAGATCGACTTGCGCAGGATGTAGAGTCGGCGCTCGAACTCGTCCTCGGTCTTGGCGGTGCCGTTGCGGCCGATGAACACCTGCATGCAGGCGGGCTCGGTCGGCTTCACGGTGACGCCGAGCGAGGAATTGTCGGTCGGCACGTCGCGCCAGCCCAGCAGGGTCAGGCCCTCTTCCTTGATCTGGTCGGCGATGATGCTCTTGATGACGTTGCGCCAGGCGGTGTCGCGCGGCATGAACAGCGCGCCGACGGCGTATTCGCCGGGCGCCGGCAGCTTGAAGCCGAGCTCCCCGGCCTTGCGGCTGAAGAAGGCGTGCGGGATCTGCACCAAAATGCCGGCACCGTCACCGGCGCGCGGGTCGGCGCCGACCGCGCCGCGATGCTCGAGATTGCAGAGGATGCTGAGCGCGTCCGAGACGATCTCGCGCGACTTCTTGCCTTTGATGTTGGCGATGAAGCCGACGCCGCAGGAATCCTTCTCGAGGGCGGGATCGTAAAGGCCTTCGGCTTTGGGGCGCGAATTGTGCTCCTGAATCGGATCGGTCGTTTTCGAGGCGACCGTCGCCGACAGCTGTTCTGCCACGATGTTTGCGCGCTCGAATTGCGACCCGTTCATTGTCCTGTCCTCTCCATGCGGCAAGGTGCCTCACCGCCATCTTCGGCGCACCTTGGGCGTTCCGCGGCACCCGCCTCTGGGTCACCGCTCGTCCGCTGCGAGCCGCATTTTCTTAAATTCAGGCCTAGGCGTTCTTCGTCCCCGAGAACGGCTTGGCCTGGTACCTTCCCGGCGCTCGAGAGCACCAGTTCTCGCTGCAATCCCTATGCCGGAACCGCAAGCAAAATTGAGACAGCTTTCCTGTCCTAACCATCACCTTGCCAAATTTTTGTCTAGCACACAAGCGCGCGGAAGTCCCGATTCCCGATATGTCAATCAATCGCTTTCCAAAAGTTGCGCAGCCCCGGTTTTGAAGCAAACGCGCCCTGATCCGGCCCCGCAGGCGCCGAAATCCCCAATGAAGCTTCGGATCAACCCTTCGGAAGGCGCGCCACGCCGCGAGAAGCGAAAGAGGGCGGCCATCGGGGGGCCTGACAGGAGTGTCTCGACCATGAAGTTTTTCACAGGATGTGTGGCTGCCGCCGCGCTGGTGCTGGCTGCAAGTGCGGGGCACGCGCAGGTTCTCGCGGGCGGTATCGCGAGAGGGGCCGTTATCGCAGTGTCGGATTTCGACGGGCCCTACGCGCCGCCGGAGGCCGCGCCGCCACCGCCGCCGCGTTACGGCTACGAGGAGCGCGGTCCGGCTCCGGGGCTGCTGCCGTCGACCGAGGTCTATGCGGTGCTGCGCGAAAACGGCTTTTCACCGCTCGGCATCCCGCGCCTGCGCGGCAGCGTCTACACCATCGCGGTGATCGACCATCGTGGCGACGATGGCCGGCTGGTGATCGACGCCCGCGACGGGCGGATCATCCGCTTCATGCCCGCCGCCGACGCCTACGGCATGGCGCCCACCTATGACGAGCGCGCGGTCGCGCCTTACGGCCCGCAAAGCGCGCTGCCGCCGCCGACCGTGATTCGCAGCGGCCCGCCGCGCCCGCCGGCTTCGATCCCGCATGTGGCAAACCGCACCGTGCCGCTGCCCAAGGCCGCCCCGCCGCGCGGAGCTGTGCCGGTGGTAGCAGCGAAGCCGGCCGAACCCGCGCCGCAGCAGGCTCAGGCGCCGCAGGCACAGGTGCAGTCCGCGCAGCAGACCGCGGCCATCCAGGCCAAGCCCGCCGATGCCACTGCTCCAACCGTCCAGGCCAAGCCGGCGGCAACGATCCTGCCGACCCAGGAGATGCCGGCGGCGCAGGGGCTGGACTAGGCGCGCTTAATTGATGCCTGTGAGGCCGAGCCTCGGGCGACACTCCCGGTGTCGTCCTGGCGAAGGCCAGGACCCATACCGCGAGGTCTATCGGTTGAGGTGAGGTGTTCGTACCGAACGACCAGTCTTCGCCAAACGTCTCCCTGTGGTAATGGGTCCTGGCCTTCGCCAGGACGACGGCGCGTAAAAAAACGCCCCGGGGCACCGGGGCGTTTTCGCAACTCGGAAGTGGCGTGAGTGCGTTAGGCGGCTTGCGCCGAGTTCTCGATCACCTGCGCCTTCGGGGCGCTGGTGTTGATCGCGATCTGGCGCGGCTTCTTGGCCTCGGGAATCTCGCGTACGAGGTCGACGTGAAGCAGGCCGTTCTCAAGCGAAGCGTCCTTCACCTGCACGAAATCGGCAAGCTGGAAGGCACGCTCGAAGGCGCGCGCGGCGATGCCGCGATAGAGCACTTCGGACTTCGAGTTCTCGTTGGCGACTTTCTCGCCCTTGATCGTCAGCGTGTTTTCCTTCGCGACGATGGAGAGCTCGTCCTTGGCGAAGCCGGAGACCGCAACGGTGATGCGGTAGGCGTTCTCGCCGGTGCGCTCGATGTTGTAGGGGGGATAACCGGGGCTGCCGTCCGAGCCGGCCTGGTCGAGCAGGCTAAAGAGGCGGTCGAAGCCGACGGTGGAACGATAGAACGGGGTGAGATCATAGCTACGCATGGTCAAGTCCTCCATTGAGCGACTGTTTGGGTAACCCGCCCGCCAATCGGGCCGAGCTTTCGTCTGTGTGCAGCCTGATGTTCCGGTTCCGAAACACTGGTAGCGGCCTGCACGAAAATGATATGGGTGGAACGAGACGGCGTTCAAGAGGGCGGCATTTGCGCCTTTTCGGCGCTTTAGCCCCTTGATTTGCAGTACTTGCCGCCTATGACGCTGGTCTCGATCCCGTCCAATCCCGTCCCCGAAAACGTCGTCAGCGGCACCATCAAGACCCCCGATGGCGCCGAGCTGCGCTTTGCGCGCTGGGCGCCGCCGGCGGGCCGCAAGGGCACGGTCTGCGTCTTCACCGGACGCAGCGAGCAGATCGAGAAATATTTCGAGACCGTGCGCGACCTGCGCGACCGCGGCTTTGCGGTGGCGATGATCGATTGGCGCGGGCAGGGCCATTCCTCGCGCCGCCTGCGCGATCCGCGCAAGGGCTATGTGCGCGACTTCGCCGATTTCGAGATCGACGTCGAGACCTTCGTGCAGCAGGTGGTGCTGCCGGATTGTCCGCCGCCGTTCTTCGCGCTCGCCCATTCCATGGGCGGCACGGTGCTGCTGCGGGTCGCGCATGCGGGCAAGCGCTGGTTCGACCGCATGGTGCTGTCGGCGCCGATGATCGACCTGCCTGGCCGCACCACGTCGTTTCCGGCCCGCGCGCTGCTCAAGACGATGTGCCTGTTCGGGCAGGGCGGCCGTTATGTCCCGGGCGGCAGCAGCCGCATCACCGGACTCGATCCCTTCATCAACAATCCCCTCACCAGCGACCCCGTGCGCTATGCGCGCAATGCCGCGATCCTCGAGGAGGATCCGACGCTGGGGCTGGCGTCACCGACGGTGGCCTGGGCCGACGCTGCCTTCAGCGCGATGCAAACCTTCAAGCGCCTGAAATATCCGTCAGAGATCCGCCAGCCGATCCTGATGCTGGCTGCCTCCAGCGACACCGTGGTCTCGACCGCTGCGATCGAGGAGTTCGCCTATCATTTGCGCGCCGGCTCGCATCTCGTCATCGCGGGCTCGAAGCACGAGATCCTCCAGGAGCAGGACCGTTACCGTTCCCAGTTCTGGGCCGCCTTCGACGCCTTCGTGCCGGGCACGCCGCTGTTCAAGTGAGGGGTGACGCTGCGGGGAAGGTGGCAGTGGGACTCGCGAAGAGTCGTCATTCTCCGTCATTGCGAGGAGCTCGCGACAAAATTGCGTAGCAATTTTGCGCTGATGCGACGAAGCAATCCAGGCTGCCCGCGCGGAGACAGTCTGGATTGCTTCGCTTCGCTCGCAATGACGGTGCTCACAGCGTCTTCAAATACTCGATCAGGTCGTAGCGCTCTTGCTCCTTCAGCACGCGGCCGATGGTGCCGTCCTTGCCCGGCCCTGGCGTGCCGTCGAACGAGTGGCCGGCATTGCTGTTGCCGAACAACTCGGTGCCGTCAGACGCCCGCGTCGAGAAGCGCGACTGCCCGGTCTTGCAGCTCTCGCCGTCGGCGACCGCGAAGCCGACCTGCTTCGGATCGTAGTCGCGACCACCACCCATGCAGAACGATTTCGGGCGCTCGGCCGCGGGGCTCAGCATCCAGTAGAGCGAGGGCACCGATCCGTTGTGCAGGTAAGGCGCGGTGGCCCAGACGCCGTTGAGCGGACGCGCGCGATACCAGGGCCCCCGCTCCTCTTTATCGGGCGGCTGCGGACCGGGATTGGGGCAGTTCTTGCGCTTACCCCACCAGGCTTGCTGAACCTTCGGCTCGATCTTGGCATCGTCCATCGCCTTGCGGGCGACGATGTCCACGAGCACCATCAGGCCGAGCGAGTATGGCATGTCGGTCGAAGAAATATCCGGCAGATTGCAGCTCCACCAGGCATTGAGCTTCTGAGTGGGATCGAGCTGTAGGAAACCCGGCACCTGAACCGTGCGCGTCGCCAGCACGCTGGCTTGAGCCGGGTCGGTCCCCATGCCTTTGGCGCTTTTCTGGACCTCGTTCAGGAATTTGTCATCGCCGATGGTTTCCCACAGCGACGAGGACCAGATGCTCTGGGCCGGAAATTCGGCGTCGAACACGGGATCGTTGACCGGCCCGAGATGGCATTCGACGCAGATCTCCGCATAGAGCTTGCGGCCACGTTTGACGCGGTCGCCATCGATCTTCCAGGCATCATCGCCGAAGATATCCGACGGCCATTTCGGCGATGTCAGTCCGGAGAGCTGCTTTTTCGGATAGGGCGCCGACCCCTTCAGCAGATCCTCGATCCAGTTCAGATTCTTGATATCCATCGACGAGCGAAACAGCCTGTCTTTGGGAGTAGTGTCGGACAGATTCAGCAGCGCGGTCACGCCCAGCGCTTCGCCGGCGTTACGGATCAGCGGCTGCTCGATGGACGCGTCATATTGCGCGAATTTGAGCCAGGGCACGGTCCAGATCGGCGGGAAGCTGACAGGCGCGTCCTTGGCATGCAGATTCTTTTCGAAGCCGCTGAGGCCGCTGAGCGTCATGTCCTGGGCGAACACCTGATTGCCGATGCGGTTGAGCGCGTCGAGGCGGCCGTATCCTTCCTCCGTGTCCTGCTGTGGCTCTTGCCGCTTCGTCTTCTCGTTGAACCTCGTCTTGCCGTCGATGGTTTTCGCGTAGGTCTTCTCCCAGTCGATCAGGAACGTGCTGATCGCGCGCAGCTTCTGTTTCAGCGCATCGCGGTCCGCATCGCTGGCGGAGGCGCCGAGCACGCGGTCGGCGAAGCGCGTAAAGCGGCCTGGCACGAACAGCGTATAGGCGATCGACAGGCCAGTCGTGACCTCGAGCTTTCTCAGGTCGGTCATCGCGGGGCCGCCGTCGAAACGGATGTCGATGCCCTTGTAGCGGATCTGGCCGGTGTGGCAGGCAGCGCAGGTCAGGCCGATCCGGTCCTCGCCGATCTGCCCGGTCGCAGGATCGGGGACGCCGGTCATGCGTGCGAAGCCGACGGGCAGGCCGTCGACGTTTTCGGCCTCGGCACCCCAGTTCACCGGCGGATCCCAGAGCCGCGCCGGCACCGGCTTCGTCTTGTCGTAGACGTTGGCATAGCCGAATTGGCGCAGCGTGGCGTCGTCGGTGTTGATCGTCTGCGGGCTCGGGATGAAGCCGAAGCGCTGCAGATGGTCGCTGTCATGCAGCATCCCGGGCTTTGCGAAGAAATGAAGCCGCGGCTGCTCCAGCGCCATGAACCAGCGATAGGGCACCGGGAAGGTCGCGGTGCCCTGGCTGGCGTGATGAAACCAGTGCCGGTCCTCCAGCGCCCAGTTCTGCTCGAGCCAGTACGCGGCCCGGGGTTCGACGTGCTCGGGCAATGGCGGCGCCACCAGGTCCCCGAGAATGCCGGGCAGCATGGGCTGGAATTGATCCGGAAAACGCAGCGCCACGATGCCAAAGACGAGGAGCGCGGCGACGAGTCCGCCGGCAGCGCGCAAGATCAGTGAGGGCGGGGTGACGGGCTGGCTGACAACTCGCTGGGTGATCCTGTCAGGGAATTTGCGCTCGTTGAACAATGTCCTCACCTCGGCCACGCTGAGATAGCGGTCATCACCCTGACCCTTGCCCATGATCTTGAGCAGGATCGGCCATTCGAATTTCATCAGGATCGGGTAGTACCAGCGCGCTTGATTGCCAGCGCGCTTGAGGTTGTCCTTCATGAAGGCCTGGATTTGCGAGGCGTTGAGCCCGGTCTCGGTGCCGCCGCCATCGGGATCGGTATAGGTGCCGCCGAAACTGGCGAGCCGCGCGATCTCGTCCTCATTGACGCGCCCGTCGACGCCGAGGATGCGCGAGCCGGCACCGAGCTTGTCGAGCGGGCCGCCGCGCAACATATTGAGCTGCGCGCCCCAAAAGATGCTTTGCAGGATGTGACAGGCGCCGTTGGCGATCAGCGCGACGCCGCGGACCTGGATGCGGGCCGAAACCTTCTTCACTCCCGTCTCGCCGCTTGCATTCGCGATGGTCTGTGACAGCGTCCGGAGCGGGACGGTCCCGCCATCGACGAAGCCTTCGCCGACGAGGCCGCGCAGGAATGGACAGGGATTGTTCGGCGAGACCTGAATCGAGGGGTCGAAGGGCGGCTTCGAAGCGCGGTCATGCATGGCCCAAATCCTGAAAGCAGCGAATCGCAAAAAAAGACGCGCCGATCAAGCGCGGAAAGTCCTAACAAACCGACAGCAGACTATACTACTTCAGCGTGTGATGAAGTGTGGCGGAATTCACTGTAGTGTCAATAAAAGCGGTGCGGGGCCCCAGGAGACCACGCTCGAGACTGCTGAGGAACCGCGATCTGCCGTTCAGGACTCGGCGGCGCGTTTGACGTCGCTCTGCACCAGGGTCAGCTTGCCGAGCGGCACGCCGGCCTTCAGCAGACCCTCGCGGTAATGGGCGATGTCCTCAGGCCGCTTCCAATGGAAGTTGCGCAAGTGCCTGTCGACATTCAGAGTTGGATAATTCCCCATCAGCACGCTGGCGGCCTCGCTCGCCTCGCCGCTTCGTCCCATTTGGGCCAATGCCGCGGCGCGGATCGCCAGCGCCTGCATGTGGTTCGGGTTGATGTAGAGCTGCTCGCGGGCCCATGACAGGGTCGCGTCATATTGGCGCAACAGGTAGTGACTGAAGGCGTTCAGCGCTGCCCATTGGTAACGCGGGTCGCTGTTGTCGCGCTGCGCCGCCATCGAGAACAGCTCGATCGCCTCGCGGTGCTCGCCGATGACGAAATGGCAGATGCCGAGCACGCCACGCGCGCCGTTGTCATAGGGGTTGAGCGCGACCGCACGCTTGGCGGCGTCCATCGCGGCCTCGTAATGCCCTTCCATCGCATGGGCCCAGGACAGGATCGAGAACGCGAATGAGGAGCGCGGGTCGAGCCGGACGCTGGTCTCGGCGAGGTTCATCGCCTCGGCCCACATCTCCCGCGTGCCCTTGACCCAGCCGAACTGGATGCTCTGGATCTGGATCGTGGCGAGATAGGCGTGCGCGATCGACAGCTTGGGATCGAGCCTGATGGCCTCGCGGAACAGCTCGACGGCGGCAGTCAGGTCCTCCTTGGTCTGCCGGTAGTAGTGCGACAGTCCCTTGAGGAAGCGGTCCCAGGCGCTCACGTCGGTCGAGAGCCGCGCTGGCGCCGAGGCCTCGGCACGGACGATCTCGGTGGCGATGGCGGCGGACAGGTTGGTGGTGATCTCGTCCTGCATCGCGAACAGGTCGCCGATGTCGCGGTCGTAGCGGCCGGTCCAGAGCTGCTCGCCGGTCTCCGGCGCGATCAGCTCGGCGGTGACGCGGATCTTGGCGCCGGCGCGCCGCACCGAGCCCTGGATCAGATAGGTGGCGTCGATCTCGCGCGCGATCAGCCGCGTGCTGGTGTTCCTGCCCTTGAAAGCGAAGGTCGAGTTGCGGCTGAGCACGCGATAGAAGGATTGCAGCGACAGCGCGTGGATCAAATCTTCGGTGAGGCCGTCGGAGAAATATTCGTCCTGGGCATCGCTGAGATTGGCGAAGGGCAGCACGCCGACGATCGCGGTGCGGTACTGCTGCGAGAGGGCGGACGCCTCCCTCAGCTCGGGCGCGAGTGCCGGCGCGCCCTCGGGCGTCCAGGTCCAGACCCCGACCGCGTCCTTGATGTTCTTGAAGCGATGGTTGCCGGCGTCGGTGAGCGGCACGGTGAGATGCTTGCTCGCCTCGCGATAGGCCTTCGCCGAGATGGCGAAGCCGCCGGGGCTCGCCACCGATTCCAGGCGCACGGCGATGTTGACATCGTCACCGAACACTTCGTCCTCGTCGGCGATGACGTCGCCCATGTGGATGCCGAGCCGGAACTGCATGGCGCGGTCCGCCGGCAGATGCCGGTTGCGCTCCGCCATCAGCGTCTGCATCGCCATCGCGGCTTCGGTGGCGCCGACGATCGAGGCAAACTCGAGCAGGAAGCCGTCGCCGGTGTTCTTCACGACGCGGCCGCCGTGATTGAGGATGATGGGGTGGATCGCGCTGCGATGGGCCTTGAAGGCGGCATGGGTGCCGGCCTCGTCGCTGCCCATCATGCGCGAATAGCCGGCGACATCGGCGCAGACGATGGCAGCCAGACGTCTTTCCATATCCCAGGAGCTCCAACGAATCTGCGACCGGCCACGGCGTGGCCGTCGCCTCGAATCCCGCATTTCAAGAACCCTGCCTTTATAGAGCAGATAAGGCGGCGCGAAAGTATGATCCGCATTGCAAATTCGAGGTAAATCCCACGCATTTGCGGCAGTGGACGGGGAGGGGCGAACCGAATATGCCGCCTCAAGGCCGACGCGGGGACTTCACATGCTGGGCATTCACGAAATCTGGCTCTTCATCCTGTCGGGCGTGCTGCTCAACATCACGCCGGGCCCTGATACCGTCTATGTGATCGGACGCAGCATGCAGATGGGCTGGCGGGGTGGGGCCGCCGCTGCGTTCGGCATCAGTTGCGGCTGCTTTTTCCACGTCACGGCCGCTGCGATCGGCCTTTCGGCCCTGCTGATGGCCTCATCGACCGCGTTTTCGATCCTGAAGCTGGTCGGCGCGGCCTATCTCGTCGTCACAGGACTTCAGATGCTGTGGTCGCGCCCGGCGCTGGCCTCGGCCATCGACGAACCCGTGCGGAGCTCGCTGCGGCGGGTGTTCCTCCAGGGCGTCTTCACCAATGCGCTCAATCCCAAGGTCGCGCTGTTCTTCCTGGCCTTCCTGCCGCAATTCGTCGCAGCCGATTCAGCCCACAAGCCGCTCGCCTTCCTGACCCTCGGCCTGATCTTCATCGGCACGGGCACGCTGTGGTGCCTGGTGCTGGCCGCGTTCGCGGCCAGAGCCGTCCATCGCTTGCGGCGCTCCGAGGGCGTGATCGCCTGGGTCAACCGTGCGCTCGGCGGCCTCTTCATCTATCTCGGCATCCGCGTCGCCATGCTGGAGACGCGGTGAGCGCACCTCTCCCCAGCGGGGAGAGCTCGGATCGCGAAGCGATCCGGGTGAGGGGGCGCAGCATTCGATGAGACCAAAACCCTCACCCGGATCGCATCTATCGATGCGCTCCGACCTCTCCCTACGGGAGAGGTGAACTGAGCGTCACAGCCTATATCGATTTCCTGAGCTTTCAGGCGATTTCCTTCAGCAGCGCGCTGCCGGCCAGATAAAGACCGAGCAAAATCATCGCGATCAGGAACCAGCGGCGGAACGCTTCCGCCGGCATCCGCGCCCGCACTGACTGGCCGATGAACATGCCGGCAAAGGCCATGGCGAGGCCGACGGCGCCGGGCACGGCATTGGCCGGCGTCAGCAATCCGCCGGCGGTCAGGTTGAAGGCGAGCGCCAGCGTCGCCGTCGTGAAGAACACGCCGAGCGCCTGCACCAACTCGTCCTTCTCCATGCCGATCGCCTGCATGAAGGGCATCGAGGGGATCACCTGCACGCCGGTCGAGGCCGAGATCACACCGGTGACGACACCGACCACGCCGCCGACCCATTTTTCGTTCTCAGGCGCGACGCGGAAGTGGAATTTGTTCAGGCCGATCACGGCGTAGATGACGAGCAGGGCGCCGAGCACGATCGTGCCATAGCGCGCATGGGGGCCGGTCAGCGCGCCGGCATTGAGCCAGCATCCGATCACGGTGCCGATCATCAGCGGCCACAGCCGCCTCAGGATGTCGCGCAAGTGAGGACCGACGAAGGTCTGCCAGATGTTGGTGACGATGGCGGGCACGATCACGATGGCGATCGCGCGGCTGGGCGCCATGCTCACCGCGAGCAGGCCGATGGACACGGTCGGCAGACCGAGCCCGACCACGCCCTTGACGAATCCGGCGACCAGGAAGACGGCTGCGATGACAACGAGGAGCGGGTCGAACATATCTGCACATTGACCGAAGCCGCGCGCCGGCACAATCTGGAGGTTACGGAGACAGCCTTCGTTCTGAACGAAAGCTAAAGCATGCTCCGGACCCGGAGGGCCGCGTTAGCGCAAAGTGCGCAGCGGTTTTCCGACAAGATCATGCTCAAACAATAAGGTTGAGAGAAACCCGTCATGCGCTTCGATCTCGTCGACCTCCAGCTCTTCATCGCGGTCGCCGACCAGCGCAGCATCACCCGCGGCGCGGAGCGCTCGCACCTGGCGCTAGCCTCGGCCAGCGCGCGCATCAAGGGCCTCGAGGACGCGCTCGGTGTCGCGCTGCTCAAGCGCGGGCGCCGCGGCGTCGAATTGACCGCGGCCGGCGAGAGCCTGCTCGATCACGCGCGCCTCGTCATCCACCAGATCGACGCCATGCGCGGCGATCTCGCCGGCTTTGCCAGCGGCGTGCGCGCCAGCGTGCATTTCCTCGCCAACACCTCGGGGCTTTCGGAGCACCTGCCGAAGGCACTGGCCGGCTTCCTGCGCGAGCATCGTGACGTCGCGATCGACATCGAGGAGCGCGAGAGCACCGACATCGCGGCGGCGATCACCGCGGGCGCTGCCGATCTCGGCTTTGCCGCCGAGCACGCGCTGCCCGAGCATATCGAGCGCTTCCGCTTCAGCGAGGATCGGTTGACGCTGGTGACGTCTCGGCGCGGCCCGTTCGCCGGCCGTCGCCAGATCGATTTTCAGGAGGCAGGGGCCTGCGACTTCGTCGGCCTGACCAGCGCCACCGCACTCCAGATGCACATCTCGAAGCATGCGGCGCGGCTCGGCATGCGCCCACATTTCCGCGCGCGCCTGCGCGATTTCGACGCGATCTGCCAGATGGTCGCCGCCGATGTCGGCGTGGCGCTCGTGCCCGAAGCCGCCGCCCGCCGCTGCGCCAAGACGATGCCGCTTGCCATGGTCCGCCTGCGCGATGCTTTCGCCAACCGGAAGCTCGTGATCTGCGCGCGCAGCTTCAAGACCCTGCCAAGGCCGGCCAAGATGCTGGTGGAGCATTTAAGGGCGGCGGCGGTGTGAAGGGGCACTTAAGGTGCTCCGCAGCGATGGTGCGCTCCCTCTCCCGCTTGCGGGAGAGGGGTGGGGAGAGGGTGTCTCCGCCAGGGAGATTCCCCGAGAGGAGAGAGCCCTCACCCGGCGCTTCGCGCCGACCTCTCCCGCAAGCGGGAGAGGTAGAAGCCGGCGCTACTTCGCCGTCTCGATGCCGGCGTCCTTGATCACCTTCGCCCACTTCTTGGTCTCGTCGGCGATGAAGCCGCGAAAATGCTCCGGCTCATCGCCGATCAGCGTCGCGCCTTGGGCGGCGAGCTTCTCCTTCACCGCCGGATCTGCCATCACCCTCGTTGCCAGGCCATGCAGCGCGGCGATGATCTCCTTCGGCGTACCCTTCGGCGCGACCATGCCATACCAGTTCTCGATGCGCAGCTGCGGCAGGCCCGCTTCGGCGGTGGTCGGCACCTTCGGCGCGGTCGGTGCACGCTCGGCCGAGCCGACCGCGATCGGCCGCAACGCGCCGGCCTTCACCTGCGGCAGCAGCACGGGGAGATCGAGGAACGTCATCTGGACCTGCTGGCCCAGCAGGTCGTTCACCGCCGGCGCGGCGCCGCGATAGGGCACGTGCACGATGTCGATCTTCGCCGTCAGCTTGAACAATTCGCCGGCGAGATGCGGCAGGCTGCCGGGGCCGGAGGAGGCGAAGTTGAGCTTTCCCGGCTGCGCCTTGGCGAGCGCAATCAACTCGCTGATGTCCTTGACGGGGACGTTGGTCGCGACCACGAGCATTTCCGGCACGGTCGCAACCAGCGTGACCGGCGTGAGGTCGGTCAGCGTGTCATAGGCCACCTTCTCCATGCTCGGGCTGATCGCGAGCGCGCCGGCTGAGGAGATCGCGATGGTGTAGCCGTCGGGCGCGGCCTTGGAGACGGCATCGGTTCCGAGCACGCCGCCCTGGCCGCCGCGATTGTCGATCACCACCGGCTGTCCTGACAGCTCGGACATGCGCTGGCCGATCACCCGCGCGATGATGTCGTTGGGCCCGCCAGCCGGGAACGGCACGATCAGCTTGATCGGCTTGGTCGGGAAATTCTGCGCTGATGCCAATGACGGCAGCAGCAGGAACAATCCCAAGAACAATTCAACGAGCAGCCTGCGTGAGACGGTCATGCAAGCCTCCGCTCGCGTTGTTATTGGTTCAAAAGCTTGAGTGCTTCTTCGTGGACCCTGGGGTCGCCGGCCGCGATGATGCGGCCGCCCGCCTGGGCCGGCTTGCCTTCCCAGGTGGTGACGACGCCGCCGGCGCCGGTCACGATCGGGATCAGCGCCGCGATGTCGTAAGGCTTCAGCTCGGTCTCGACCACGAGGTCGACATGGCCGGCGGCGAGCATGCAATAGGAGTAGCAGTCGCCGCCATAGCGCGACAGCCGCGCGCCCCGCTCGATGCGGCCGAAGATGGCACGGTCGCTCTCGTTCATCAGCAGCGGGCTGGTGGTGTAGGTCGTGGCTTCCGAGAGCGAGGTGCAGCGCCGGACCTGGAGCCGGCGTTCGCCGGAGGGGCCCTTGTAATTGGCCGAGCCGTTGTCGCCGGAGAAGCGTTCGCCGATGAAGGGCTGGTGCATCATGCCGAATACCGGCGCGCCCTTGTGCAGCAGCGCGATCAGGGTGCCCCAGATCGGAAAGCCGCCGATGAAGGATTTGGTGCCGTCGATGGGATCGAGCACCCAGACATAGTCGGCATCGTCGCGCTCATTGCCGAATTCCTCGCCGACGATGCCGTGCTGGGGGAAGCTGGCCTTGATCAGCCGCCGCATTACGGCCTCCGCGGCGCGGTCGGCCTCCGTCACGGGATCGAAATCCTTGGTCTTGCTCTTGTCGTCGACCGACAGCGAGGTGCGGAAGAACGGCAGGATGGTTTCGCCGGAGGCGGTGGCGAGCCGTCCGATGAAGGCGGAGAAGTCGATCACCGTCACGGCGTGTCCTCAAAAGCGAAAGTCGGATGAAGCTCGCTTCTGCCTAGCTCAAATCCGCAGAATCTTGCAGCGCTGTCTTGATTTGCTCCCTGGTATTTTGAATGCCGCAACCGGCTGCCTCATCTCAGTCATCTCCTGGCCAAATATCGATCACAGTGTTGAAAACTTAGTTCCGACCATGCCTCGTTTGTATGCAAACATCTATCAACCCATTGAATTTCCTTATCAAAGAAACTGAATCTGGGTTTCCATGGAAGCAATTGAGCCATGTCCTAATGCATGGGAAATGACTGAAAAGCCCTTGCACTTTGTGCGGCGCGGTCGCATATTGTTGCGGTGCGGTAGCGCTTGGCGTTACCGCTGCCCTCCTTGGGCGTTTCCTCCCTAGACTTGGGCCGCTTCTTCATCAGAAGCGGCCCTTTTTTCTTTGGGCCTCTGTTTTCATTTCAGGGCGCGCAAACTTGCGAAGCGAAAACGCGTTCGCGCCGTTGGCTCGCGGCACTGTTGTCCGAGAGAAAGAGGCGGCTATTCCGCTGCGGCCTGGAACGAGCCGAGATCGCCGAACGGGATCGTGCTCGCCAGCACATCGGCGAGGATGCCGAAGTCGTTTGCGACTTGCGCAAAGCGCGGACCGCGCTCGCGCCGCCGTTCGTCCATGTAGATCGCGCGATTGAGCTCGAGCTGCACCGTGTGCAGGCCGCTCGCAGGGTTGCCGTAATGCTCAGTGATGAAGCCGCCGGCATAGGGCTTGTTGCGGCCGATCGAATAGCCGAGACCCGTCATGGTCTCCTCGACACGGTCGGGAAGCAGCGGCGTGCAGCTCGTGCCGTAGCGGTCGCCGATCACGATATCGGGCCGGCGCGGCTCGTCTCTGCTGACGCCGACCGAGGGCATCGAGTGGCAGTCGACCAGCACCACGGTGCCGAACAACTGGTGCACCTTGTTGATCAGCCGACGCAGCGCGCGGTGGTAGGGCTTGTACAGCGTCTCGATCCGCCCCAGCGCGTCGTCGACCAGGATGCGGTCGCGATAGATTTCCTGTCCGTCACCGACCACGCGCGGAATGGTGCCGAGACCGCCGGCGACCCGCATCGAGCGGGTATTGGCAAAGCTCGGCAGGCGGCCGGTGAACATGCGGGGATCGAGCTCATAGGGCTCGCGGTTGACGTCGACATAGGAGCGGGGAAAGTTGACCCGCACGGTCGGAAAGCCGCGATCGCTCAAATGGCCGATCAGCTCGTCCATGAAGGAATCTTCGGACCGCCGCAGCGTCGGCAGATCGATCCTGGATGCGCTGAGGAATTCGTCCGGATAGGTCGAGCCGGAATGGGGCGAGTTGAAGATGACCGGGGCACGCCATTGCGCGGGCTCCACGATCTCGAAGGCTGGCGACGTTTCGCCGTCAAACCGGGTCATCTTCTCAGGCTTCGTCCCTTCGCGCCGGGATCTGGCATAGTCCAGATCGCATTGATTCGGCCGATCGAGCGGCTCTTATGTGACGTCATTGTCCGGAATCGCAACCATTCTGCCAAGCGAAAAGATGTGATGGGCACTGGAACACGTCTTAACCCTGCGGGCAGCGAGGTGGGGATCTGCGCGCGCGGCTCGATTGATTCGAGCTGCGTTCAGGTTCACAAAGGGCCGGCAGCAGCAGCCGTCTCAGGGTTAAGATTTTCACCCCAAATTTACCCTCTGTCGGGCTTAGTGACCTCTGCTGATATCCTCTGGGGATTCGACGTTTCCTGCCATGCCAAAGATCCTGCTCGCCGAAGACGACAACGACATGCGCCGCTTCCTGGTCAAGGCGCTGGAAAACGCCGGTTTTCAGGTCTCGTCCCATGACAACGGCATGGCCGCCTATCAGCGGTTGCGGGAAGAGCCGTTCGAGATGCTGCTGACCGACATCGTGATGCCGGAGATGGACGGTATCGAGCTCGCCCGCCGCGCCTCGGAACTCGACCCCGACATCAAGATCATGTTCATCACCGGCTTCGCCGCGGTGGCCCTGAACTCGGATTCGGACGCCCCCAAGAACGCCAAGGTGCTGTCCAAGCCCGTCCATCTGCGCGAATTGGTCAGCGAAGTGAACAAGATGCTGGCGGCCTGAATCGGCCCCCTTCCGTCCTTGCGCCGGCTCCCCTGAGCCGTTATAGGGACCCCACCCGATCTAGACGACCTCTAGGGCACGTAGCTCAGCGGGAGAGCACTACCTTGACATGGTAGGGGTCACAGGTTCGATCCCTGTCGTGCCCACCATCCTTCGCTCGCGAAGCGAGAGAAGGATGCCACGCCGAAGCCCAAAGGGCGCAGGCGGGCTGCCGCCGCGAGCTACGACTCGGCAAGCCACGATTCAACCAACGCGAAGTGTGTCCGGCGTAGCTCGCAGAGCGTAGACGGACTGGTGCGCCTTGCTCAATATCCTGGAACACCGAGACGCCCCCGGCATTGTTCCGCCATGCCGAAGTCCTCCACAAAAACCTTCAAGCGCGGCGACCACGTCAGCTGGAATTCCGAGGCCGGGCGCGTGCGCGGCCATATCCTGCGCGTGCACACGGAGGACGTCGACTACAAGGGCTACGTCCACCACGCCACGCCGGACGATCCGCAATACGAGATCAAGAGCGACAAGACCGACCACGTCGCCCTGCACAAGGGAAAGGCGTTGCGATTGTTGCGGAACTGACGAACGTCAGGTGAGCAAGGCATCCCATGGCTCATCCCTTCTTCACCATCGGCCATGCCACGCGTGCGATCGAGGAATTCATCGAGTTGTTGCAGGGCAGCTCGATCACATATCTGGCCGACGTTCGCACCGTGCCCCGCTCGCGCACCAACCCGCAGTATAATCGCGACACGCTGCCGCAGTCGCTCGCGGCCGTTTCGATCGGCTACGAGCATATCGCCTCGCTCGGCGGCCTGCGCAGCCGCGAGCGCGAGGTGCCGCGCGAGACCAATGCTTTCTGGCAGAACGGCAGCTTTCACAATTATGCCGACCACGCGATGAGCGCGACCTTTCACGAAGGTCTCGCTCATTTGCGCGATCTCGGGCAGACGCAGCGCTGCGCCATCATGTGCGCGGAAGCATTGTGGTGGCGATGTCACCGCCGCATCATCGCTGATTATCTGCTCGCCGCCGGCGAGACCGTGTTTCACATTCTGGGACCAGGGCAGGTCAAACAGGCCGAGATGAATCCGGCGGCGCGCGTTATGGCTGACGGCCGCTTGGTTTATCCTGCGGAAAGTTAGCCAATCGTCGCTATCGCGGCTATGCTTGCCGCAGTCCGTAGATCCTCTGGGTGAGTTGGTGGTCGCCGCCCGTCACCCATAGGATCTACGCTCCCCTTGATCCGCGACGGGAGTTTGCGATGAGCATATCCGTCATCGAACAGGCAAAAATCCAGGCGCAGGTGCTGGTGCCGCTGGTTAGGGCGCTCCAGGCCGAACTCGGCGAGGCACGCGCCAACGCGCTGGTGCGCAAGGCGCTCGGCGATCTCTATCGCGGCTTCGGCGAGGAATTCTGGAAGGCCAAGAACCTGAACGAGAACGAGGCAGACCTCGGCCAGGCGGTCGCGTCCGCCTTCAAGACCTATGCCCGCGACGATGCGCTCGCCTATGACGTCATCGAGCAGTCGAAGGACGTCTTCGCATTCGACGTGAAACGATGCGCCTATGCCGAGTTCTACAAGGCGCTTGGCGAGCCCGAGCTCGGCTTCCTCCTGATCTGCACCGCCGACTTTGCCACCGCGGAAGGGTTCGGCCCCGACATCAGGCTCACGCGCACGCAAACCATCATGCAAGGCGCCCCTCATTGCGACTTCCGCTACCGGCGCGATCCGGGCGGATCATCATGAGAGCGTTTGCCGCTTCAGACCTCGGTCGCGTCGCGATCGGGAGCTGACTTACCGTCCAAGCCGCCAGAACGCCGTCTGCAGCGGGAGCTGATGCTTGATCATCGTAACGCCGTCGACGACCTTCAGGCCGCGGCTCGCGCAGGCTTCCATGAATTCAGTGCGGCGGGCGGCGATGATGTCGAATACCGCGCAATCCCCCGGCAGGTTGGACGGATCCATCGGCAGCGCGTCGCTCGCGCGCAGGCCGAGCGACGTGGCGTTGACGCAGAGGCCGGCGTCGTCGAAGCGCTCCTCGAGGCTGATATCGAGATCGGGGAATTGCCCGCGCAGCTTTGCCGCGAGCGACTCGACTGGAGCGGGCACCTCGTTGAGGATGCGCAGGCGCTTCAAGCCCGCTGCGGCGAGTGCGTGGCAGATCGCGCGGCCGGCGCCGCCCGCGCCGATCACGACAGTGCGGCGCTCGGGATCGAAAATGTTGGCCTCGCGTGCGGCGTTCAGAAAACCGCCGCCATCAAAGCACTCCCCGACCAGCTTTCCGTCCGCTTCGATCCGGATCGTGTTGACCACACCCTCGAATTTCGCGGCAGGTCCCACCTCGTCGCAGAGTTCGAACGCCGCCGGCTTGTGCGGCATGGTCAGGTTGAAGCCGGCGGTGCTCGGCGATTTCGCCAGCGTGCGGATTGTCCTGGCGAGATCGTCCGGGTGCACGTCCATCGGCACCATGTGCCAGTCGAGGCCCCGCTCCTCGAAATAAGGCGTGTAGTATCTGGGCGCACCGACATGGCCGGCGGGATGGGCGAAGATGAAGACGACGCGCGAGGCGCCGGTCGGAAGCTTCATGGCATCATCCCTTGACCGCGCCGGCGGTCAGCCCGGAGACGAGATAACGGCGCACTGCGAGCGAGAAGATCAGCACCGGCGCCATCACCAGCGAGCCGCCGGCGGCGATCTTGCCCCACTCCCAGCCCTCGTAGTTCATGAAATTGACGACGGCGACCGGCGCGGTGCGTGCATTGGTCCGGGTCAGGATCAGCGCGAAGAAGAAATCGTTCCAGGCGTAGAGGAAGCAGAGGATCGCGGTCGCGGCGATGCCGGGCGTCACCATCGGCAGCACGATTTTTGTGAACACCGTGCGCGTCCGCGCGCCGTCGACGAGGGCGGCTTCCTCCAGCGAGACCGGTATGGTGTCGAAGAACGGCTGCATCATCCAGATCACCAGCGGCAGGTTGAAGCTGGTGTAGACCAGCACCAAGCCGGTGATGGTGTCGAGCAGCCCGATCCAGCGATAGAACAGGAAGAAGGGAATCGTGAAGGCGATCGGCGGCGCCATGCGCGTCACCAGGATCGCAAAGGAGAGCGCATGCTTGCCGCGCCCGGCCCAGCGCGACAGCGCGTAGGCCGCGGGCACGCCGAACAGCAGTGCGAGCGCGGTCGAGAGCGAGGCGCTCAAGAGGCTGTTGACGAAGGAGGCCGAGAACGCGCTGTGCCAGAGCGAGATGTAGTTTTCCAGCGTCGGCGTGAAGATCAGCGGCGGCGGGAATTGCAGGATCTGGTCATTGGACTTGAAGCTCATCTGCAGCAGCCACAGAAACGGCGAGAGCAGGACGAGCAGCGTCATGGTGATCGCGACCAGCCGCCCAGGCGTCGCGCGGCGTCCGGAATGGTGGCTCATGCCATCGCCTCCCGCCGGCGCCCCATCCAGACCAAGGCAAGGCTGATGCCGGCGACCAGCAGCAGCATCACGACCGTGACCGCGCTGGAATAGCCGATCTCGTTGGTGTCGAAGGCGAGGAGATACGCATAGTAGTTCGTGACTTCCGTGACCGTGCCCGGACCGCCGCTGGTCAGCAGGAAGATCAACGGAAACGCCTTCACGCTGTCGATCAGGCGGAACATGCCGGAGATGACGAGGATCGGCGTGATGAAGGGCAGGGTGACGTACCAGAAGATCTGAAGCTTGCTGGCGCCGTCGACCAGGGCGGCCTCCGAATATTCGTCGGGAATGGTCTGGAGCGCCGCCAGGACCATCAGGAAGGTGAAGGGCAGCCATTCCCAGGTGTCGGCGATGATGATGGCGGTCAGCGCGAAATCGACGCTGGAGGTCAGCGCCGGCATGGTGAAATTCAGGAGCTGCGCGGCATAATAAAGCGGGCTGATGTCGGGCGTGTAGATCAGCTTCCAGATCACCGCGACGACGATCGGCGGCAGCACCATCGGGATCAGGAAGAAGGTGCGGGCGAACTCGACGAAGCGCGACGGCACGTTGAGGAGCAGCGCGAGCAGCATGCCGAGCAGGACCTGGAACAGCACACCCCAGCACGACAGTTTTGCCTGCACCCAGAGCGAATTGACGAAGCGGGGATCGCCGGGCAGCAGGCCGTAATTGCGCAGCGGCACGCTGAAATCGGTGGCCGAGCCCGGCGCCGTCAACTGGAACGGCGTCAGGCTGGTCACGACGAGATAGATCGCCGGAAGCACGGCGACGGCAAACAGCACGATCAGGCTCGGGGTGAGCGCGCAGGCGATGAAGCTGCGGCGCTCCGCGTCAATTCCACTCTCGCTCAAAGCTGCGTCCCGGCACGGCGGAGCGCGGCGATCGCCTGGTCCTGCGCGGCGTTCATCGCGTCCTTCGCGGGCAGCTGGCCGGTTGCGACCTGCTCGAACGCCTTGTTGAGCACGTCGCCGACGATCGGGAACTCCTTCACGGTACGATAGGTCATGTAGTTCTCGCCCTTGGCCGGCAGCTCCAGCACTTCCAGATAGAGCGCGCCCAGATCCTGGCCGTTGACGGTGTTGAGCTTGCGATAAGCTTCGCTGCTGATGATGGAGCGCCGGCAGACCGAGGAATGGCCGTGCTCCTTGACGAGCCGCATCGAGATGTCGGGGGAGAGCGCCCACTTGATGAATTCCCACGCCGCCTTCTTGTTCTTGGCGTTCTTGGGAATGCCGAGCCCCTGGCTGTTGGAGGCGGGGTGGTCATGCACGGGTCCCGCGGGCATCCGCACCACGCGCGAGGTCCCCCTCACCTTGCTCTCCTCGGACAGCAGGATCGGCGTCACCCAGGCGCTGGAATGGATGAAGATATTGGCGCGTCCCGTGAGCACCGACTGCCGCGCCTGGTCTTCGGTGTAGGTCAACACGCCCTTCGGCGCGCTCTTCAGGAGGCTCGCATAGAATTCGATGCCCTGGATGGTCTCGGGCGTGTTCAACGCCGGCATGATGTCGGAGGGCGGCTTGCGGAAGATGTTGCCGCCGAAGCCCTGGATGTAGGGCGGCAGATTCCAGTGATGCAACTGGAACGAGGTGATGCCGCTGACGCCGTCGGTGCCGTTGATTTCGGCGCAGACCTGCTGGAGCTCGGCGAACGTCTTCGGGATCTTCAGCCCCTTCTTCTCCATCAGGTCCATGCGCGATAGCCCCATCAGCATCGCGCCGCCTTCCCAGGAATAACCGTAGGTCGCGCCCCTGGCGTCGCGGTAGGGCACCTGCGCGCCTTCGACGAAGTCCTTGGGATTCCATTCGGCCGGGGTCAGATTGGCGTCGCCGGTGAACTCGTCGAGATTGGCCAGCAATCCCGCCGCGACCCAGCGTGCGGCGAGGATGAAGGTGACGTTGACAAAATCATAGGCCGAGCCGCCGGAGGACAGTTCGAGATTGGCCTGTTGGTTGTAGACCGGGAAGGCCGAGAGCTGGAGATCGACCTTCATCCCGGTTCTCTCCTCGAACTCGGGGATGTATTTCTGCAGCAGCGCGAAGAAGCGGTGCTGGAACGAGGCGCCGTGCAGCGTGACGCCGGCAAACGGTTTCGTCTGCGCGATCAGCGGCGCGGGAAATGCTGTAAGCGCCGCGGTCGCGGCGCTGGCCTGCAAGAGTTTACGGCGGGTGAGCGAACTTCCGCGCGATGCGTTCTTCATCATGTCCTCCCAAATATGTTTGCCGGTTTCAACGCGCCCGTCTGGTGCGGGCGTTCTCGTCCTCGGCGTCCTTCTTTCGCTGGCGCGACAGGGCCGAGACGATGTTCTGTTCGGTGAGATCCATGAGCTTGTGCATGGCCTGGCGCGCGCCGTCCGGATTGCGCGCCCAGATCTCGTCAAGCACCGCGCGATGATAGGGCAGGCTCTTCCGCGGCGCGCCCGGATTCGTCGTCGACAGGTTGAACGACATCCGCAAGGCTGCTGCGACCGTCGCGCCGAAGGCGATCAGAAAGTCGTTGCCCGTTGCGATCAGGATGCCGCGGTGAAACTGCAAGTCGGGCTCGGCATAGGCGAGCCGGTCCATGCCGGCCGCGTCCATGCCGCGATAGGCGCGTTCGATCCGGGCAAAATCCTCATCGATGCCGCGCATCGCGCAGATCGCGCAGGCCTCGGGCTCGACGATGCGGCGGACCTCCATGATCTGCTTGGCGAACTCCTGCGTCGGCAGCGCCGACAGCGTCCAGTTCAGCAGCTCCTCGTCGAGCATGTTCCAGTCGAAGCGGGCGCGGACATGCGTGCCGGCCTTCTGCTTCGAGGCGATCAATCCCTTCGCCTTCAACAGCGATAGCGATTCGCGGATCGAGGCGCGGCTGACGTTGAAGCGCGAGGCCAGTTCGACCTCGCGCGGCAAGATCGTGCCCTCGCGCCACACTCCGGTCAGGATCAGTCGTGCCACCTCGCGGGCCACCTGGGCGCTCGCCTGCGGATTATCGCTGCTGTCGGTCTTGGCCACGGTGAACCCGGTTCCGTGAAGTCAAATGTCTGATTTATTTCAGGTGCTGACGACGCGGCGGCAGAATGCCGGCCGTCACATGCAAGATAATCCCATGGCGACAGATTTGACAAGAATTATTATGTCAGACATATTTTCTCCCAGATCAACGCCGCGCGGGACAAAACCATCGTGACAAAGCCCCACATCGTCCTGGTCATGACCGATCAGCAACGCTTCGACACGATCGCGGCGACCGGCCACCCCTATATGAAGACGCCGAATCTCGATCGGCTGGTGCGTGAGGGCGTCTATTTCGACAATTGCTTCATCAACGCGCCGAGCTGCGTTCCCTCGCGCGCGGCGCTGTTCTCCGGCCTCTATCCGCACGCCTCTGGCGTGCTGAAGAACGGGCAGCACTGGCAGAAGACGTGGGTCACCAATCTGGCGGAGGCCGGCTATCACTGTGTCAATGTCGGCAAGATGCACACGATCCCGTACGATGCGAAGGCCGGCTTCCACGAGCGTTTCATCGTCGAGAACAAGGATCGCTTCTTCGAGGGCCGTTGGTTCGCCGACGAGCTCGACAAGGCCTTTGCCGCCCACAAGCTGACAAAGCCGTCGCGTGCCGGCTACCGCAGCCTGCCGGACTATGGCGACCGCATGGGCGCGTTCACCTGGGAAATGCCGAAATCGCTGCATCCGGACATCTTCGTCGCGGAGACCGCGATGTGGTGGCTCGAGACCCGACCCAAGCCCGAGGCGCTGTTCATGCAGATCGGCCTGCCCGGACCGCATCCGCCCTATGATCCGCTGCCCGATTATCTGGAACATTACCTCGCGCGCAACGACCTTCCGGTGCCGCAGCCGACCGAAGCCGAGATCGAGGGGCTGCCGGCCTATCTGAAGGAGAAGCGCCGCCACGACACCGAAGTCGACCATGATGCGGTGTCATGGAAGCTCGCCCCGACGCACGACGAGATGCGGCGCCTGCGCGCGCATTATTATGCCAACGTCACCATGATCGACGAGCAGATCGGCCGTCTCCTGCAAACGCTGGAAGACAGGGGCTATCTCGACAACTGCGTCGTCATCTTCATGTCGGACCACGGCGACAATCTCGGCGAGCACGGCCTCAGCCAGAAATGGTCGATGTACGAACCCGTCACCCGCATCCCGCTGCTGGTCTGGTCACCGGGACGGTTCACCGGCGGGCGCCGCGTTGCCGCGAAGTGCCAGCTGTTCGATCTCGCCCCGACCATTCTGGATCTCGCCGGCGCGCAGCATCCAAAGCCGTTCCAGGCCCGTAGCCTGCTTCCGGCCCTGAAGGGCGAGGAGTGGGCCGGCCGTGGCTTCGTGTTCAGCGAGCAGGCCGGCGACGTCGCCATGACCGGCGCAAAGCTGATCACCATGGTGCGCGACGACAGGTGGAAGGTCGTGTTCATTCACGGCGCCGAGGACGGGCAGCTGTTCGATCTCGCGACCGATCCGCTCGAACGGCACAATCTCTTCGGCATGCCCGAGCACGCCGGAATCATCAGCCGTCTGAAGGACGCCTTCATCGACTGGCGGCAGAACAGCCTGCTCGAAACCATGGATCTGAACGCGGCCGCGCGCTGATGCCTATGAATCGTCGGCGTCACGACCCTGCCATTTCAACGTCGGCGCCGAGACGTCGGGCAGGCCCAGCAGGTTGATCGCGCGGCAGGCGATCTGGTCGACGATGTCGGCCATCGACTGCGGCTTCAGATAGAAGGCGGGCAGCGGTGGCGCAATGATTGCGCCGATCTCGGTCGCCTGGAGCATCGCGCGGAGATGTCCGAGATGCAGCGGGCTTTCGCGGACCAGGAGCACCAGACGCCGCCGTTCCTTGAGCTGCACGTCGGCCGCGCGCACGAGGAGATTGTCCAGATGTCCCCAGGCGATGGCCGACAGCGTGCGGATCGAGCACGGCGCCACGATCATGCCGCTGACCGGAAACGAGCCGCTGGCGATGCTGGCGCCGATGTCGGTAGGATCATGGTCGCGGAAGGCGAGGGCGCGCAGCCGGGGCAGCGCGCCGGCGCCGGCTTCTTCGGTGAGCGTGCGCTCGGCCGCCGGTGAGATCACGAGATGCACCGCACAGCGCGGATTCTCCGCCAGCCGTTCGATGATGCGCACGCCGATGGCCGCGCCCGAAGCGCCGCTGATGCCGACGACCACGCCATGCCGCGCGCTCATGCGGTCTCGCGCAGTTGAGGTCCGGCCATTGCGCCGAGCCCGAGTGCCGGCCACATCTTGTCGACCCTGGCGACCACGGCTGGATCCATCATCAGGGGCTCGCCCCAGGCCCGCTCCGTCTCGGGCGGAATCTTGGTGGTGGCATCGATTCCGAGCTTGCCGCCGAGGCCGGATTTCGGCGAGGCGAAATCGAGATAGTCGATCGGCGTGTCCGAGAGCGTGACGAGGTCGCGCGAGCTGTCGCTGCGGGTCGCGACCGCCCACATCACGGCGCGCCAGTCGCGGATGTCGATATCGTCGTCGACCACGATCAACAGCTTGGTGTAGCTGAATTGCGGCAGCATCGACCACAAGCCCAGCATCAGCCGTCGTGCCTGGCCGGGATAGCGCTTCCTGATGGAAGCAATCGCGACCCGGTAGGAGCAGGCCTCGGGCGGCAGCCAGCAGTCGGCCACCTCGGGGAATTGCTGCCGGATCAGCGGCACGAATAGCCGGTTCAATGCTTCGCCGATCCGGGACGGCTCGTCCGGCGGGCGGCCGGTAAAGGTCGAGAGATAGATCGGCTGTCGGCGCGACGTGATGGCGGTGACCCGAAGCACGGGAAAGGTTTCGACCGAATTGTAGTAGCCGGTGTGATCGCCATAGGGGCCCTCGGCGGCCGTCTCGGTTGCCGAGACAAGCCCCTCGATGACGATCTCGGCCGCGGAGGGGACCGCGAGAGGAATCGTCAGGCACGGCGTCAGCTCGGGCCGCTCGCCGCGCAGGATGCCGGCGAAGCGCAGCTCGGATATCGTCTCCGGCAGCGGCAGCACGGCGGCGAGGATCGTTGCGGGGTCGGCTCCGATGACGATCGCGACCGGCATGTCGCGCCCCAGTGCCTTCCATTGCTGGTGATGCCGGGCGCCGCCGCGATGGGCGAGCCAGCGGATGATCGCGCGGTCGCGACCGAGGATCTGCATGCGGTAGACGCCGACATTCTCTTCCTGGTCCGCGACGGGCGATTCCGGCGGCGCGGTGATGACCAGCGGCCAGGTGATCAAGGGTGCAGGCTCGCCCGGCCAGCAGATCTGCGCCGGCAGTCTTGTTAGATCGATGTCGTCACCCATCGCCACGCGATCCTGCACCGTCGCCGCAGGGCGCGATCGCGGCCGCGTGGCAAGGGCGGCGCGGGCCAGCGGCAGCTTGCGCCAGGCATCCCGGACGCCATGCGGAGGACGCGGCGCGCGCAACTCGGCCAGCAAAACGCCGAGCTCCTCGAGCCGATCCGGCGTGATGCCCATGCCCCACGCGGTCCGCTCCACCGTGCCGAACACATTGGTCAGCAGCGGCATCTCGGATGGAACGCCATCGGCCCTGACCGGGCGTTCGAACAATAGTGCAGGGCCGTTCTCGCCGATCACGCGCCGGTGGATCTCAGTGATCTCATGGACCACGGAAACCGGTTCGCGAATGCGTCGCAGCTGTCCCTTGCCTTCGAGGAAGTGCAGGAAGTCGGATAATTCGCCGAAGCGCGGAACGTCACGTTGCAAGCGAACGGTCTCCTGAAAAAGCAGAAGCTAGCCGGCGTGATCTTGATCTTCATTGTTCCCGCTCAAATACATTTGCGCGCAATCGGATCAGATGACGGGATGAGTCATTCGTCCGTCGCGTCCGGTTCGCTGCCGACAATCCCGCCGCTTCTCGCTCTGGCGATACGTCCGTTGCCGCTGCTGCCGCTGCAATTTGCGCTCGGTGGCTTCCTGTCGCGGATATTGAGGCGCAATCCCGGACTGCTCGACCGGCTCGGACCACATCGCCGCGCACGGTTCGGGATCAGGCCGGTCGACCTGCCGTTCGCCTTCATCGTCGAGGCCGCGCCGCCGCTTCTGTCGGTGGTGCGCGAGCTGCCGCAAAACCTGGATGCCTATGTCTCCGCCTCGCTCGCAAACTTGCTTGCTCTGGTCGAGGGCAAGGTCGATGGCGACGCGCTGATGTTTTCGCGTCAGCTCGGAATCGAAGGCGACATGGAGGCTGTGCTGGCCTTGCGCAATGCGATCGACGATGCGCGGCTCGATCTCGCCGCGGAGCTGGCTTCCCTGTTCGGTCCGTTGGGCGAGCCGGTGAGGCGTTCGTTCGAGGCTGCGCGGGACAGGCTGACCGGCCCGCCGCAGGAGCAGAGGTGATGGAGCTGATCTGTCCCGCCGGCACGCCGGCCGCGCTGCGCAGCGCCATCGATGCCGGCGCGGACGCCGTCTATTGCGGCTTCAACGACGAGACCAATGCGCGCAATTTTCCGGGGCTGAACTTCAGCCGCGACGAGCTGCGCAAGGGAGTAGCGTTCGCCCATGAACGCGGCGCGCGCATCCTGGTCGCCATCAATACCTTTCCGCGGGCGTCGTCCGTGACGCTCTGGCAATGCGCCGTGGACGATGCCGTCGATGCCGGAGCCGACGCGCTGATCGTCGCCGATATCGGGCTCATGGACTACGTCGCCAAGCGTCATCCGGGTCAGCGCCTCCATGTTTCGGTACAGGCCGCCGCCGCAAATCCCGATGCCATCGCGTTCTATGTCGAGACGTTCGGGGCGCGCCGCGTCGTGTTGCCACGCGTGCTCAGCGTTGCGGAGATCACCGAAATCACCCGCGAGACGACGTGCGAGACCGAAGTGTTCGTGTTCGGCGGCCTTTGCGTGATGGCCGAAGGGCGCTGCTCGCTGTCGTCCTATGCGACCGGCAAATCGCCGAACATGCAGGGCGTCTGCTCGCCGGCAAGCCACGTGGCCTATGAGGAGACCGCGCAGGGAACGACGTCCCGGCTTGGCGGCTTCACCATCAATCGCTTCGCCCCGCAGGAGGCCGCGGGCTATCCGACCCTCTGCAAGGGGCGGTTTTCCACCGCGCATGGCGACGGCTACATCTTCGAGGACCCGGTCAGCCTCGATGCCACGACGCTGCTCGGGGGATTGCGAAGCGCCGGCGTTGCCGCCCTGAAGATCGAGGGGCGTCAGCGCGGACGGGCCTATATCGAGAGCGTGGTCCGTCACTTCCGCCGCGCACTCGATACAATCGGGCAGGGGCGCGAAGCCGACATCGTGAGTCTGCGGCCCTTCACTGAAGGCCAGGCCTCTACGCTCGGCGCCTATCGCAAGACATGGCGATGACTGATGGCGATGATCGCAACCGATGGCGACCGGCCATCAATGAGAGAAGCCCCGATGCAGCTGAGTCTCGGCCCCGTCCTCTACAATTGGGCGCCGGAACGCTGGCGCGATTTCTACTTCCGGATGGCCGACGAGGCGCCGGTCGATGTCGTGTCCGTAGGCGAGGTCGTCTGCTCGAAACGCTCGCCGTTCTTCGCGGAGCACCTGCCTGACGTGATCGAACGGCTTCAGCGTGCCGGCAAACAGGTCCTGCTGGGTTCGCTGATCCTGGTGTCGCTGCGGCGCGAACGGCGTCAGACCGAGGAGCTCTGTGCAGCTGACGGCGCCTTAGTCGAGGTGAACGACCTGACCTGCCTCCGCTCGATCAAGGGCCGGCCGCATGCGATCGGTCCCTACGTCAACATCTACAACGAGACCAGCGCGGCCTTTCACGTCTGCCAAGGCGCAGCGCGCATCTGCCTGCCGCCGGAATTGCCGATCTCGTCAGCGGCGGTGATTGCCGCAGCGGTGCCCCAGGCCGTGATCGAGATCTTCGCCTTCGGCCGGGTGCCACTGGCGATCTCCGCCCGTTGCTACCATGCGCGGCTTCACAAGCTGTCCAAGGACAATTGCCGCTTCGTCTGCGAAAAGGACCCGGACGGGCTCGCGTTGAAGACGCTGGACCAGCAGGAGTTCCTCACGATCAACGGCGTCCAGACCTTGTCGCATGCCTGCACCAATCTCGTCGGAGACGTCGCTGTATTGCGCGAGGCGAGAATCAGCTCGCTGCGCCTGTCACCGCAGGATTGCGACATGGTGGACGTTGCCCGAACCTTTCGCGATGTGCTCGACGGACGCAACTCAGCCGAAAGCGCAAGCCGCCGCTTGTCCGATCTTTACCCGGGCGTCGCCTTTGCCAACGGCTTTCTTCGCGGCAAGCCCGGCTTTTCCTTCGCGTGACGTCGCGTCCTGCAAAGCCAGGGTCCGCTTACGCGGGCCTGCCCTTTACCACGCCTACCACGGCTATGAATAGTTGCGCACATCATCTCCCCAGGGTCGTCCTGGCGAAGGCCAGGACCCATACCGCGTGATCCCTCGATTGTGAGCGCTCGCAGTACCGAGCAGCCGGTCTTCGCCAAACTACTCGCCGGGGTAATGGGTCCTGGCCTTCGCCAGGACGACGGCGGCGCTGGCGGTCGGCGCCATTAGCTGGCCAGATATTTGGCGACCGCCGCCTCGTCCCACGCAATCCCGTTGCCCGGCTCCTCGCTCGGCAGCGCAAAGCCATCCTTGATCTGCAGCCGCGTTGCCAGCACCGCGTCGGCCCAGTCGACATATTCCAGCCAATGCGCGGTCGGCGTCACGCACAACAGATGCGCGCTGACCTCCGAGAACAGGTGCGTCGACATCTCGATGCCGGCGGCATGCGCCAGCGCCGCGGCGCGCAGCCAGCCGGTGACGCCGCCGATGCGCTGGACATCAGGCATCACGTAGTCGCAGGCTTCCGCGGAGAGTGCCGCCTGCATCGCGAAGGCGCTGTCAAAATTCTCGCCGATCTGGACCGGCGTGCGCAGCGCGTCCGCAATACGGGCGCTGCCCTCATAATCGTCATGGCGGATCGGCTCCTCGATCCAGGTGAGACCCTCGTCGTCGAGCATCTCGCCGCGGCGGATGGCCTCGGTCACCGTCAGCGCCTGGTTGTAGTCGCACATCAGCGTCACGTGGTCGCCGACGGCCTTGCGCACCGCGCGCACCACGGCGAGGTCCTCCCGCGCATCAGGCCGGCCGACGCGGATTTTGGTGGCCTGAAATCGTTCAGCCAATAGCTTGTGGGCTTCCTCAACCGCCGCGCCGGCCGGCATGACGCCAAGGCCTTTCGAATTGTAGGCCCTCACCGGCTTCGGCGCGCCGCCAAGCAGGCGCGCCAGCGGCAGGCCCTTGCTGCGCGCCAGCGCGTCCCAGGCCGCCATGTCGATGCCGGATTGAGCCAGCCGTTGGAGACCGGCGAGGCCCAGCAGGATGAAACGCTGGGTCAGCTTGCGTTCGATCTCGAATGGCAGCAGCTCGTCGCCGGCGAGCAAGTCCGACATTTCCGTGACCATCGCCGTCAGCGGCTTCAAGGCCGAGGGCGTGATCGAGAACAGATAGGCATGGCCCATTGCGCCCTGATCGGTCTCGCAGTCGATCAGCACCAGCGGCGCTTTGGCGACTGCGCCGGTCGAGGTCTGGAGCGGCAGGTTCATCGGCACGATCACGGGGCGCGCGTGGAAGCGTTTGATGCGGACGGCTTCGGTCATGGGTCTCTCCCGGCGGAGCGGATGAGGTCGGCGCCGATCTTAAGCATCCGTGATCAAACGAAAAGGCGCCTGTTGCGACCACCATGGAATGGGGTTGCGCCCCGCGGGTGAAGTCCGGTGATCCAGCGCGGGTCCGCTCGCCGCTGGAAAGCGCGCTGGCCTCGCTCAAGCCGGCGTGAGGTCGATCAGCGTTGCCTGATTGAGCCCTCGTTGTGGTCGCGAGAAAGGTCTGCTCCCTCTCCCGCTTGCGGGAGAGGGCTGGGGAGAGGGTGTCCCCTCAACGGGACGATCCCCAAGCGGAAAGAGCCCTCACCCGGCGCTTCGCGCCGACCCCTCCCGCAAGCGGGAGAGGTGACCCCGCGGCTCACACCCGCCCGAGGCAGCTCACCGCGCCGCGCCTTCGGTGAACGCTGTTTCGATCACCTCACCGAAAGGTTGCCAGGAACGGCCGTCGAACTGGACCAGCCGCATCTGCTTGATCGGCAGATAGTTGCTCGGCGAGGTAGTCATCCTGATGTTGGGCAGCGCAACGGAGGGGTGATAAGCCTTAAGCGAAGCCGCCTGACGCATGATGTTGTCGCGCGACAAGTCGTCGCCGCATTGCTTCAGCACCTGCGTCAGCGCTTCGGCCGCGGCGTAGCCATAGACTGCCGCGCTGTTGTTGGTGCTTTCGACCTGATGGTATTTGTCCATGAAGGCGAACCAGTCCTTCATGGCGGCATCGTCCTTCCATGCGGGATCGCTCGGATCTTTCAAAAAGGCCGCGGAGATCACGCCGGCGGAGTTCTCAAGGCCGGCCGGCGCCATCGCATTGGCGATCGAGGCCGAGGCGTCGTTGACGATGAAGACCGGATGCCAATTGAGTGAGGCCGCCAGCTTGATCACCTTGGATGCCGTCGACGGCACGCCGAGAAAGACGAAGATGTCGGCGCCCGCGCGCTTGAGGATCGAGACGTGTCCGTCGAGATGCTCGTCGGCAATGTCGAAGGCGATGTCGACGAGGACATGACGGTTCAGGTCGCCAAGGCCTTCCTGGATGCCCTTGTAGAGCATGCGGCCGAACTGGTCGTTCTGCCAGAGCACCACGATCTTCTTCCGGGGATAATAGGCCTGGATGTAGTTGGCGTAGATGCGCCCCTCCGACCGGAACGACGGCTGCCAGCCCATGGTCCAGGGAAACGCGCTTGGCTGGCTCAGCTCCTCGTCGCCGGACGCGACGAACAGCTGCGGGATCCTCTTCTCGTTCAGATACCAGCGCGTGGCGAGATTGCCGGGGGTGCCGAACGATCCGAACATCAGGTGCACGTCCTCGGTCTCGACCAGATTGCGCGTCAGCTCCAGCGCAGTCGCCGGATCGGAATTGTCGTCGCGCGTGATGAAGCGGATCTTGCGGCCGTTGATGCCGCCACGCGCGTTGATCATGTCGAAATAGGCGGCCTCCGCCTGGCCGATGGCGCCGAACTCCGAGAGCGGTCCCGAATACGGCATGACATTGCCGATGCGGATTTCCTTGTCGGTCGTGGGTTGTTCCGCGTGTTGCAGGGACATCGCCCCAAGCGACGCCAAAGCAACGATCAAAACGAACAGCAGCCTGCCGGTGACGCGCATGCTCGACACCTTGATGTTGGCCCCCGAAAAGGTCGGCTCAATCCCCACCAAGGCTGGTTGATGTAGGTCAAGCCTTTGTCAATCGTATGGCTTGATCGCCGGGTTTGATGTTGCAGAGCATTGAGCCAAAACGGCAGGTGTGTTGACGCGCCGCGAATCCTTTCGCTGCGGGAAAGCGCGCTGGCATCGCTCAAGCCGGCGTGAGGCCGATCAGGCTTGCCGGATTGAGCCCCCATTGTGACCGCGAGGAAGGTCTGCCCCCTCTCCCGCTTGCGGGAGAGGGCTGGGGAGAGGGTGTCTCCACAGAGGGACTCCCAACGAGGAGGAAGCCCTCACCCGCGCCTTCGGCGCGACCTCTCCCGCAAGCGGGAGAGGTGAGGAGACCCCGGCTCTATAGCCCCACTGCCGTCAGGCCCGCTACGGCAACCCCCGCGCCTCGAGCTGATGCACCAGCAGCAGTGTCGGCTCGGCGAGGCTGTCGCCGGAGCCGTCGAGGCCGAAGGCGCTCGCGATGCCGTCGCGGCTGCGCAGCAACGTGCTGCGCGGACAATGGCCGGCGCCGCAGAGCGTCTTCTTCAGGGTCTCGCCTTGCGCGACGACGCCGGCGGAATCGTCCGCGGCCCAGGCCAGCAGGATCGGCACGTCGACATTGAGGATGCCGGGGAAGATCGATCGCTTGTTATATTGGCTGGCGTCGCTGCCGAGATAGGCCTTCTCGCTGTCGCTCGCGTCCTTGCCCGCGCGGTAGATGCCGGACACCAGGACGACGGCGGCGACATCGGCGCGGTCGGCCTGAAGCTCGGGATGCGCCAGCAGGGACGCGACGTGGAAGGCGCCGGCGCCGTAGCCGACGGCGACGATCTCGCGGGCATCGCCGTTGAACAGGTCGATATTGCCGTTAACCCAAGACAGCGCCGCCGCGACGTCGCTCGCGCCGGCCGGCCAGGGCGCCGAAGGTGCCAGGCGATAGTTCACGCGCACCCCGATCATGTCGTTGCGCGCGGCAAAGCACATCGCCTGGTCCTGGATCTGCCGGGCCAGCTCCGGCGCCGCGCGGTCGCCGGTGAAGGTGTCGCCGGCCACGAACAGCAGCACCGGCCGGGGCGTATCCGCCTTGGTCGCGCTGGTCGCGACGTCGAGCACATTGGCCTCGCTCTCGCCGTAGCGCAGGCCGCGCGAGAAGGTGACCTGCTCGCACAGCCGCGCGGTGCCGCCGGCGGTCGTGTCGGAATCGGTGAGGCCCACTCGCACGAGATCGGACGGCAGCGACAGCCTGGCCGGCAAAGGTCCATGCGCGGAGGCCGTGGTCATGGTCAAAAACAGGAAAAATGCCAGATAATTCTTCATCGTCGTGCCGGCCTTGCGGGCCTCATATTGGCTCGCCGGTTTGGCCTGTCTTTTCAATTCGCCTCATTAGTTAGCTGGCCTTGAGGCGAATTCACGGCACCTTTGATCGGCACGTGACCGCTTTTGCAACGCAAGTTCGCAGCCGACCGGACGATTGCGCGGCGCGGCTTTTTTATCGCGATCCGTCAAGGCGTTGCCCGGCGTCGTCCAGCCTCGCGCCGGAAACGGCTTTCTACTGTGCATGGGGTTGTTTTCGCAGTTTTTGTTTTGGACGGCCGGCACAGCACGTGCCGGACGCCGCCCGGTGGCAGCTCGGCGATTGCCCTCAAAGGCGCCGAACTGGAAGCGCTGGAGCGGCAATGCTGCGATGCGGCCGATCAAGTCCTGCTCGACCGCGGCATCGATAAGATTTCCTCGCACGTCCGTGATGGAACCTAATGGCGACTGGTGCGACTTACATATGACGCGGGAAGTAACGTGCGAGGCTGTCATGGCAGAGAAGCATACCGCCGATCCGGCAGAGATCATGCGGGCGACCGGTCATCCTGAGCTGGAATATGCCGCCGGCTGGACCATCGCCGGTCTCGTCACCATCGCCGCCATCGTCGCCGCCTGGGTGTTCGCAATTTAGGCAGCTGGAAACTGGAGCTCGAAGGCCGCACCCTCGTCGGTCGGCTTGAGTCTGATTGAGCCGCCATGGCTCGCCATCACCGCGCGTGCAATCGCCAGCCCCATCCCGGTGCCACCCTGGTCGCGGCGGGTGGTGAAGAAGGCGTCAAAAATCCTGTCGCGGTTGGGCGCCGAGATCGGCTCGCCGTCATTGCTCACCGTCAGCAGCAGGGTCGTGCGATCGAAGGTCGCCTCCAGCCTGATCGTCCTCGCCCTGTGCCGCACCGCATTGTCGGCGAGATGCGACAGCACGATCAGCGCCTTCTCGCCGGACATGCCGATCGCCCGGTCGAGGCTGCCGCTGGCCGATATCGCGCTTTCCGGAAACCGGCTCTTGAGATCGGCAATCACGGGGGCGAGCTCGGTACGTTCGTTCTGCGGCAGGCTTTCGGCGCGGGCGAGTTCGCGCAGCCGCTGCGCCATTGCCTCCAGCCGCTGGGTGTCGGACAGGATGTTGGTGATGAACGTCGTCTGCTCGGCCGGCGTCAGGCTGCCCGATTTGCCCTGAAGTGAATCCTGCAGCAGCTCGGCCGCGCCCTTGATGGAAGTGAGCGGCGATTTCAGCTCGTGGGTGAGGTGCGCCGAGAACGTCGCGATATAATCGGAGCGCCTTGCCAGCTGCTCGGCCATGCCGAGGAAGCTGTGCGAGAGCTGGGCGAACTCGCGCGTGCCGTAATGCCGGAGCGGCCGGAACGCCTCGCGGTCGCCGCGGCCAATTCTGGCGGCGCGGTCGATCAGCTCGCGCATCGGCAGCGTGATGGTGCGCGAGAAGACGAGGCCGATCGCGATCGTGCCGAGGACCACGGCGAGCCCCGCCAGCACGAACTTCGCCCGCTCCTGGTAGAGATGGTCAAAAATGTTGTTCGGCGTCCGCGTGGTGTAGATCACGCCGGCGACGCGGTTGTTGACGATGACCGGCATCGCCGAGAACACGTGCACGCCGAGACCGCGGCTGAAGGAATAGATCGGCGGTGGCGGCTTGTCCGGCACGCGGTTACGCAAGGTGGCGCGGTATTGCCCGTGCAGCGCGTCCGCGACCTCCTCGATATGGGCGAGCGACTGCCCAACCTCCTGGCGCCCGGCGATCACCACGCCCTGCGGATCGAGGATGCGAAAGCCCGCCAGCGTCACCTTCTGGGTCTCGCGGATGATCGGCGTCAGTTTTGCGCCGATCTCGACATAGGCCTGCTCCGCCTCCCGGGGAGCGGCCTGCGCATCCGGCCGCCGCCGCAACAAATCATTGGCGGTGAGGTCGAGCGCGGGACGGATCGGCGTGACCTGGTCGCCGGGATCCGGCAGCACGCCCGGCGACACCTCGGCGCCGAGCGTCAGGCCGCTGTCGAGCCTTGCAATGACTTCCTGAGCATAGATCGTCGCGAGCACGCGGCTCTGCGCGATCAGCTCGGCCTGGGTCTGGCGAATGAGCTGGTTGTCGTAGAGGCGGAAGAAGAACAGGCCGACCAGCGGCAGCACGGCGACGGTCGTCAGCACCGTGAAGATGACGAGCCCAAGCGACGGCCGCCATTTGTCGGGCGCCGCGCTCATGCCTCTTTCTCGCAGCGGCCGAGCTTGAAGCCGACGCCGTGGATGGTCTCGATGACGTTCTCGCAATTCAGCGCCGCCAGCTTAGCGCGGATGTTGCGGATGTGGCTGTCGATGGTGCGGTCGGAGACCTGGATGTTGAGCTGATAAGCCGCCCGCATCAGCTGCTCGCGGTTGAACACCGAGGTCGGCCGGGTCAGGAACGCGCGCAGGATGCCGAACTCGATCGCCGTCAGTTTCAGCGGCGTGCCGGCGAAGGTCGCGACATGTTGCTCGGGATCGATCAGGAGGCCGCCTTGCGACAGTGCGGCCGGACTTGCCTTGATCTCGCCGTTGCGCGGGCCGAGACGGCGCAGGATGACGTTGACCCGCGCGACCAGCTCGCGCGGGCTGAACGGCTTCGTTACGTAATCGTCGCCGCCGATCTCGAGGCCAAGGATACGATCGATCTCCTCGTCACGCGCCGACAGGAACAGGATCGGCACGTCGGAGCTTTTGCGCACCTCGCGGCAGACGTCGAGGCCGTCGAACTCCGGCATGCCGATGTCGAGCACGATCAGATCGGGCCTGTCGGCGGCGAAGCAGGCGAGCGCCTCCTTGCCGTCGCGCGCTTCGATCACGTCCATGCCGGCCTTCTTGAGGGCGACACGGATGACCTCGCGGATGTGGCCTTCGTCGTCGACGATGAGAATGCGATGCGCCAAGAACCTCTCCGCTAGCTCGTCAGCCTGCCGGTTGGCTGCCGGACTGAGCTTTCGCCTGGGCGTCCAGCCTGCGCTGGAGCCTCCAGTTGCGAAAGCCCCAGCTTCGCCACGCCAGATCCCGGCGCTGCTGTTCTACAAGGCGGTCGCGGCGCGACACAAGGCAGCTCTCGGGGGTGCCAGACCGCAGCAAGATGGCCTTGTCGATGGCGGGCAGGGCCTGCGGCCCGAGTGTCAGGAGATAGTTGATGTCGATCTGCACGCCTTGACCTGATGCTTCTCGGCTGTGGGCGACATTGTAGTCGGCAATGAAGGCATCGAAGTTCACGAGCGAGCAACCATAGAGCACGATCGCGAGCGCGATCAGATTGACGCCGACGAGCCATTGGTTGGACCGGTTGAGAGCGATGCGGGCCACGATCAGGACCAGTCCGAGCGCGACCAGCCCCATCCAGATGAAGGCTGCGATCCGCCAGTAGGTCAGCATGTAGACGTCGACATAGAGATCGAGGCGGAGGATGGACGAGGCGACGAGCAGCACGTTCTGGCCCACCCAGAGATAGACCAGCGGCCGGATCACCTTCGATTTCTCGGCCGGGCCACCGGGGCGCATCGCCACCAGCACGAAGGCGGCGGCGAGCAGGGCGGTTACGATCAGCGGATAGGCGCCGCGATGGGCGTACCACGCATAGGTCAAATTGTCGGGCAGCGCCACGTGGCCCCAGAGATAGATGCCGTCGAGAATGGACTGTGCCGCGAACAGCAGGTTGAACAGGATCAGCGAGCGCAGGATGGTGGAGGGACCGAGAAATTCCGCCGAGACTTGGGACGGGAGCGGCGGCGGCATGGGACCATCGGCAACGGTCGTGGTGACGATCGTCTTGCGCCGCCAGCGTACATGGATGAACGGCCAGACCAGCGCCAGCATCAAGGCCCAGAACAGCACGCGCGGGATGCTGACATATTGGAGGATGAGTTTCGGATGAAGCAGGGACACCCACTGCTCGATCACCGGATTGGCCGCGGCAAAGAGTGCGATGAAGACGGCGCTGAGCGCTGCAGGCATCAGCCAGAGCGCGATGCCGCGGGTGAACGCCGACGCGTTGAGTACCTGGGGCACATCGAGGAAGAACCTGAAGGGACCGAGCAGGACGAAGTTGCGCAGCGCGCAAGCACGGTCACCGAGCCCCGTCGTCTCCGGGTTGGTCGTAAGCAATAGTGCGGTGAGCAGCGCCGTGACGAGGATCAGGAACGACAGCGTGTTGAGCTCCTCGATGGCCGGCACGAGGCCGGCGACGAGAATGGCGGCGCCGATCGTCGCGCGACGCAGATCCAGCGCGGCATGATTGAAGAGCATCGATACGCAGGCCGTCGCGATCGCAAAGAGCGCCAGCGACAGCCCGATCCGTTCGCCGTAGAACAGCCAGTCCGCCAGCGCAGCCAGTGCCAGCGTGCAGCCAAGCTTGGTCGCAATCGAGGAATGCCTGATCGGCTGGAGGTCCGCTGCTATCGTCGAAGCCAGACTCGTCATGTCCAAGAGACCTTTCGTGGATGTGGCATCACGAAGTCTGAACGGTGCTTGTGCAGAAGCCGCGATCATCGTCTGCACGGTTTCAGGAGTCTTTTGCAGTTTTCGTGCAGGCGCGCGTTTGCCGCTCGCGTAACGCAAATCGCTTTGATAGGTGCGAAGCATTCGCCACTCCTCGCACGTGATGCATCATGCAATTGATCCGCCGCATCGGTCTCATCCTGCTCTGGCTTGCCGCGCCTCTTGCCGCATCAGGAGGGCGGCATCGTGGGACATCTCGCGCCGCCGCTGACGAAGGTGCCTGCGCTGGCGACGCTCAGCGGGCCCGCGCCCGACGATCAGCAGGCCAAAGCCGAAGAGTTCGGCCGTATCCACGGGCGCGAGCTCGCGGGCCTTGGCGTCAATCTCAATCTCGCGCCGGTGCTCGACCTGAAGCCGCCGACGAGGCGCAACCGCCTCGATTTCCACACGCTGATCGGCCAACGCGCGATTGCGACCGATCCCGCTGTCGTCAGCACGATCGCGAGCGCGTATGTGCGCGGGCTGGAAGAGTCAGGCGTCGGTGCCACGCTGAAGCATTTTCCCGGCATTGGCCGCGTGCGCACCGACACCCATCATTTCAGCGCCAACCTCGATGCGCCGGTGAAGGAGCTGGAAGCAACGGACTGGCTCCCATTTCGCGAGGTGCTGTCGCATTCGCGCAGCGCGCTCATGGTCGGTCATGTCACGCTCACCGCTGTCGATCCCGATCGCGCCGCCTCGCATTCGAAACGCGTCGTCGAAGGAATCATCCGCGACACCTGGAACTACCAGGGCGTGGTGATGACCGACGATCTCGTGATGGGCGCGATCTACCAGCACGACGTCTGCAAGTCCGTGGTCGAGGCGATCAACGCCGGCGTCGATCTGCTGCTGATTGCCTATGACGGTGCGCAGTTCTACCGCGTCTTCGCCTGCGCGCTGGACGGATTGCGGAGGGGCAAGCTCGACGCGACGATGCTGCGCGCGAGCGCGGCGCGGCTGGACAGAGGTTTCCCGGCCGAGCAGGCGCGAGCCGTCTCACTCACTGGAAGTACACTTGAGACAGCGCGTGCCGCCTTGCGCGCGAGGGGTGGTTGAACGCGGCGCGCATCCGCGCCAGGCAACTGAGGACCTCGAGATGGCGAGCATTTCGCGCAGCGGGGAGTGTTACGGCGTCACCGCGCCGCGTTCGACCGCGTGCGGAGCCGTCAGCTTCTTCCAGGTCGAATTGGCCAGATGTACCGGCGAAAATGGCGGCCGCTCGACATAACGGCCGTCGCCGGCCTCGGCGCGCAAGCTTCCATCCTTCCACGCGATGCGGCCGCGCGATAGCGTCACCGTCGGCCCGCCGATACAGGAAAAGCCCTCGAACACGTTGTAATCGATCCGGCTCATCTGCCGCTTGGCACTGATGGTCCTGGTCGCCTTGGGATCCCACACCACGATATCGGCATCCGAACCGACGGCGACAGCACCTTTCCGCGGGTAGATGTTGAGGATGCGGGCGATGTTCGCCGAGGTCACCGCGACGAATTCTTCCTTGGTCAGCCGCCCGGTGGCGACGCCCGCGGTCCATAGCAGCGCGAGGCGGTCTTCGAGGCCGCCGGTGCCGTTCGGGATCTTCCTGAAGTCGCCGAGGCCGAACCGTTTCTGCGCGGTGGTGAAGGCGCAATGGTCGGTCGCGACCACCTGGAGCGAGCCGGCCTGCAGGCCGGCCCACAGGCTGTTCTGATGCGATCTGTCGCGGAACGGCGGTGACATCACGCGCTGCGCGGAATGATCCCAGTCCTGGTTCTGATATTCATCCGCGTCGAGCAACAGGTGCTGGATCAGTGGTTCGCCATAGACGCGCTTTCCGGCCGCGCGTGCCCGCGCGATCGCCTCATGCGCCTCGCGGCAGCTGGTGTGCACGATGTAGACCGGCGTGCCCGTCATGTCCGCGATCATGATGGCGCGGTTGGTGGCTTCGCCCTCGACCTCCGGCGGCCGTGAGTAAGCGTGGCCTTCGGGTCCGGTGACGCCGCGCGCGATCAGCGCGTCCTGCATCAGGGCGACGACGTCACCATTCTCGGCATGGACCACCGGCATGGCACCCAGATGGGCGCAGCGCGCGAATGAGTTGTAGAGCTCGTCGTCATTCACCATCAGCGCGCCCTTGTAGGCCATGAAATGCTTGAAGGTGTTGATGCCGTAGGTTTTGACCACGATCTCCATCTCGTCATGGATCTGCTTCGACCACGACGTCACGGCCATGTGGAAACCGTAGTCGGAGGCCGCCCTCTCGGATTTGCGGCGCCAATTCTGATAGGCGGCGAGCATCGACTGACCGGGATCGGGCAGGCAGAAATCCACCACCATGGTGGTGCCGCCGGCGAGCGCCGCCTTGGTGCCCGATTCGAAATCGTCGGCGGTGACGGTGCCCATGAACGGCATTTCGAGATGGGTATGCGGGTCGATGCCACCAGGGATGACGTAGGCGCCGCCGGCGTCGATCACTTCAGTGCCGGTGGGCGCATCGAGCGAGGCCCCGATCGCGACGATGGTCTCGCCGTCGATCAGCACGTCCGCGCGGCGCGAATGATCGTGATTGACGACGGTGCCGCCGCGGACGAGAAGGGGCATGAAGGGCTCCGGAAGAGGTGAGGGGACGTCTCGCTGCGAAGGCTAAGCGCGGCGACCGCGATGCGACAGGCGAAATTTTAGTCAGCCTTCGCCGATGCTTTCGCCGCGCTGCTCTACTTTGCGTGGGCGACCAGCCCATCCAGCATTGCGCGCACGAGGCCTGCGATTTCCTTGCGCAGCGCCGGCAGCGGCACGGCGACCAACTTCTGTTCCAACCCCAGCGCCACCATGCCATGGACCGCCGAGAACAGGCTGCGCGCAGTGGTGCTCAACTCCTCCGGGCTGCGCTTGGGAAGTAGCGCGGCCAGCGGCTGGTAGATGTGGCGGAACAGCTGCATCTGGTCGTGGATCGACCAGTCGGGGACGATCTTGTCGGCCTCCATGCGGTGCTCGAACAGCGCCCGCCAGAGCTGGAGATTTTCGGCGGCGAAATCGCAATAGGCGATGGCAATGCGAACCAGCGCCTCCTGGGGCGACGGCTCGCCAACGCCCTCCGCCGCGCTGAGCGCCTCGTCGAGCCGAAGCAGCGTGCGCGAGCCGACGCGCAGGATCAATTCGTCGACATCGGCCACAAGATTATAGACCGCGCCATTGGCGCAGCCGATCTCGCGGGCAAGATCGCGGGTCTTCAGGCCTGCCAATCCTCGTTCAGCGATCATCCGCTCCGCCGCCAGGATCAGATCGGCTCGAAGTTTCTCTCGACGTTCCAAGGCCTTAGACATTTACTTACCAGGTTTGTGAACATCGTTCAAAAATATCTTGAGCAATGTTCAAGATATGCTACAAAGCATCCGTGAGCAATGCTCATAACAGGGAGAAACAAATGTTCAAGACCGTAGTGACCCTTTTCCGCGGCAGCGTGGCCGCTGCGGGCGAGGAACTGGAAGACCGGACTGCTCTTCTGATCCTCGATCAGCAGATGCGTGATGCGGCCGCGGCCGTCGAGCGCAGCAAGCGCACGCTGGCGCTGGCGATCGCGCAGGACCAGCAGGAGGGCCGCAAGCTCGAAGCGACGAATGCCCGCATCGCCGACCTCGAGACCCGTGCCGTTGCGGCGCTCGACGGCGGCCGCGAGGACCTCGCCAAGGATGCCGCTGAAGCCATCGCGGGCTTGGAGGCTGATCGCGATGCGGCAATGACGGCGCGCGCGCTGTTCGCGACCGAGATCGCGCGGCTGAGGCGCCACGTCGCCAGCGCGCAGGCCCGCATCACCGAGCTCGACCGCGGCCGCCGTATTGCTCGTGCCTCGGAAGCGGTGCGCTCGCTTCGTCGCGGCGGCATCGAGGCTGCACGTCCCTACGAATCCACACTGCCGGAGGCGGAGGGCACGTTGAGGCGTCTGCGCGAGCGGCAGATGGAAGCCCAGGCCGCCGACGATGCCCTGGTCGAGCTCGACGCGGCTACCGGTCCGCTCGCCACTGCCGAGAGGCTAGCCGAACAGGGCTTTGGTCCCCGGCTCAAGACGACCGCGGAGGACGTGCTGGCGCGGTTGAAATCCAAGCGCATGCCGTCAGCCTGATCTCACATCCGATCCCTCGAACCCAATCATCATTCGAACCGACAGGAGACCCATCATGAACCAGAACGGCCAGCCCCACAGCAGCGCTTGGGTGAGCTTCACTTACGCGTCCTTCGCAGCCTCCGCCTTCCTCGTCGCCATCGGCATCTTCTTCCTGCCGATCGACCTCTGGATGAAGGGCTATCTCACCATGGGCATCGTCATGCTGATCCAGACCTGCATCACGCTGACCAAGACTGTGCGCGACAATCACGAGAGCAGCCGGCTCGTGAACCGCATCGAGGATGCCAAGGCCGAGCGGCTGCTGATGGAAGTGTCCAAGGCGGCTTGAGGAGACCAGCGCGGGAAAGGAGCGCTCTGCGCAGGGCGGCTGATGCCGAGCATCCGCCGCCCGCTGTATTTCCGGTCATTTGCCACATTCGCGGCATCGTCTGCGAAATGCAGTCGAGCCGTCATGGCAGGGCGTTGCGCCCATATGTTGCCGAGAGCCTTCTCGTGCATACCGAGGACTGGCACGTGATTGTCGAGGTCAGAGCAGGCTTTGCCGATTGTGATTTGAACGCAGGTGCGATATGGCTCTCGCGCTTTCCAGAGCCGGAGACGAGCTTTGTCAAAACAATCCCTGCGTGAGGAGGCCGAGCGCCTGATCCGCGAATCGATGGAAAAGAAGACCATCGTCGTCAAGCAGGGCGCCACCCGCATCGAGGCCGTCTGCGGCAAGTGCGGCGCGCCGAACCGGGTGCAGGCGGAAAAGGGTCAGACCCGCGTCAAGTTCGCCTGCAAGAATTGCGGGCACAAGCAGGAGACGCTGTAGGGTCGTTCGCCCGAACTTGCCGTGCGCGAAGACTCTAACCCTCATCCTGAGGAGCCCGCTGAGCGGGCGTCTCGAAGGATAGAGGCCGAGCTGCGGCAGCGGGGCCTGCATGGTTCGAGACGCGCGCAAGGGCACGCTCCTCACCATGAGGGTCTGCTAGTTACTCTCCCTTCACGAATTTCGCGAATGCATCCGCATAGTCCGGATGCCAGCGCGACAGCGGCGGACGGTTCTCGATGATATCGCCGGCGGCCCACAGCATGCGCTTCTCGTCGAGTGCGCGGGGCACGTCATTGTCCGGGCATAGGATGTAGAAGTCGCCGGCCTCGAGCCGCGCCAGCATGAAATCCACGGTCTGCTCCGGCGTCCAGGCGCCGGCGGGCTTCTCGGTGCGGCCCTTCGCGGTGAGACCGGTGAAGACGAAACCGGGAATGAGCAGATGCGCGGTGATGCGGCAGTCCCTGGTATTGCGCAGCTCGTGCTGGAGGGCTTCCGTAAAAGCCTTCACGCCGGCCTTGGAGACATTGTAGGCGGGATCGCCGGGCGGAGTGGTGATGCCTTGCTTCGAGCCGGTGTTGATGATGAGGCCGGATTTGCCGCGCGCGATCATGCCGGGCGCGAAGATGCGCGAGCCGTTGATGATGCCCCACATGTTGACGCCGATGATGCGTTGCCAATTGTCGGGCCCGGCGAACAATGTGCTGCCGGGCTGGATGCCGGCATTGTTCATCAGGATATCGGTGCCGCCGAAGCGTTCGCACACGGCGCGTTCCAGTTCCATCACGCTCTCGGCCTTGCTGACATCTACGGCAGACGTCATCACATTCCCGGCACCTGCGACGGATGACAGTTTTGTTGCGGCCTCAGCCAGCCGCGGCTGATCGACATCGGCGATGCACAGCTTCATGCCGGTGCGCGCAAACGCCGCGGCGGCGGCAAATCCGATGCCGGACGCGCCTCCGTGATCACGGCAACGTTGTCTTTGACGATGGCGGGATGTGACATGGCGGGGTCTCCGGCGAAGCTACATTGCGCTCCATCGCGTTATAGCACGTGCCTCGTGCGACCCTGCACAAGTCGGCATGGGAGGTCTTCGCTCCGCGCCGCCTTTACGCCTCTCCGGCGCGGCTGTATTTTATGCGACGAACGATCCCGCGCAGATCGAACCAATCAATTCACCTGACAGGGAGTGCAGCCATGGCTGTGTCGCAGGCTATTCCGATCACGCGCCATCCATTCGCGAACGGGTCCTACAAGCAGATGCTGATCGACGGGAAGTGGGTCGATGCTGCCTCAGGCAAGCGCTTCGAAACCCGCAATCCCGCCACCGGCGAGCTGCTCGCAACGGTTGCCGAAGGCGACAAGGAAGACATCGACCGCGCGGTCGCCGCCGCACGTCGTGCGTTCGAGGGTCCCTGGAGCAAGGTCAAGCCGTTCGAGCGGCAAAACCTGCTCTTGAAGCTCGCCGATCTCGTCGAGAAGAATTTCGATGAATTGTCGCAGCTCGACACGCTCGACATGGGCGCTCCCGTCAGCCGCACCCGCGCCTATCGCCTGCGCGCGATCGGCATGCTGCGTTACTACGCCGGTCAGACCACCGCGATCCATGGAGAGACCATCGAGAACTCGCTGCCCGGCGAGATCTTCTCCTACACGCTGAAGGAGCCGGTCGGTGTCGTCGGCGCCATCATTCCCTGGAACGGGCCGCTGACGGCGACGATCTGGAAGATCGGCCCGGCGCTCGCGACTGGCTGCACCGTGGTGCTTAAACCCGCCGAGGAGGCGCCGCTGACCTCGCTGCGCATCGCAGAGCTCGCGATGGAAGCGGGCGTGCCGCCCGGCGTCATCAACGTCGTTCCCGGCTATGGCGAGACCGCAGGCGCGGCGCTCGCCTCGCATCACGACGTCGACAAGGTCGCCTTCACCGGCTCGCATGTCACGGGCCAGTCGATCATCCGTGCGTCGGCCGGCAACCTCAAGCGCGTCTCGCTCGAGCTCGGCGGCAAGTCGCCGGACATCGTGTTTGCGGACGCCGATCTCGATGCCGCGGTGCCGGGTGCTGCGATGGCGGTGTTCGCCAATTCGGGGCAGATCTGCAGCGCCGGCACGCGTCTGTTCGTCGAGCAGTCGATCTACGAGGAGTTCGTCGGCCGTGTCGCCGAGTTCGGCAAGAACCTGCAAGTCGGCAACGGTCTCGATCCCAACGTGCAGATCGGCCCGCTGGTGTCCGAGCAGCAATTGGAGCGCGTCACCGGCTATCTCGACATCGGCCAGAAGGAAGGCGCCAAGGCGCTTGCCGGCGGCGCCCGTGTCACCGACGGCGCGCTGTCGAAGGGCTTCTTCGTCTCGCCGACGGTGTTTGCGGGCGTCCAGGACAATATGCGCATCGCGCAAGAGGAGATTTTCGGGCCCGTCATCTCCGCGATCGCCTTCAAAGACATAGACGAGCTAGTCAAGCGCGCCAACGCCACCACGTTCGGCCTCGGCTCCGGCCTGTGGACTCGCGATGTCAGCAAGGCGCATGCGGTGGCGAGGAGCCTGCGCGCCGGCTCGGTGTGGGTGAATTGCTACCAGACGATGGACCCGGCCGTGCCGTTCGGCGGCTACAAGATGAGCGGCTACGGCCGCGAGTCCGGCAAGCAGCACGTCGAGGAATATCTCAACGTGAAGGCCGTCTGGGTCAAGACGGCGTAAGACCTGCTCTCTTCCGCGTTCCGTAAGAGGGAATATTTGATTTCGTGGGGCGGCGCTTTTCCGGTGGCCGCCCCTCGCTGTATGATCCGCATCCTTCCATAAACATTCGGGGCCAGCATGAAATTTCCGGCGTTGTTCAAACCGTTGCAGGTCGGTCCATACAGGCTTGCGCATCGCGTCGCGATGGCGCCGCTGACGCGGATGCGGGCCGAACGCGAGAGCTTTTCGCCGCGGCCGCTCAACGCGGAATATTACGGCCAGCGCGCGACGCATGGCGGCCTGATCATCGCCGAAGCGTCCCCGGTGCTCTCGCACGGCCGTGGCAATCCGGCGACCCCCGGCATCTATTCGGAGACGCAGATCGCGGGCTGGCGCAAGGTGGTCGATGCTGTGCACGCCAAGGGCGGCATCATCTTCCTCCAGCTCTGGCATGTCGGCCGCGTCTCGCATTCCTCTTTCCACGGCGGCGCGCTGCCGGTGTCGGCCTCGGCGATCCCGATCAAGGCCGACGGCATGAAGGCGATGACCGCCGACGGCAAGATTGCCGATTACGAGACGCCGCGCGCGCTGGAGACCGAGGAGGTCAAGGGCATCGTCGAGGCGTTCCGCCAAGGTGCCAAGAACGCGCTCGCCGCCGGCTTCGACGGCGTCGAGATCCACGGCGCCAATGGCTATCTGCTCGAGCAGTTCCTGCAATCGCGCAGCAACCAGCGCACCGATCAGTATGGCGGCGGAATCGAGAACCGCGCGCGGCTGCTGCTCGAAGTGACCCAAGCCGCGATCGAGGTCTGGGGTGCGAATCGCGTCGCCGTGCGGCTGTCGCCACACGGTATCGCCAATGATTCCGGCGAGGGCGATCCGATGCCGCTCTATACCCATGTCGTGAAGGCGCTCGACAAGCTCGGTCTTGCCTATCTGCACTTCATCGAGCCGCGCTCCAGCGGCGCCGGCCGCGCCGACGTCAACTGGCAGAACGTGCCGTCCGCGATGGTGCTGTTCCGCCCGCTCTACAGCGGCGTGCTGATGACCGCCGGCGGCTTCACCGGCGAGACCGCGAATGCGGCGATCGCCGAGGGACACGCCGACATCATCGCCTTCGGTCGCATCTTCATCTCCAACCCCGATCTGCCGCGCCGGCTGGCGCACGATTACCCGATCACGCCGTACAACCGCGCTACGTTCTATGGCGGCGAAGAAAAGGGCTATACGGATTATCCGGTGCATGACGAGCTGACGCCGGCGTAGGGACCTTCGTAGCCCGGATGGAGCGCAGCGAAATCCGGGATTCGTGCCAGCGTCGAGATTCCCGGATTGCGCTTCGAGGTTGGGCAAGAATCCTAGCCGTTTGGGTGAACGAGTGTACGATTCGGTATGACGAATCGCATGTTCAAGACCGGGGTGAGCCGGGATCAGGTCAGCCTTCTGCCCGCGCGGGTGGAAGATTATGTGGGTCGAGAGAACCCGGTTCGGGCGATCGAGGCGTTTGTCGCAGCGCTGGACCTTGAGCGGCTTGGCTTCGGTCATGCCGGGTCGGGTGGCGGGGCGGGACAACCGCCTTACGATCCTGCCGATCTGCTGAAGCTCTATCTTTATGGCTACACCAACCGGATACGATCCTCGCGCGCTCTTGAACGCGAGGCCGGCCGCAATCTTGAGCTGATCTGGTTGATGAA
>NZ_FNCU01000091.1:0-10554 GCF_900099855.1 Bradyrhizobium sp. Rc2d | reverse complement strand
CCATGTGGGCACGAACAGGATCTCTCAGGTTTCCTGGCGACCCATCCCGTATCTCTGCCCTGCTCAGAGACCCCGGCGGAACCGGTAAACCTGACCATAGCGGCTTTCCCGGTGCTGCCCCCGCACCCAACACGGCGAAGGCTTCAGCACGACCATGATTTCGAGGCTGCCACAGGGCTTAAGTACCTGCTGTCTACGCTTCACGAGCGACGTTACCGTCACCCATGCAAGACTCGCTTCCGGCTGGCGGGCCTCCGCCTTTGCCGCGAGGGCGTCGAACCCTCTGGGTCACGTTGAAAGGTTTCAGATCACATTCTTCCTCCTTTCCAGGACTTGTCCTGACGCAAGCTGGGTGCACATGCGGCGCAACTTCTACGAACTCGCGACAGCTGGCCCCGCTCCAATCGCGAGCGAGGCGCTGAAGCATATCGCCGCATTCTATGCGATCGAGAAGGAGATCTGCGGCCGCAGCGCGGAGGAGCGCCGCCTCCTGCGGCAGCAGAAGAGCCGACCACTGGCCGAGGTTTTCGAGGTGTGGCTGCGCGCAAAGCTGGCTCCCATCAGCCAGAAGATCAAGCTCGCCGAGGCCATCCGCTACGCCCTCTCGCGCTGGCAAGGCTTAACGCTCTTCATCGATGACGGCCGCATCGAGCTCGACAACAATACGGTCGAACGATCAATCCGTGGCATCAAGCTCAGTCGCAAGGACGCGCTGTTTGCCGGATCCGACGGGGGCGCCGAACATTGGACCGTCGTCGCAACCTTGGTCGAGACTTGCAAGATCAACGTCGATCCGCTCGCCTATCTCACCGACGTCCTGACAAGGATCGTCAACGGGCATCCAAACGGCGACACCGACCAGCTACTGCCCTGGGTCTACCGAGCTCAAGCCTTCAAAGCCGTGGCCTGAGAAACGACGCTTACGTTCTACCTGAATGTGCAGTCCGTCTTTACCGGCACGGCGCCAACGGCAACTTGGTCGATCCGAGCACGGCGGATGCGCTAGCTAGCGGCGGCGGTAATCGACACTGCAGGCCTGACAACCGCATTGGGCGATCCGCTGGCCAGATGGTGGGTTCCAGACAGAGGGCATCGACCCACACCGGCCGCTTTTCGTTTTCTGAATCGCGTCGGGTTTCGTCAGCTTTCGGAAAGCTAGTCCGCGTACAACGCCGTTGAAGTTAGCGGCGCGTGGTAGGGACAGCGCTTGCCCTGTGTATGCGTGGGGCTTTTGGGCGCCGAGTCACGTTTCTGCTAACTTCAATCAGTAGTGCGGGCGTGGCAGGGACAGCGTCTGATCCATCCAGCCCGACCAGCGCCGAGTCGCGCCCGCGCTGCTTCCAGTGTGAGACTGGGATCATATCCAAGCCACCTGGCGACGGTCTTCCAGATCAAGCTTAATAGCCAGCTTGCGCCCGCTCCGCAGAGAGGAGCTTCACCTCGCATTATTCGGGGCAAATGACCTTCTAGTCCAGCTCGGCGCAAAGCTGGACCAATTCCAAAGAGATATGGATCAGGCTTGGGACATTGCTGACGGTTTGTTTGAACCGTGAGGCTTAGAACGAACACAGTGCATAGTGTCATCACTGAGTCGGTTCGAGGCTTGAGCACTTCACCAGAACCGGACGTCAGCGGAAGTTCAGCGACGAGGACAAGGGGCAGATTGTTCGGAGCTCGCGGCGAGCGTCGACTCGGTGTGTTCGGTGGTGCGACGGCATGCATTGCCGCCGCACCAGCTGTTTGGCTGGCGACGTCAGTAGAGAAGAGGCCTGCGATGATTCTGACGCAGACGAACTACAGCTTGTGCCGGCTGTGGTGGATGCCTGGTGCCCGCTCTTAGCCTGAGCCCAAAGGGGGTGTAAGGCATCGAAACCCACATGAGGAGCTTGGCCCGATTTCAGGCAAGCTCCAGCGGGCCGTCGGTCCCACTTGAGTGCAAGCGCAGGCCATTCACGCTTTGACGCGCGATGGCACGAGCTCATCAACCTGAGAGCCTCCATCTCTGAACATTCGACCCCTCGCGGCACTACTTTCCGAGACCCTCCGTCGAGCGTACCGCTCCAACATCTGACGGGCCGCGGTGAGCTCCGGTATGACGTCGGGTGCACGTTCAGGGCGGCAAAATCCGTGTTCCCGGCCGTGGTGTTGCACTGTCGGAGGCGATGCGGCTGTTCCGGTATCGATCGCGAAAGGATCCGCGCGTGGGCATCGGCAAGGTCCGTTGGAATCTCCGAAACACTCACGTCATCCTTTGTGTGACGACTGTCGATATATCATATCCGTTCAGGTTGCTGTAACGGTCGGCGAGACTTTTGAACAACTCACCCATCTGATCTGACCGAACAGTAAATTCTCCATAGTTCGGATCAAAGAGGGTCGTCATTCCATTCGATGTCGACGTTGCGATTGTGTGGGCGCCACCTGCAGCGAAACGCAAGCTGACCAAATAGATCGATGGATCGTCGGTGACCTCGTTCACGATCCGGTCAATGCGCGAAGATGTACCAAACCTATATTGCGTCTGTTCGGCGGACGGCTCTAGGCCAGCTTCGCGTAACATCGTGCTTTTTGCCTGAAGGTTGTGAGAACCTTCCGCCCTATCGCTTCGCAACAGAGTCTTGAGATCTTCATACCGCTGCTGCCGCACTGCCGCTGAGCTGTGATTTTGAGTACCCGGGCGCAGCGCCCTCATCCGGGATGAAGGGCTGCTTGGGAGATTGAGGAGCCACTCCGCTGCCAATCCAACGCAGATGCCGTTGACATTGGCCCCGGGCAATTCAGCAGTCCTGTATTGGAACAAAGGACGAATAGGCCTCGCTGGAGAGGATGGATTTGAGCTGGAGGACAGAGAGGATGTGCTGGGGTCCGAGGTGCTTGGACTGTAAATGTTTGCATCTGAGGTATGTGGCTTGCTGCAGCAGAGCCCCATTTTGTCGGACAATTCCCCAGGTGGCGGGCTCTCCCGTTGAGCGAGATCCGTCAGTGTTTGCGCAAATTCGCTACTGTCCGCCGACTGACTCGGTTCGTCAGGTTGATTAGGGCGTGTGGATTGGCCACTCACTCGATTATACATCGCGGTTCACCTGCCTCTTCAGCGTACGTTTCCTCAGAGCGAGCGCGGGCTGCTTACGGCCTGCCTGCGAATGATATTGCAGGCAAGCTGACGACGAGCTGACAACCGGATTAGCTTGGAGAAGCTACCGCACCAGCTGGCTATCTGGTGACTCGACCGTCTCTGCTCACCAGCCCCGCTCCAGATGCGGGTTGGCTAGGCCGTGTACCCACAAAACCGTCGGCGTGACTCTACGTCCGTTCCAACCTGCAAACAGACCGCTCGAAATGATAGGATAGTGATAGGATAAAAGTCGGTCGTCTCGCGGCCGACCATTGCCCGTATAGGGAGCCAACGATGCCTCCTCTTGATCTGCGGTGATCGTCTCGCTGGCGTTGCTTTTCTTGCAGCCTTCGTAAATGGCGCCCTCGGCTATGGGTTTTCCTCGCTCACCGTGCCGGTGGCTCTCGTTTTCTATGCAAACCGCATCCTGAATCCCGCGGTCGTCCTGGTCGAAGTGGCCACCAACTTCTACGTTCTGGGAGGTTAAGCAGACGAGCCGGCCTGCCAGCGGATTTCATGCATTCTTCTCGACGTCGGAAGTAGAACGTCGACAAAGAGATCGGGAACCGGCGAGCACAACATGACAATCACGCCGATTCCCGTCGCACACAATCAGGTATTAATGTCCCGACCGCGGGTTTCAGGCAGCAGTAGAGCTCCTATAATTGCCGTCGAAGCTGCGAATGCGATCGTGTACCAGAGCCCACCGAAAATATTGCCGGTCGCGATCACAACTGCGGTTGCGACGAACGGCGCAAATCCACCGATCCAACCGTTTCCGAGTTGCAGTGCGACAGAAACGCCGCTGTATCGGATGCGCACCGGAAAGAGTTCAACAAGAAGCGCTCCGAGCGGTCCGTAAACCATGGTTGCCAGGAAGACCATGGCGAACAAGATGGCTATGATCATCGGCCCATTGGGCTCCGCCGGCGTCTTTGCCGATGGCATGCCTTTCGCGGTCAGCGCACTCAGGAGCTTGGCTTCATCGAACCCTGCCACTGTATCCTCACCGATCTGGACACTAAGCGAGGTCGTATCCGCCTTCACGACGTAGGGCACGGCACGCGCAGTCAGAAACGCCTTCACGCGAGTACAGTCCTTCGTTGCCTTGGGCTGGAATAGCTGACCGAGCCAAGATTGGTCCTCAGTGCAATCGTTTCCGTGGACGATCACCGAGGTTTTGGCGCGGAATTCAGCGAGCGCTGGATTTCCGTAAGTCGCCAGTCCCTGGAACAGCGGCATCATCAGAACGGCAGACAACGCGCATCCCGTGACGATGATCCATTTGCGCCCAACCTTGTCGGACAGCCAGCCAAAGAACAGGAAGAATGGCGTTCCGAGCGTGAGTGCCACGAGCAGGTAGAAGTTGGCCTGGTCCTGGCTCATCTTCAGAGCCGTGGTCATGAAGTAGAGGCTGTAGAAATGCCCCGTGTACCAGACCACCGCCTGGCCGGCGACGACGCCGAAGATGGCGACGAGGACGAGGCGCAGGTTGCGACGATCGGCGAACGTATCGGCAATAGGGTTCTTCGAGCCCTTGCCCTCCGCCTTCATCTGCTGGAACACGGGCGACTCGTGAAGCTTGACCCGTATGTACAGCGAGAGAACCAGGAGGCCGATCGATCCGATGAACGGAACGCGCCAGCCCCAGCTCGCGAAGCTTTCCGCCGACATGGACGAGCGGCACAGAATGATGACGAGCAGTGACAGGAACAGCCCGAGGGTCGCCGTAATTTGGATCCAGCTCGTCGTAAAGCCTCTCCTTTCCGAATCGGAATGCTCGGCAACGTAGGTTACCGCGCCTCCGAATTCGCCGCCGACCGCCAGCCCTTGCAGCAGGCGCAAGCCGACCAGAATCGTCGGAGCCCACCAGCCGAAAGTCTCGAACGTTGGCAGCAGGCCAACTGCTGCGGTCGCGAGGCCCATCACCAGCATGGTGACGAGAAACGTCTTCTTGCGGCCAACGAGATCGCCGAGCCGTCCGAAGACGACGGCACCGAATGGTCGAAGGACGAACCCTGCTCCGAACGTCGCCAGCGCGGCGAGCAATGCCGCCGTTTCATTTCCCTTCGGGAAAAACAGCGTGCTGAAGAACGCCGCCAAGGACCCGTAGATGAAGAAATCATACCACTCGAACACGGTGCCAAGAGCGGCGGCAAAGATGATGCGCTTCGTATCGCGGTCGAGTTGATGAGAAGCGAGGCAGGTTTTTGCTTCGATGGTTTGAACTGACATCCTATTCTCCCGCATCAAACGTTTTGCTGCATGTGGGACGTGGCGCTTGCGGCAATGCGCGGCGCCGGCAACCCTTGTCGCATCAGAAAATCGCCTAGCAGGCGACTAAATGTATCTGGTCGCTCGAGCATTGGGAAATGTCCCGCTCGTGGGATGCAATAGAGTTGGCTGTTCGGAATACCGGCCGCCAGGATTTGCGACTCGCTTGGCGGGGTGATGATGTCCTCGTCGCCGACGACGACCATCGTTGGCACGTGGATCTCTCCAAGCCTTGCGCGACTATCCGACGCATTCAGTGAAGCGATTGCCTGGCGCGCCACGAAAGCCGGCGTCTGCGCGACCTCGTTCTTGGCGAAATCGACGAGTGCCGGGTTCGCATCGGAACCGAAGGATCGTTCGATGACTTTCTGGCTTGCAGCGACCACGCCGAGATCTTCGATGGCTTTGAGCACGTTGTCGACGTTGACGTCAGCGCCAAGTCCGTGGGGCGTGGCTCCCACCAGCACGAGTGCTCGCACGCGATCGGGGTATGTGAGCGCGAAGGTTTGGGCCACGGTACCGCCCATCGAAAGGCCGACAAGAACCGCCGAGTCGATCGCCAATTCGCGATACACCCTGAGCACGTCTTCGACGAAGGCCTCGATCGTATAGGCCCGGTTTTCGGGGCGCGGCGAGCGGCCATGACCGGGCAGATTGATGCGGATCATCTGGTGACGGACCGAAAATGTCTCGACCTGCTCGCGCCAGAACTCGGCCGTGGTCGTGAAGCCGTGCACGAATACCAACGGCGTTCCCTCTCCCGACACCTGCACGACGGTGTCCCCGATGGTAATGGTCCTGTTGGGTGTCATTCCTCTCCTCCCGAGGTCATTTATCGGACAGGAGAGTTCGCAAGCGCCGTGCCATTTCGGCCGCGCGTGACGCTATGCGCCCTATCACTCTGGCGGTATTATTGAATTTACCGGAACCGAATGGATCCCAGCGGTTTGACGGCCATTGGCTGCACGGTTACTGTATCAATTAGGTGACACTTATGTCGCATCGATGTGACATACCAAAAGCGGATCCCCCTCATGGTTCTCTCGCAGTGGATTGCCGGATCGTCGGAGGAAGCGGGCTTCCTGAGGCTCGTCCTCGATCACGTCTCGGACTGCCTCGTTGCGGTCGACACGTCCGGTACCATCGTCCTGATCAACCAGCCCTATTGCAGGCTCCTGGGAGGTGCGGCGGACGACTTCATCGGGCGGCACATCACCGATGTGGTGGGGCCACAAACCAAACTCCATCTCGTCGCGCGCGGAGAAGGCAGCCACGTTGGGTATCCATTGAAGGTACGCGGCCATCAATTGATCACGAAGCAAGTTCCCGTACTTCAGGACGGCCGCATCATTGGGGCGGTCGGCCTCGCACTGTTTTCAGATCTCGGCACCCTGAAGCGAACCTTCCGACGGGCCACACGGTCCGAGCTAGCGATGCCCCAGGGCAACAAGCCTTGGCGCTCGCGGTTTGGCATGAGCGACATCATCGGCCAGGGCGAGCTCATGGACGGCTATCGAAATTCGCTCGATGTCGTCGCCGGACATGATCTGCCCGTGCTGATCTCAGGTGAGACCGGGTCCGGCAAGGAATTGGCCGCTCATGCGATCCACGCGCATTCGAGCCGATCCGACGGGCCTTTCGTCTGGGTCAATTGCGCCTCTATTCCGAGCGAGCTGATTGAAGCGGAGTTGTTCGGCTATGAGGGCGGCGCATTCACCGGCGCCCGCAGTCGCGGAAAATTAGGAAAGTTCGAGCTGGCGTCCGGCGGTACTCTATTCCTGGACGAAGTCGGCGATATGCCGCTGCACCTGCAGGGCAGTTTGCTGCGTGTTCTCCAGACCAACGAATTGGTGCGCGTGGGCGGGACGACGCCAGTCGCTGTCAATACCCGCGTCGTTTGCGCGACCCATCAATCACTTCCCGAACTGGCTCGCGCGGGTCGTTTCAGACAAGACCTCTACTATCGCCTTGGCGTGCTGCCGATCGACGTACCTCCCCTTCGCGCTCGGGACGACATCGACTTTCTTGCTCGACGATTGTTGATGCGGATTGCGACGCGACTGAGTGCGGCGCCTCGGGATTTGAGCCGAAAAGAGATCGCATCGCTCCTTGCACATCGTTGGCCTGGTAATGTTCGAGAGCTGGAGAACGTGCTCACGCGGTTTATCGTCACTGGTCAATTGATAATATCCGCCGCAAGCCCAAAGTTAGAGCAGCGCACGAACGACATGCCGAAGCCCCTCAAGCAACGTATCCAGTCTCAAACCGCCACGGAAGTTCGGACCGCGTTGGAGAAGTCTGGCGGCAACAAGCGCCGCGCGGCAGAGCTGCTGGGCATTAGCCGCGCTCATCTGTATCGGCTCATGAAAGAGCAAACCTTGTAGCCCTCATCGACCGGCGCGTCCTCACCAAGGTCTGACGATCACAGGATTAACTCTCGTATTCCGAGACAACCGTGAAGGCCGTTACCACAAGCAACAGCCATTGAAGGATCATCGCGACCGCGATGGAACTTCCCGATCAGGCGACCGCCAGCCGACTCGAATGGCCTATCGAGTTTCGTGGTCTTGGTTACCAAACGACGGTGTCGGTACAGCGACGACCAATTGCAAGGATTGGTGCACAATCACCCCACTACTCCCTCTTCGGTCACACTGGATCACGCTCGATCACTCTGAAACATCGGCCGGGACTAACGATGGGCTCGGCGTTAGCATAGGCTTCGCCTCTCTAAATATTGCCGATGTGACGCTTGCCCGCGCGTCACGCGTTAGCCTTCGATGCGCTGCCGCGAGAGCTTGAGATCGCGTGCAGCTCCGGACATGGCGGTCAGCGTGAAGCGCAAGGCGTCGGCTCCAACTCGTCCACCAGTTCCAGAGGGTCCATAACGTTCCCCTCGGACTTCGACACTTGGCGCCGCTTGCATCTTGTACTAGGGCGTTGATGAACACCCGCTTGAACGGAACCTTGCCCGTTAGCTGCAGACCTGCATCATCATCCGAGCGACCCGGAAAGGTATGATATCGAAACCTGTGATGAGGGTGTTCGTCGAATAGAAGCGCTCAAAATCGCCTGTCTTTTCGGGCCAGCCAAGGGTCGAGAACCGGCCACAGCGCCGAGGAAAACCAAGTATCGAGCACGTCCTCGTCTTGAGTGAGCGGCTCGTCATGGCCATAGTGCGGCGCGAGCCTGAGCTTTGGCTTCTTCGGTCTCCTGGACGAAGATGGCGCCATCCGGACCGAACCAAGCCGGGATGCGATGACCCCACGAGAGCTGGCGCGAGATGGTCCAAGCACTGCGTTTTAGAGCGTTTGTTGTCCATGTTTTCGATAGTGGCGAATACATGAATAGCTGCTTTGTGAGGAAGCGGTATCTCAAGCTGGTCCGCCAACTGATTAACGCCGACATAAGCGCGAAGCGATATACCTTTGCGCGCGAGCCGCTGATGGCGTGGTGCGAGGACAACCACGTGGATTATCTGTTCGGGTTCGCCCGCAACACGCGGCTGCTCGCCATGATCGCGGACGAACTGACGGCGGCCCGGGCTACGGCCGAGAAGACCGATCAACCCGCACGCCGCTTCAAGGACTTTCAGTGGAGCTTCAAAATGAACGCCTTCTGGGCGCCCGAAAACTTCGAGCCTTCATCGTTCTTCGCTCCTCCCGGCCGGGGAAATCGCGAAAAACTCTAACCAAAAATGGTCCAGTTCGCCGGCGGTCTCAGATCACGTCGGTGAGCTATTTAAGGCTCTTGATAACGAGCGTGCCAGGACTTTGCGGTTTTCTGGAGTGTTCATCATCGTCGCGTGATTGCCTGGAATCGGTGTGGTATCAATGGCCGCTGCACTCAAAACCCTGTCCCAGCCTCGCATCGGCGAGCTAATCTCTGGAGCTATTGAGCTCTTGTCTAGTCGTGCGCGACAACTTACGGAAGAATCCGTCGCGTAAAACTGATGTACCTCAATTGGCAGCGACGGAGCCCGATATAGCTGCAGCGCCCTTTGAAACTGCTCAATTCTCTCGTACATCAAAGCATCATTGTGATCCGGAGGTATAGCTCCTATTTGATGAGCCTTCTCAAGTAGTTGAGCAATTGAACTGTGCCGTGCAAAGCGCTTTAATAGTTTAAAGTGCTCGTCCTCAAGGGGTTCAAGAGTTTCCAGCACCACTTCGCATACCATCTGGGTGGGCGTCATGCCGGCTGGCTTTGCGGGTAGCGTAACATCAATGAACGCCATAAATGACACAGTTTCATTGAGGCTCAGTAAGTGCTCGGCTATGGCGTAAGCCAATATTCCGCCTGATGAGTATCCAGCAAATCGATATGGACCCCGGGACCATATCTCCCTGATCGCCGGAATGACTTGCGAGGCTATCGCTTCAAGAGTTGGTGAACAAACTTCACTGAAAGAAGGCCACGGTAGTCCATAGATTGGACAGTCCGCGTCCATTTCCTCCACCAAGTTGAGGATATAGGAACAATCTCCTAAGCCTGTGGGAACAAAGAACAGCGGCGGCTGCGATCCGGTTGCGCGAACACAAATCACTCCCGGACTACTGGGCTGTCGCTCCAAATGAACCTTCAATGCAAGTTCCTTCAGAACAGGAGCTTGGAAGAGATCGGCGGCGGTAAACTTGAACCCGGCATCGAGCGCTCGACTGAGAAGCCGCACCGCTAGCAGTGAGTGCCCGCCCAGTTCGAAGAAGTCGTCGTGGCGTCCGACCCGCTCAACACCGAGCAGCTCGGCCCAGATCTGTGCCAGCGTGATCTCGATCTCGCCTTGCGGCGCCTCATAGGCGGCGCGCGCATACGCCTCATCCGCAGGCGCAGCCAGCGCCTTGCGGTCCAGCTTGCCGTTCACCGTCAGCGGCAGCGCCGCCAGCCGCACGAACGCCGATGGCACCATGTACTCCGGCAGGTGTGCACTTATGTGCGCGCGCAAGGCGCCGGCAAGCTCGCTTCCCTCCAGCCCGTTCGAAGCTGCTTCCGGCGCGCACACCACATAGGCGACAAGACGCTGCTCGCCGCCGGGGCCCTCGTGCGCCACCACCACCGCCTCGCGCACGAACGGGTGCTCGCAAAGCCGCGCCGCGATCTCACCCGGCTCGATCCGGAAGCCGCGGATCTTCACCTGATCGTCGTTGCGGCCCAAAAACTCCAGATTG